>PWWP01000242.1 GCA_003562075.1 Gemmatimonadota bacterium
AGCCAGGTGGCTTTCGGCCTCTGAGATGGGCTCCGGCGGTGCGGCCTCCTCGAGATTCGTGCCCCGATCCGCCAGCTCGGTGAATAGTCGTCGCCAGCCCGGCGGGAGGAGGGTATCCGGATCCAGGAGCCGGACCTGTGCGATACCAGGGCCTCGGCCCCGTTCCAGGTGGGCCAGCACCTTCCGAAGGCGGTCGGCCCGGCTTGGTGCCAGGGGCAGCTCCACCTTGCCTTCCAACCGGGCCAACCCCGTGAGGCGAGGGGATGCCTCTCGGGCTGCACGTCCGTCCCAGCCCGCTTCCACCAGCTCGTCGCGCCAGGCCAGGAGGTGACGGGCCGTGGACCAGGGATCGGCCTCCAGGGAGGGCTGGAACCACTCTCCGGGCCCGGCCGACGCCTCCAGGCGCGCCAGGTACTGGTCGATCCGGCGGGCGGGATGGATGGAAGGACCACCGAGCCCGAGGCGGGTCTCCAGGACCGACAGAAGACCCAGTGGACCGAGCTGGACCGTCCCCAGCGCCGCAGGCTCGTGGCTCCACGGGCTTCCGTCCAGATCCATCCCGAAGGTAATGAGCATGAGGTCGTGGGTTGGCGGGCGAAGGACCACGGGCCAGGGCGGGGGTGTTGCTCAGCATAACCTAATGTGGGGTGCCGACAGCGGGGCTCCATCAAGCTCCCAAGGTAAACGTCAGTACGTGTGCTGCCGGAGATTCACCTATGACCAGATCTTCCTGCCGGAGCAGTCCTGGTGCACTCCAGCATGTCCTCCGGGATGGCCGTCACCGCCGAACTGCCGATGGCGGGAACCGTGGTCCCGGGATCAGGATTGGACTCTGCATGGAGCATTATAACAAAAACCTCATAACCCAGTCTCAACGACTCCTACCGTCACGCCCATTCCACCCCATAATATAATGTATACATTATAAACCTGGCCTTCACCGCCGCAAATCGCTCATCCCCCGGAGCAATCCACCCCCTCCGGGGTCAGAGCCTCCAGCGCATCTGAACTCATTGCTCGAGGCCCGATCTTCGCCCACACCTGGGACAGCTCGCTATGCCCACCACGTCACTTTCCACGGCTCTCTTCCTCTCGGTAAGCGTGTTCTTCGCCGTGCCTTCCCTGGCTTCGGCCCAGGCGCCGGATACGGCTGCAGCGGTTCAGGCTCTGACAGAGTTCCAGGAGGCCTGCTCGGCCGCCGAAGGGCTCTGGCCGGCCGAACTCTGCGGCCCGGTTGTCCTGGTGGATCCGGCAACCCGTCTGGCTGTCGCCAATGCGCCGGACCGGGCCGGCGAGTTTCAACCCCATGCAGGGATGTACGTGGGCTCGTGGCCGACAGGGATGGGGGTGGCCAATACGGCGCTGGAGTGGGACGGCACCATGTGGGCCATGGCCATGCTCCCCCTGACCGAGGACCGCTTCAGCCGTCTTCGGCTCCTGGCCCACGAGTCCTTCCACCGGATCCAGCCGGAGTTGGGTCTGGAGATCGCGGATCCCATGGCCTCCCACCTGGACGAGGAGGAAGGGAGAGTCTGGCTCCGGCTGGAGATCCGAGCTCTGGCCCATGCGTTGAGGCACGAGGGTGATGCGGCCCGAGAGGCTGCCCGGGACGCGCTCCTCTTCCGGCAGGTGCGCTACGACCACTTTCCCGACGCGGCCCCCGTGGAGCGTCAGCTCGAAGCCCACGAGGGGCTGGCTGAGTATACCGGGGTGCGGTTCGCTCTGGACGTGACGGGGGAGGCATTGGAACGGGTCGCCCGGAGTGTGGACGGATTCCAGAACCGGCCTACCTATGTCCGGTCGCTGGGCTACGGCACGGGTCCGGCCCTGGGGCTCCTCCTGGACCGGTACGATCCCGATTGGCGCCGGGAGTTGGGAGCTGAACCGGACCTGGCCCGTCGTCTGGCCCAGGCGTTGGATGCCCCCGAGGCGGACCCTGAGGCCGAGCCTCTACAGGGGTTGGCCACCCGACGCGCCGCAGCCTATGGCGCGGCAGAGGTTCAGGCCCAGGAAGGGGAGCGTGCGGAAGAGCTTCGGCTACAGCGGGCCCAGTACCGAGTCGAGCTGGTGGATGGACCGGTCCTGGCCCTGGAGCTTCCCGAACGGCGTCTCATGTTCAATCCCAACACCGTCGTTTCCATGGGCCCGGACGGCAATGTCTATCCCGGCGCCATCCTGGAAGGCCCGTGGGGTCGTCTGACCCTCCAGGAGGGGGCGACCTTGGCGACCCCTGATCGTGATCGAGCGTGGGTGGCGGCACCCCAGGCACTGGAACCGGACGACCAGGGCATCGTCCACGGTCCGGGATGGACCCTGGCCCTGGAGCCGGACTGGTGCCTCGTCCCCGACCCGTCGTCTGGAAACGTGCGCCTGGAACGGGCCGGCACGCCCCTGAACCCTGGCCAGGACCGGGAGATTGAAGGCCAGGTGGTGGACATCGACGCCACCCCTATGTTCCTGGATGGAGACGGAGAGATCTTTCTCCGGACCGAACTCCACGGCCGGGTCCTGGTCCGAGTGCCGGCCCGGGAGCGGCTCTGCGCCGCCCAGGGACTTGAGCTCTTCCATTTGCTGGAGTCCGGGGACTCGGTCCGGGTTCGGGGGCGTGTCAGCGGATCCCAGGAGCTCCTGGTCTGTGTCGAGGAAACCCATTTTCTGGAAAGGCTCGACGAGACCTGAAGGACAGGGACCGAAAACTCCTTGTGCACCCCGCCGGGCCAGGACCAACTTTGGTGGATAGGAGATGGTGGGCTGGGCACGGTTCCAGGTGTGAGGTCGGGACGATGCGAGCTATAGATCCAACAGGAGCAGGCTGAGCGACCATGACGATCCACAGGGAGGGTGTATCCGAGGGAGAGGCCCGGGAGTTGTGGCGACGCGCCACCGAGTTGCAGCGAGCCGCCACGAACCCTGAGCTGGACGGTGAGGAAGGGGCGGGAGTCCTTCCCCCGGAGGATCCGGACGCCATCCCCGTGGATCGGGTTCTGGCGGCTGCCGAAGAGGCCGGGATCCCCACCGAGAACGTCCTCCTGGCCATGGCTGAGCGAGACCTTAGCGATGCCCAGGAGCTGGATCCGGACCGCCGGAGCGCCCGCTGGCTTCGGAAGTGGGTGAGTGAGACCGACGCCATCGAGGTCTCCCAGGTTCTCCGGGCCTCCGTGGAGGAGGTGGTCCAGGCCACCGAGCGGGTCACGGCCACCGATACGTACAGGCTGGGCCTGGAGAACCGGTGGGGGAACGAGTCCCAGGGCCCGGTAGTCCTTGCCTACCGGAACCAGGGTGTCTCCCTGGGCATGACCTCGTGGTTCCACTCCAACTTGGAGCTGGGGGACGGACGGGTCCTCCTCGTCACCCTTCACAGGGTGGAGGATGGGACTCACCTCCGCATCCGACTCCCCCTCTATCGCCGGGACCTGAACCTTGCCCTGGCCGGCGGATCCATGGGCCTCTTCGGGTTCGGTGGAACGGCCGGAGCTGCATCGGTGGGGAACGCCGTGGCCGGGCTCATGGGGGTCGCCGCGGTTCCGGCGGCGGTAGCACTGGGCGTAGCCGGAGCCCTGGTCGGCGCCGGTGTGGGGCGGTGGGGGTTTCAACGGCTGTATGGCTGGGGGTGCGGGAAGGGCAGGGCAGCCGTCGGGCAGTTCGCCAAGGCCGTTGCCATGGAAGTGGCGGAGGCAACACCTGGGAGACGGTTTCCCCAAGAGACTGACCGTCTCCTCCCGGATGAAGGGGGGAAGAATGCATCCTGGAGCTGAACCCGTCGCCCCACTCCGGCCGGTCTCGCTGCTCCCGCCGCTCGCCTGGCTCGGTGCGGCCTGTCCCCAGATCCCGGTGAACGCCGTGTCCACTCCATCCCTCCCCAACGGTCTCGAGCTCCAGCGCCTGCTGGAGAGCGTCGGGATGGTTCAGTACGAGGGTTTCTTCCAGGCGCTGCCCTCGGAGGACTGGAGGGTATTGTCCGCAGAACCGCTGGAAGGCTGTTGAAAGGAGAAAACCATGCCGAGTGAGGAAGCTGGAAAGGCCAAGACTGAAGGGCTGGCGGAGCGGATCGACCGTCACAAGGACGGGACTACCCGGGCCAAGGGACAGACGTTGGACGGAGAGCTCCACGGATATTGGGAGTGGTACCGGAAGGACGGCTCCCTCATGCGCTCCGGTTCCTTTGACCGGGGGGAGCAGGTGGGAACGTGGACCACGTATGCTCGAGACGGGCGCGTGGTGAAGGTCACCGAGTTCTGACAACCGGGGGGACGTAGATGATCCCCCCTCAGCCGGCCCACCCGCGAGGACGGTCCTCAGGCCATTGGAGAGGGCCGTCCTGCCAGGAACGAGTGAGGGGACGGGGCCCGAAGGCCGCCGTCCCCTCTGTCCTGGGTCAGCTCGGCTCGCCAGGGCTCCCCCGTTTCCTCGAGGGGCCTTCCTCCCTACCGGGCTTTCACCTGCGACCGGGGGCGGAAGACGACGCCTGGGCGCCGACGAAGCCTACTCCTCGGTGAAGCTGGGGGGGAGGAGGAGGCCCTGGATGACGTGGAGCACGCCGTTGCTCCCGTCGATATCCAGAAGCTCCAGGTTCAGGGTGGCCTGACCGTCGTTGAAGACGATGTCGCCATCCACCACAGCGATGGTGAGCTCCTCACCCTGGGCCGTTTCCACGGCGATCTCGCCCTCGTTTTCCTCCAGGAGCGCGACCAGGGCAGCGGAGAAGATGGGCGCGTCTCCGGCAATCACGTGGTACTGAAGGACAGCCTGCACCTCTTCCTCGGAGAGTCCGCTCAGGTCGGCCTCAGCAAAGGTGGCGTTGTCCGGTCCGAAGACGGTCCAGTTCTCGGCGCCCACGAAGGCGTCGGCCAGGCCGAAGTCCACCACCACCTGGAAGAGGGTCTCGGTTTCATTCACGAAGGCCACCACGTTCCCCAGGTTCTGGTTGCCCAGGAGGGTCCGGTCGATGACGTGGATGACCCCGTTGTCGGTGCCGATGTCGGCGCTGGTCACGCTCGAGCCACCGATGGAGACATTCCCCTCTCCATCCACACTGACCGTGAGCTCGTCACCGGCCAGGGTGGTGACGGTGGCCCCGTCCTCCAGATCGCCGGACTCGATGGCGGCGTCCGGGATGACGTGGAAGCCCAGGACCGATGCCAGGGCCTCGGGCTGACCCAGGAGGGCCCCGACGTTGATGGGCCCGAAGGCGTCGTTGTTGGGGGCAAAGACGGTGAAGGTGGCCTCGGTGTCGGCCAGGGCCGGGACCAGGTCGGCGGCCTCCAGTGCTGCCAGGAGGGTGGAGAAGTCCTCGTCTCCAGCCACCACGTCGGCGATGGTCTGGCTGGGCCGGTAGGCCTCGGGCAGGAGGACTCCGTCGATGAGGTGGATGATGCCGTTGGAGGCGTGGTAATCCAGGTTGTCCAGGTCCAGGCTGGCCTGCCCCCCGTTCACCGAGATGGACCCATCCTCTTCCACCCGGAAGGTGATCTCCTCACCCTGGGCGGTGGCCACGCTGAGCTCGCCCTCGCCTGCCTCCAGGAGTGCTACCAGGTCGCCGGAGGTGATCCGCTCGTCACCGGCGATAACGTGGTACTGGAGGATCTCGATAATCTGCTCATCCTCCAGTTCACCGACCTCCTCCTCGGCCACGGCAATGGCGGCGTTGGTGGGGGCGAAGACGGTCCACTCCTCGGCCTCGGCGAAGGCGTTGCCCAGGCCCACATCCACCACTACGTCGTAGAGGGCAGCCGTCTCGTTCAGGAACCAGGTGACGTTGGCCAGGTTCTGGTTGCCCAGGAGGGTCCGATCGATGACGTGGATGACCCCGTTGTCGGCGCTGACGTCGGCGGCAATCACGTTGGAGCCACCGATGGAGACGTTCCCCTCTCCATCTATGCTGACCGTGAGCTCATCACCGGCCAGGGTGGTGACGGTGGCTCCGTCCTCCAGATCGCCGGACTCGATGGCGGCGTCAGGGATCACGTGGTATCCCAGGACGGCCGCCAGGGCGGCTTCCTGACCCAGGAGCACGTCCACGTTGATGGGTGCGAAGCCGGCGTTGTTGGGGGCGAAGACGGTGAAGGTGGCCTCTTCGTCAGCCAGCGCCTCGGCCAGCCCGGCCGCCTGGACGGCAGCCAGGAGGGGGGAGAAGTCCGCATCACCGGCTACGATGTCGGCGATGGTCTGGCTGGGCCGGTACGCCTCGGGCAGGAGGACCCCGTCGATGAGGTGGATGATGCCGTTGGAGGCAAAGTAGTCCAGGTTGTCCAGATCCAGGCTGGCCTGACCCCCGTTGAAGGAGATGGAACCGTCTCCTTCCTGGGTAATCACCACCTCTTCACCGGTGGCAGTGGGGACGGATACCTCTCCGTCGTTGTCGCCGAGGAGAGCCAGGAGGTCTGTGGAGTTGGTGACGCCCTCAGGGAGGACGTGGAACTGGAGGATCTCCTGGATCTGCTCTTCGGAGAGCTCGCCCAGCGTCTCTTCGATGGCGGCGAAGGCAGCGTTGCTCGGGGCGAAGACGGTCCACCCGTCGGCACCGGCGAAGGCCTCACCCAGCCCCACGCTCACCACCACCTCGAAGAGGGTGGAGGTGGCGTTCACGGCCCCGGCCACGGTGGCCAGGTTCTGGTTTCCGACCATGACCCGGTCGATGACGTGGACGACCCCGTTGTCCGCCATGACGTCGGCGGTGGTCACCCGGCTCCCGTCCACATAGACGTTTCCGTCGATGATGCGGACCAGGAGGTCGTCGCCGGCCAGGGTGGTGATGGTCTGGCCGTCAGAGAGCTCGGACGACTGGACCGCCGCGCCCTCCACCACGTGGTACTGGATGACCTGACCCAGGACCTCCTCATCGCCGGCCAGGGCGTCCACGTTGTAGGGGGCGAAGGCGGCGTTCACGGGAGCGAAGACGGTGAAGGTGGACTCCCGGTCGTCCAGCGTCTCCACCGCCCCAGCAGCCTGCAGGATGGTGAGGAGGGTGGAGAACTGGCCGTCAGCGGCCACGATCTCGGCAATGGTGGGATCTTCCTCAGCCGGCGGCGGATCCGGCGACGTGGAGTCGCTGTCACAGGCCACCAGTACCACGGCCAGCGCCATGGCACCCAGGAGTGCCGTCAGCCGCTGGAGGCTAAGTCGGGTACGTCCAATCATGATCGGACCTCTGTTTACAGGTTCGTATTGTGAGCTTGAAATAGGTTGTCCGGTGGCCGCCCCGGAGGGCGGTTCCCGATGTTCTTCAGTGGATGAACACGTGAGACGAGGAGAGTGACCAGTCGGGTGTGATGGGGGCGATCACTCGGGGGTGAAGAGCGTGACCAGTCGGGGGTCAACGGAGTGACGAGTTGGGAACGCAGAGTCTGGCCGTCCGGAGGCAACGAGGGCGGCCCCGGGAGGAGGGACCTCGCATGATCGGTCCCCCCGTCAGAAGGCCACCCGGAGGGTGAGGGCCAGACTCCGTCCCGCCAGAATCCGGGGCTGCCGCTCGAACTGGTCCGCGTCGTCCCTGACCCGCTGAAGCCCATAGTCCAGGACGTTCCGGCGATCCAGGGCATTCAGGAGGTCGGCGGAGAGATGGAGGTCCCAGTCGCCCATGGTCCCACGCCAGCCGGCCCCCAGGTCCACCTCCAGGAGCGCCGGCAGGGTCTGCCCGCCTGGTCGTCCCAGCTCCAGCTCGGGGCGATCCTCCCGGACATCCAGGAGATCGTAATAGGCCCTTCGAAAGGCCCAGCTCCGTCCCCAGGTGCCGCTGGCCCGGCTCCGCACCGACACCCCGGAGCCCAGGGGGGCATCGAGGAGAAGGAGGGCCCGGTGGGGGGCAGCCCCCGGATCCGGGACGGCCTCCCCACCGAATCGGGTGGGGAAGGTCCGGCGACTGCGCATCCCGTCGTAGCCCACCTGGGTCTGGAGTCGCTCGCCTGCGTGGCGGACCCGGACCCCGATCCCCACCGTGGAGCCCCTGGTGGGGGTGGTAAGAAGGCTGGGAGACATGTCCGTCCGCCCGTCGTCCTCCTGGCGGGTCACTCCACCCGCAGCCCCCGTCGCACCCGCAGCCCCCATCCCTCCCACGGCCGGGATCTCCGCCAGGAGGGCTTCGTAGTCCAGCACCGGGAGGTCCCGGGTCTGTCTGCCGAAGAGCTCAGCCCGGAGTTCCCACCCTTCTCGCGGAACCGAGGCCGCCTCCAGGGACAGGTGCTGGGACCGGGGAGGGGCGGCGTCCCCTGTGGCCGGGAGCCAGAAGCGGACCGAGGGTACCAGGGCGCTGGGCCCCGGGTTGGCCAACTCGTACTGGTTCACGAACTGACGGTAGATCCCGCCTGCCAGCCGGGCGGTGGCGGGTCCCAGAAGTGGGGCCTGGCCCTCCACCTCTACGGCGGCCCGGGGTTCGTGGGCCAGCCCGTCTCCCTCCGAGATCCAGGTTGAGCGAAGCCCGCCCTCCAGCGCGATGGCCCCCCGGCTCCACCGGTCCTCCACCACTCCCGTCAGGCGCGTGTGGGAGGCCTCGGTGTGGAGCCGGGGGAAGGCGCCCCCGTTCAGGCGAAGAGAGCCGGTGGCGTCGGTGGCCTCGAGCCCCAGGAGGAGGCGGTGTCCCGGACCCAGGGCCCGCTCCAGGGAGAGTTCGATCCCCACTTCTTCCATGGCCGAGCGATCAGTGAGGAGGGGAAGGCGTTCCACCTCTTCGCCCAGCCGGGCCTCGGACTCCGAGACGTCCGCGTCATCCGGCGGCCCCTGGGCCATCCGGAAGCCGCTGGCGAAGCGGTGTCGGCTCCCGTGGAGCTGGATGGAGGTGGTGGTCCGGTCGCCCCAGAGACCGTCCATGCGCACCTGGCCAGCCAGATTGGACCAGTCGTACCCGTCCTCCACCATCATGAGGCGGTCGGCCACAGGATCCCCTTCGTGGTGGCCGGCAGCCAGGAGCCGGGTGGAGATGTCGCTGGCGCCTCGGTAGAGAGACGCCTGAATGGCCTGGCCCGGTCCCGTAGGCATCCGAAGGGCCAGATGGAGGTCGGTGGAGCCCAACTCCGATCCGTGGCCATGATCCTGGTACAGGACCGCTTCGCTGGGGGTGACCTGACCCGCCTCGGCCTCCGACCCCTGAAGGGCTCGGGTCAGGAGGGGATCTACCTGGTTCCAGTCCCGGAGCATTCGGTCCAGCGCCGAGGCCTGATGGAGGTCCCAGAGGGAGGTCCGCGCCGTCAGGCTCACGGCCCCGGCCTCACCTCCGGAGGCCGGAAGGGGAAGGGTCAGCCGGCCGTTCAGGTTGTAGGGATCCACCATGACCTGGCCAGCGCTCCGCTGCAGGGGGCGGGTGGCGTGTTCCAGGTCCAGGATCCCGGCTGTGGCGCTCCCGTAGCGGGCCGGGAAGCCGGCCTTCCGGACCGACATCCGCTCCATGGCCAGAGGGCTGAAGGTGCCCACGATCCCCTCCACGGTCAGGGGGTTGTAGATGGGCACGCCATCCAGTCGGAGCTGCTGGGTCACCGACTCGCCCCCCTGGATGAGGACGTCCGAGAGGAAGGGCCGCCGGGCCACCCCCAGGATCCGGGGCAGGGCGCCGTCCAGGCCACGCCCGCCCCACGTCTGGGCCAGGAGCTCCTCGCCCTCCACGGCGGAGCGGGTAGCCAGCCGGGCGGCCATCCATCCCGGGTCCAGCCCGTCCACTACGATGGGACGGGCCTGATAGGGCTCGGGCTCCAGGGCGAAGGTGACTCGGCCCAGCCCCTGTTCCGGCACCTCCACCGTGGTCCGGAGGGGCCGGTACCCGTAGGAGGACACCAGCACCTGGTGCCGGCCCGGGAGGAGGGAGGTGAGGGAGAAGATGCCGGCTGCGTTGGAGTGGGCCGTGGCTCCCGGGTTCTCGATCCGGATCCGGGCCTGGGGAAGGGGTTGGCCACTCCATCCATCGGTTACCACGCCGGTGAGGGAACCGTACTGGGGCAGGCTTTCCGGACCGGCAATGACCACGTAGGTGCCGGAAGAGAGGCGGTAGTAGTCCAGCTCCGCCGATGCCACCACGCAGGCCAGAATCTCTTCGGCAGGGCGGTCCTCCGCCCGGCAGAAGACCCGACGCTCTGTGGCCAGTTCAGCCACCTCTGCGCCGTAGAGGAGGTCGATGCCGGTGAGGGCTGCAACCCGCTCCAGGGCCTCGGTCAGGGCCACGTCCCGGAGGACCACCGAGTAGGACTCACCGGGGGTGGGGTCCGGGGTCTGGGCCTGGAGGGGAGCGGGAAGAAGGCTTCCCGCCAGGATGAGGCTACCTGCGAGGACGAGGCTTCCGGCCAGGACGAGGCTCCGTGCCAGGGGGAGGCTTCCCGCCCGGATGAGGGTCCGTGCCAGGGGAAGTCTCATCGCCCGAGGAACGCTCCCGGCCATGAGGGTCAGCCGAGCCACAGCCAGCCAGCTCGCCGGCTGGAGCTGCCTCCCGGCCGCGCGCTTCGTATGCCAGCGCTTCTCGGGCCGGTGCCGCGCAGACCGGTGCTGATCAGGGCGGCGCTGGGTGGACGGCCGCTGGGCGGTGTCAGGGCCTGAAAAACGAAGGATCCGACGCAACACGGGACCTCAGTAGAGTTCGTAGCCCTGACTGGTCTCCCGGAAGCGAAGCCCCCGGGCAGTAGCAATATCCCCCAAAATCCCCCGAAGATCCCGGGCCTCCTGGTAGTGGAGGGTGAGGCGATCGGTGGGATCCACCTCGTCCCCCAGCTGGATCTCCACCCCGAAACGCCGCTCCAGCTCTGCCACGATCCCACCCAGGGGCCGGTCCAGAGCCGCAAACCCCTGGGTCCGCCAGCTCAGGATCCGCTCCAGTTCCGTGCCTTCCGGAGGGCTCGGGTCGGTGGTGCCAAGCGCTACCGACGAGCGCTGGCCCGGTGCCAGCTCCACCTCCGTGGTGCCGTTCCGGCCAGCGATCCGCACCCGCCCCGACTCCAGGGCCAGGTCGGTGCCTCCTCCCAGCTCGTCCCTGGCCCGGAGGTTGAAGCGGGTGCCCAGTACCGTCACCTGGGCGTTGAAGGTCTCCACCACGAAGGGGGCATCACCCGGGGTTACGTCAAAGTAGGCTTCTCCCTCCAGGCTCACGGCCCGGTTGGGGCGGGACCAGGGGGGTGTCCAGCGGGGATGGGAGAGGGAAGAGCCACTGTTCAGCTCCACCATGGAGCCATCCTCCAGCGTCACCATGAGGGTCTCGCCAGGGCCCGCTTCCAGGGTGGATTCACCCAGTACTCCGAATCCCAGGGCCAGGGCGGCCACGGCGGCGGCCATGGCCAACCCCGATCCCCACCGGAGGAAGGGCGTCCCGGGGGAGGGGGAGCCACGGCCTTGGTCCGTCGATTCGGCCTTCAGGGTGGGCTGGACGTGATCCTCCGTCCCCAGACCGGTCCGCTTCCGGACCTCGGTCCATGCGTCGTCCACCTCACCCGGCGAGGCCTGGGGCTGGGGGTCAGCCAGGAGGTCCCAGACCTCTTCCAACTCCCGGGCATCGGGCTCATCCCCCAGCTCTGGGGGGAAAGGATGTCTCTTCTCGCGTTGCGGCATGGCTCTATCGTTCCGATCTGGGGGCCGGATCGTCGTTGTCGATCCGGTCCTTCAAGGTCCGGAGTGCCCGAACCAGATGGTTGTTCACGGTCCGGGGCGACAGCTCCATGACCTGGGCGATCTCCTCATGGGAGAGCCCCTGGAACCGACTCAGGCTCAGGGCTTCCCGTTGGCGGGGTGGAAGCTCCTCCATCCACCCCTGGATCCGCTGGGCCAACTCCCGGCCGACCAGGGCTGCGTCAGGACCAGGTGCCGGCGTCCGGGGAGGTTCGTAGCCCTCCGCCAGGAGCTCCTCCCTGCGGCGACCGTCCCGGAGGTGGTTCAGCGCCAGGTTCCGGGCCGTTCGGTGCAGGAGAGCCCGGACCGATCCCGAGGGGTCGTGATCCTTCCGTCGCTCCCAGAACCGGACGAAGGCTTCCTGGACCAGGTCCCGGGCGGTGGCGTCGTCCTCCACCAGCCTCCGGACGTGTCCCAGGAGATCATCGTGGAGGGCCCGGAAGAGGGATTCGAAGGCCCCTTCGTCCGAGTTCACCACCCGCCGGAACCATGCCGAATGGAGGTCCGCCGGGGTGTCGGATCCCTTCCCAGGCTCCGTGTGGGAGGTCCGGGGAGCGGGATGGCCGCCATGTATTCTGTGCGCCTGGGATGAGGCCGGAGGCATCTCGGGTCCAGTGAGGTCGTTGCTGTCGTCGTTCACTGGATGAACACCTGAGATGAGGGCAGTGAC
>PWWP01000095.1 GCA_003562075.1 Gemmatimonadota bacterium
CAGGCATGTCCAGCCCGCCCGGCTCGGCAAAGGCCGGGAGGCTCCGGGGATCCAGCCCCCGGGCCCGCCCGTTCTCCGACCGGTAGAGGCTCACGATGGACTCGAGCTGATGCTTCACCGAGGGCCAGTCCAGGAGAGGGTTCATGGTGGTGAGGGACTTCATCTCCCGGATGTCCCGGGCCACGTCGGCCAGGAGCCGGGAGGTATCGGACGCCACCTCCTCCCCCTGTTCGATGAACGCTCGCCGCTGGTCTTCGAAGGGAGACTCGTTGAAGTGCTCCTTCCGAGCATCCCGTCGGTGGAAATACGCGGCCGTCAGGGCGCAGAGGACCAGGGTCAGGTTCAGGAGGAGAACGGGGAAGGTCATCCGGGCCATGGCCGAGGAGTACTCCCGGAGCTCCACCGCCGCCTCCTGCAGATCATCGGCCCGGTTGGTCAGCTCGTTGGCGGCCAGGAGCTCTCCGTCCACCCGGAGCCAGCCGGCCTCCCGTCGGTGCTCCTCCACCTGGGCCATGTCCTGGGTGAAGCGCTCCTCACCCACCTCGCCCAGGGTGACCCGGGCATCATAGAGGACACCCAGCGTCAGGAGGATCCCGGCGCCGGTCAGGATGAGGGGCACCGTGTTCTCCAGGACCGAGCGGCCCTGGACCGTGTAGCGCCGCTCCTTCTGCTCCCGCTGCATGACCAGCTCCCGGAGCGAGCTTCCGAAGAAGTGGCAGAGCACACAGAGGAAGGTGATGACCCCGGCGGCCAGGAGGGTGGCGTCGGGCCGGAAGATGAGCTGGGCCATGACCCGCTCGGCGCCGGCGAACCAGCCTTCGGAGGTCTCGGTCAGGAGGCGGATCTGCCGCTCCGTCAGGGGATCCCGGGGCATGAGGGCCGCAAAGACGGGGGCGTTGGCGAAGAACTCCACCAGCCCCAGGAACCCCAGGGCCGCCGCGTAGACCGGAGTGGGGATGGCCCGCCGCCGGCCCTCGTTGACGCTGTCCCCCAGTTCGCCGGCCACCTCCTCCTTCCGCATGGAGAAGCGGGCCTTGAGGCGGATCAGCTCGTTGGTGAGGCGCTGGAACCGGTCGATGGACAGCCCGATGCGACCCAGCTTCTCCGCCGTCCTCTCCTCTGTCTCGGCCAGCTTCTGGGCCAGCTCACGGCGCTGGGCAGCAAACCACCGCTGGAAGAGGGACCGGCACCGTTCCCGGAGTTCCACCTCCGAGTCGGCCGGTCCGGCCTGATCTTCCCCGGGGACGCCCTGGGCCGCGTCGGCTCGGGCCGTTCTCCTGGCTTCGTCCCGGAGACGATCCACGGCCCGGTCCAGGGTGGCCTGGGCCACCGAGCCGTCCTGGGCGAAGGTGGCCGGCGGGGACCCTGTACCGCCCCCGCCACCGGCGCCGGCGTCCCGTCCCTCCATGGACTCGAGCCAGCTCTGGCTCCCCGTCCTGGACAGCCCGTTCCCCTTCCCCGGGCTCTCCGGTCCAGGGGAGGCATCGCCGCGAGCAGATGGGGTCGAACCGGTTCCAGCGGGTCCTTCAGCGTCCACGTCGATCTCCCATGCGGGGGTTGTCGTATGCACCTTCACCAGGCTTGGGGAGGGCCACGAAGTAGCTCTCGCAGGCGTCGGCCAGGAGTTCCGGTGAGAGAGTGGGCCCGATTCCGGCGAACTCGGCCATGTCCACCAGGTCCGAGATCACGTCCCCGGGGTGGCAGGCCCGGGGTTCAATGCCCTGGCCCCCGTAGTAGTGGTTGAAGATGTAGTCCACCGCAGCCGGATCGTAGTCGATCCCCTTCCGGTTGCACATGCGGCGGAAGATCTCGCCGTAGGCCTCCCGGCTGGGATTGCCCATCTCCAGCTTGTAGCGGATCCGTCGGAGGAAGGCCTCCTCCACCAGGTCCGCCGGGTTCAGGTTGGTGGAGAACACCACCAGGCAGTCGAAGGGCACCTCCAGCTTCTGTCCCGTCCGGAGGGCCAGGTAGTCCAGCCCCTTGTCCAGGGGGATCATCCACCGGTTCAGGAGATCCCGGGGCCGGACCCGCTGGCGGCCGAAGTCGTCGATGACGAACACCCCACCGTTGGCCTTCATCTGGGGCGGCGCCGAATAGAGTCCGGCGGCCGCATCGTACTGGAGCTCGAGCTGGTCCAGCGTCAGCTCACCCCCGACGATGACGGCAGGGCGCCGGACCCGGATGAAGCGGGGATCGAACTCGGGCCAGGTGGAGATGACCGGGCCGCCCGGTCCGTCCTCGGGTTGGCCTCCATCATCCACCACCTCGTGGACATAGGGGTCGAAGAGGGCGATGGGGTGGCCGCTCACCTCCACCGTCCGGGGGATGTAGATGGAGGTGCCCAGAATCTGGGAGATGGCGTAGGCCACCTCCGTCTTCCCGTTCCCCGGCGGGCCGAAGAGGAAGAGGGAGCGGCCGGCGTTGATCCCCGGCCCGATCCGGTCCACGAAGTCGGGCTCCAGGACCAGGTGCTGGAACCCCCGCTTGATCTGCTCCGGGCTGATGCGCTCGGCCCGGAGACTCTGCTTCCGGATCCAGTTCCGGTAGACGTCGCCGGGAACGGGCGCCGGCCCCACATAGCCGCTGGTGTCCAGGGCCTCCCGGGCCCGGGTCCGCCCCTCGGTGGTGAGGTCGAAGTTGTAGCCCCGTCGGCTGTGGCCGTCGGAGCCCCGGACCTCCATGAGGCGCCGACGCTGGAGATCCAGGAGGAGGTCGTCCAGGAGGCCGAAGGGGAGGCGGATGAGCCCCACCAGGCCGGTGCCGGTGAGCGTACCCCGGCTGTAGAGCGTCTTCAGGATGAGGTCGCTGACGAAGCTCTCGGTAAGCCCTGCTTCCTCCAGGGAGCGGGGGACCGGGGGAGCCGGCGGTTCCTCCTGACCGTTCTCGTAATCCGTAGGGTCCGGCGCCAGCTCCGCGCCGAAGCCGGCGGTTCCGTAGCCGTCGCGTTGATCCTGATTCATCTGACCTCCGTCCATGTGAACTGGTCGCCTTCCTGGATCCCGGTGGATTCGATGGTGCCGGCTGGAAGCTCCAGGGCGTATCGGGCCGCCCGGTGGGTCCGGGAACGGGCCCCGGGCTGGAGCTCCCCATAGAGGGCCACAGCCTTCCCCTCCGCGTCCAGGAAGACGATGTCCAGGGGATACTTCATCCAGAACATGTGCACCCCCCGGCAGGGCTCGATGAGGAGCCCTTCACCGGGCTGGGGCTCGGGCCGCCCCAGCATCCCCCGG
>PWWP01000204.1 GCA_003562075.1 Gemmatimonadota bacterium
CACAGATGTTGCCTCCAGTTCCGCACCCGCAGTCCAGGATTGTCCCTGACTCTGAAAGGAGGTTCGATGCCAGACGCAGAATGATTCGGCGCCGGGCGGCGAACCACCAGTGCACCTCCTCAATCCTGCCCTGCAGCTCGAAGACCTCTAGATCCATGGAACTGGTCTCAGGATACCTGGGATCGGACGACCTCAACAACCAACCGGAAAGTGTGGACTTCGAAGGGAGGCGGGCAAGAGGCAAGACCTGGCGGGAGAACGACACCTTCCTGCGTCCGAGGCAGAACGCGATGCTGGTTTCCGGGCGATAACGCCGATGTCCTGTTGACCCCACACCAGGTCAGCCTCAGGCCTCAAACGGACCACACGCTGGGGCGTAAGTATGGGGAGAAGCTTGCGGGGGTTCTGTCCCAGTGCACATTATGCCTCTTCTCCTTCAGCGGAACGCGCCCGAGCGTTCTCCTCACCCCAGGCTATGATGCTAGTACGACGCCTTCTTCTCGCGATTGCCATAGGGGCTGCGGCTGCCCTTAGTCTTCTGGTGGCCGAATTGGCTGTGCGGAACTATCCCTCGGAGGATGGCGTCACCCTCTCAGACGGGCAGCTTCTAGGCGGTGATTTCGTAGCCTTCTATGTAGGGGGCCGACTCTTCAGGGAGAATCGGCCACGCCTATACGACTTGGACTACCAGCGAGAGTTCCGCTTAGAGCTTTTCGGTCCTGCCGCAAGCACACCCGAAGCCGAACTCCCCTTTTTCTATCCGCCGCTCGTAGCGGCCCTCGTCTCTCCCATCAGCCGACTCCCTTTCCAGACAGCCTTCTTAATCTGGGCACTATTGGGGCTGCTGGTGAGCTTCTCAAGCCTGATCGTGCTCATTCGGGTCTCGGGAGCCTCAGGCGTCCTCCCCCTTCCCCTACTTCTTCTCTTTGGCTGTGGGTTTGTGCCCTTCTCGATGAACACCGTGCTGGGTGGACAGGCCTCTTGGATGGGTTTGGCAATGCTGTCACTGACCTGTGCAGCTCTCCTGCGAGACCGTGACTTCCTGGCAGGCGCCGCTTTCAGTCTATCCTATTACAAGCCGCCCCTTTTTTTTCTTCTTCTATGTGTCCTGTGCGTGGCGAGAGGCTGGAGGTTCCTTCTCGGATTCGCCTTGGGCGCGTGCTTCTTGTTGGGCGCCACCATCCTTTTCGTGGGTCCGGAAGGGGTTTTAGGGTTCCTGAGTGCCGCATCGCAGCTCCTTCATGGACAGGAAGTCTACCCAGGTCTGGTAGCTCCACGGGGACAAGCGATGGGTTTGTTTGCCATTGGCGTAACCTACTCTTTCTCCATCCTGACCACCCTCGCCTTCCTTTCGGTTCCCATTCTCGCAGCGTTCCTGGTCGGGTATAAACTCTTGAAAGCTCAGAAGCGGTCCGATAGAGTATTTGGACTCCTCTTGAGCATTACGGCGAGCCTGGCGTTCTCCCCATATATCCTCAAGTACGATCTGGCACTCCTCTTGGTCCCCATGGTCATGGGAGTTGCCTGGTACGGCAGAAGAACCAGTTCAGAGCGAATCATTCCTCTCCTCCCGTTCATCCTCTTCTATTTTGAGTTTCCGTTCCGAGAGATCAGTGTGGGGGGCGTGGTACTGAACCTTTCGTCGTTCCTCTTTCTAGTCCTTCTGGGAGTTCTCGTGTGGAAGGGGTGGCGTCTGGCAAGAGAGGGGCCACCCGTGGACCGACCACCGACAGGCCGGGGGAGCCCCTAACGAGGAAATAGTTCTCGGCCGTGGTGGTGGTCTCGGTGTACTTGATGACCGTGAAGTCGTTGGGCGTGCTCGTGGCGGTGCGGGTCACGATTCCTGCCCGGGCCCGGACCCCTCCGGCGCTGAGCTGAAGGGCCGAGGCCGCCCAGCAATAGTCGAACGTATTCTTGAAGCCAAAGGTGCTGGAGGGGGCGTTGCCCGCCGTATGGACCATGGTGAGCTCCGCCACGTTCTTCCAGCTGCCGTCACTCTCCTGGGCGGCGGCGGGGACAGGATGGAGGAGGGCCAGGAAAGGCGCCGAAAGAAGGAGGAATCCCACTGCCGTGCCATGTGCGTGCATGGTCATGCTCCGTGGTCGCGGTCGTTCAGGGAAGGGCTTGGCCCGGCATCGTAACTCGCTGGGCACCCCTTGCCGCATAGCGAGTGCCCGGGGGGTGTACCCCCCGCCGCGGAGCGGGTTCGGGGGGTGGGGGGGAGGGGAGGGCGGGAGCCCAGCCCAGGGGCCTGGCCTCAGGTGGGTGCCCGAGGTTCCGGCTCAGGTCTTCAGGGGGGGCTTGGCTCGCCCCGGGGCTTCTCCCTGAAGGATGTCGCCCCGCCGCGTCAATTTCCGCACGGGCCTCTCCACGAGTGTGCCGTCCCAATCCCGGACCGCGCGAACCAACGCTACCGGATCTCCGCGGTAGGTGATGGTGACGGGGCGGCCCTCCCGGACCATCCGCATCACCTCGGAGAACCGGGCTTTGGGTTCGTAGATGGAGAAGGTGGGCATAACGCGTTTCTAGTCAGAGTAGTCTAGTATGGCGAGGCCTGGGAGCGGGTGGGCCAGAAGGGAGGCCAGGCGTGAGGGTTGGAGCGAAGAGCAAGGGCTTGGCCCAACACGTCAGGACTCACCGGGCCCCCCGGGCCTGTTCCAGCGCCCGGGAGGCGGCCGGTTCCCATGGTTTCCCCAGGGCTCGACTCCCCGGCCGCCCGTCCACCGTTTAGCCTGAAGTTCGGCGCCGGAATAGGGTGTTTGTCCCCGTAAGTTCTTAACCCATGGCTGTTTGCCTGGATTCGTGCGTTGCATTATGTTGTCATGTATATGACACCCTTGCGCAACGTTTATGGTATACATATCTTCATGGTGCGTCGGTAACGTCAGCATAGGAGTTGGCATGTACATCGCCAAGATCCCCAACCGGAACTCTCCCCCCGCCTACCTCCTCCGGGAAGGCTACCGCGAGGACGGCAAGGTCAAGAACCGCACTCTGGCCAACCTTACCTGCCTGCCCGACGAGGCCCGGGAGGCCCTGCGCCGCTCCCTGGCCGGCGAGACGCTGCTCTCCGTGGATGACGTGGTGGAGGCGGTGCCTGATGGCTCCCGCCCCCACGGTCATGTGCAGGCGGTGCTCACGGCCATGAAGCGGCTGGGCTTTGCGGAGCTGGTGGCGTCGCGGCCCTCCCGGTCCCGGGATCTGGTGGTGGCCATGGTGG
>PWWP01000275.1 GCA_003562075.1 Gemmatimonadota bacterium
CCCCATCGGGTTCCACGACGGCGGCTTCCTGAAGCTCCGTGAGCTCTCGCTCCGGTACAGCGTTCCGGATGCGTGGATCACCCGCTGGGGCATCAACAACGCCTCGGTGAACCTTTCGGCCCGGAACGTGGCTAACCTGTGGATCGAGCAGGAGATCACCAACTACGGTGGTGAGAGCATCATCGATCCGGAGATCGGGCGTCCGGGGCAGTCCTTTGCCGGTGAGCAGCAGGCCGTCTGGCCGCCGCTGAAGACCGCAGCCATCAACTTCCGGTTCTCCTTCTGATGCGCATCCGAGAGGAACCATCGGAGCACTGCAGCAACCGGAATCAAAAGGAGACAACCGTGATGGAACAGAGACGAACGCAATCAAGGAGTTGGGGGCTCGGCCGGGCGGCAGGACTCGCCCTGGCCGGCGCCTTCCTCCTGACCACAGCCGCCTGCGACTCCCTCCTGGACGTGGATCTTCCCGGCCAGGTGGAAGCCAGCGAGCTGGATAACCCGGGTCTGGCGCAGACGCTGGTCCTGGGCGCCGTAGCCGACTTCGAGTGTGCCTTCACCTCCACCAGCGTGGCCACCGGCCTCTTCGCTGACGAGTGGTGGACGTCCTCGGGTCTGCGGAACTACAACATCTGGGGCTCCCGGAACGAAGAGGTCCGGAACTTCGGGGCCACGGGCTGCGAAACCTTCACCAGCCACGGGACGTGGCGTCCTCTCCAGACGGCCCGGTTCACGGCCACAGACGCCATCGAACGGATCGAGGGCTGGGACCCGGCCGACGTTCCCAACCGGGACTTCCTCATCGCCCAGGCCCACGCCTATGCCGGGTACTCGATCCTGCTCCTGAGCGAAGCGTTCTGCGAGGTGGCCTTCAACTCCGGTCCCGCCGAGTCCCGAGAATCCGGGTTCCAGCGGGCCGAGCAGCAGTTCACGAATGCCATCGAGCGGGCTCAGGCATCGAGCCACGCCGATGCAGCCAACATCCGGCAGATGGCCCTGGTGGGCCGGGCCCGGGCGCGGCTGAACCTGGGTGACATGGCCGGTGTGGAGAGCGACGCCAGCCAGGTTGAGCGGGACTTCGTCCACTACGCCACCTACGCCACCACGTCCCAGCGCCGCCGGAACAAGGTGGTGCAGCGGAACAACACGACCCGGGATATGTCTGTTCACCCCCGCTATCGGGATCTGGAGGTGGATGGCGTGCCCGATCCTCGTGTCCCCGTCGAGGTGACGGGTGGGATGGGCAACGACAACGTGACCAGCCTGGCCCTCCAGCAGAAGTTCGATTCGGAGAGCGATGACAAGCCCATGGCCACGGGCCGGGAGGCCCAACTCATGTTGGCCGAAGCCCGAGGTGGCCAGGCCGCCGTGGACATCATCAACGAGCTGCGAGCCGACTACGATCTCCCTGAGTTCAGTAGCACGGACGACGCCGAGATCATGCGTCAGATCGTGGAAGAACGACGTCGGGAGCTGTGGATGCAGGGCATCCGCATGGGTGACATGATCCGGTACAGCGATGCCGAACTGGGTGAGTATACCTGGGAGACCGGATTGAACCAGAAGAACGAGCCCTACAGCTCCCTCACCTGCCTCCCGATCCAGGACGCTGAGCGGAACGCCAACCCGAACATCTCCTGATCTGACGCCTCGAAGCTGAGGCGGTAGGATCGAGCAGGAGAACAGAGACAAGCGGTCCGGGGCATCCCAGCCTCGGGCCGCTTTCTCGTTGGGGTGCCGCCCGTGGGGCCCGGGAGTGATCAGTCTCCCTTCCCGACTGGCCCCTCCCGCGCCCGGCTTCAGGGCTGCCCCACACCCGCCGGGCCACCCAGGCCTGACACGTCAGCCCTCGATGATCACCCGCATGTCCGGGTCCAGGTCGTCGGCCGCCTGGTTCCGGGTCAGCCAGGACACGCCGAAGAAGACCAGGAAAGACGCCACCAGCGTCAGCCCCGACACGGTGACGCCGGCCGGCAGTCCGAGGAGACCGAAGAACGCCCCCACCTCCAGCGCCACCGTGCCCACCAGCCCCGTCCCGATGGAGGCGATAGCACCGGCCCGGGTGGCCCCCGTCCAGTTCATCCCGACAGCCAGGGCCGGGACCAGGGTCGAGGCGAAGAGACCCCATCCGAAGATCCCCAGGAAGGCCACCAGCGTCCCCGAGTGCTGGGCCACCAGGGCCGCCACCACCGTGATGGCCAGGGTGGCCAGCCGACCCCGGGCCAGGAGATCGCCCCCTCCGGCGCCAAGCGCCCGAGGAATGTCATGGACCAGGGCCGCCGCTCCCACATTCATGAAGGAGTTCAGGGTACTCATGATGGCCGCCACCACCCCGGCAAAGACCAGGGCCGCCAGGAGAAGAGGGGTCTGGTTCAGGAGGAAGACGGGCGTGGCCTGGTCCGGGTGGCTCAACTCAGGCACCGCTCCCGTCACCACCAGCCCCTTCACCGCCATCCCCACACCAAAGAAGAGGAGGACGGTGAGGCAGAGGGCCAGAGCCGAGACCAGGGGATACCACCGGAAGTCCCGGGGGCGGCGGAGCATGTAGAACTTGTGGAGGACGTGGGGCTGGCCCAGGACTCCCATGGAGAAGACGAAGAGGAAGGAGATGGCCGCCAAGGGTCCCAGATGTCCCCAGGGCTCCAGGAAGGCCGGATCGTGGGCCAGGATGGCTTGGGAAATGCTGGCCAGCCCCCTTCCCTCCCCCACCTCTCCCCCCACCCCCAGGACGAAGACGAAGACCAGGATGGAGGCCAGGGCCATGATGGTCCCCTGGAGGACATCGGTCCAGATGGCCGCCCGGATCCCGCCGCCTACGGCATAGGCCAGGGTCACCCCGGCTCCGATCCAGATCCCCCACCCCAGCCCCACCCCCAGGACGGCCTCCAGGACCACCCCCATGGCCAGGACATTGGTGGCCATGTATCCCACCACGGCCAGGAGCACGGAGAGACCCGCCAATCCCTGGGCCCCCGGTGAGCGGTACCGGGCCCCGATGGCATCGGGAAGGGTCAGGACCGGCCGGACGTCGGCCAGGACCCGCAGCCGCTTCGCCAGAACCCACGCCCCTACCGCATTCGTGATCCCAGCCGGAAGGATGATGAAGAGGGCGCCCAACCCCACCGCGTACAGGAGTCCAGGACCTCCGATGAAGGTGAAGCCTGACAGGGTGGCCGCCACGGCCGACAGGGAGAGGGCCACCAACCCGATGGACTTCCCGGCCAGGAAGAAATCGCCGGCGTCCCGGATCTCCCGAGTCGCCACCGCCCCGATTCCCAGGATGAGAACGAAGTAGAGGAGGATGGCCCCCACGACGACCGGCTCGGCCGGCACGGGGAGGGGCACAGTCTGGAGGATCGGGAAAGGGAGGGGAGGGACCATCATCGGTCAGCCCCACTCCGTCTGCCCGCTCCATCACCCCGGCCAGTCTCCCCTGGGCGGCTCGCCGCCGCCTCCCGAGCTCGTCTGGTCAAGGCCTCCACCTCCCCCTCTCCGAATCCAACCCGAGGAAAGACCCAGGCGTAGGTCAGGGGCACCACCAGGAGGGGCAGGAGCCCAGCCCCGTAGACCAGGAAGGCGGCCCCGGGCGGGAGTCCGCCCACCAGGGGAGAATCGGCCCCTGGCGCAGGAAGCAGAAGCCCCGCCCCTACGCCACCCACAAGGAGGAGGAAGACGCCACCCAGCGCCACGAGCAGCCGTCTCGGTGCCTGGCCTCCTGGAGGGGTTGTCCCAACGAGGGAGATGGCCAGGAGACTGGTCACCGTCCCCACCAGGAGAGCCCAGGGAGCCCAGGCTGGCCATCCGTCGGGGAGGAATGCTGAGGCGTAGGCTCCCCCCACCAGCGCCAGCGAGAGAACCAGGAGGAAGAGGCTGAAGGAGCGGGTCAAGGCAGCGGCTCCAGAGCAATGGCACCCCCCGGAATCCAGGAGGCAGGGTTGCGGGATCCAGTCAATCGAGCAAGGGTAACGGGGCCGCCACCACTTCTCCACCCCGTCTCAGGGACTCTGCCCATGAGTGACCACCCGCCCTTCTTCGCCCAGGTGAACCGCTACTTCGATCGGGCGGCGGAAATCCTGGACTATCCCCAGGGGCTCCTGGAACAGATCAAGGCGTGCAACGCCGTCTATCATCTGAGCTTCCCCCTCAAGCGGGACGACGGCACCATCGAGGTCATCCACGGGTGGCGGGCTCATCACTCCCAGCATCGTCTCCCGGTGAAGGGAGGGTTCCGACTGGCCGAACAGGCTTCCGAGGACGAGGTAACGGCGCTGGCCGCCCTCATGACCTACAAGTGCGCCCTGGTGAACCTGCCCTACGGCGGGGCGAAGGGGGCCATCCGCATCGAGAAGTCGGACTACTCGGAGGCCGAGCTGGAACGGATCATCCGACGCTACACCTTCGAGCTCGTTCGCCGAAACTGCATTGGTCCAGGGGTGGACGTCCCCGGGCCGGACATGGGGGTGGGACAGCAGGAGATCGCCTGGATGCACGACACCTACCTGGCCCTCTCCGACGGCGAGGTGAACGCCCCTGGTGCCGTCACCGGAAAACCTGTGAGCCAGGGAGGAGTCCGAGGCCGGGTGGAGGCCACCGGGCGAGGGGTATACTTCGGCACCCGGGAAGCAGTGGCACAGCCCGAACTCATGAAGCAGCTGGACCTTCCTCTGGGCCTGGAAGGGAAGCGAATCGTCATCCAGGGGCTGGGAAACGTAGGCTATCACGCCGGGAAGTTCCTGGCGGAGGACGGCGCCGTCATCGTGGGCGTGGTGGAACGGGAAGGGGCTCTATACAACCCCAGGGGGCTGGACCTGGATGAGATCCGGGCCCACCGGGCCGAAGGAGGCTCCCTCCTGGAGCTGGAGGGCTCGGAGCGGCTGGGCAGCTCCGAAGGGGCAGCCGGGCTCGAATGGGACTGCGACATTCTGATCCCTGCCGCCATCGAGAATGTGATCCACACCGGGAATGCCCCCCGGATCCAGGCCCGCATCATTGCCGAGGGCGCCAACGGGCCCACCACCGCCGACGCCAGCCAGATCCTTACGGAACGGGGTGTCCTCCAGATCCCGGATCTCTACCTGAACGCAGGCGGCGTGACAGTCTCCTACTTCGAGTGGATCAAGGCCCACTCCCACATGCGCTTCGGTCGGATGGAGCGACGGTTCCGGGCCATGGCCGGGGAGCGGATGCTCAGCGAAGTGGAGGGGCTGGTGGGGAAATCCTTCCCCAGCGAAGCCTACAACCGAGTGGCCGTGGGGGCGTCGGAGGAGGACCTGGTGAATTCGGGGCTGGAGGAGACCATGATCGAGGGGTTCCACGAGATCCGGGCCACGGCGCTGGAACGGACGGTGGATCTCCGGACCGCCGCCTTCATCAACTCCATCCAGAAGGTGGCCCTGGCCTACCAGGAGCGGGGCATCTTCCCCTGAACGGATCCTGGGCCAAGCGTCGGCGTATCCCAGGGCAATCAAGTCCCCTTCGCCGGAGCCACCCATGTGGACCCCTCATCGCCGGACCCCCGCCCTGGCCGCTGCCCCGGCCGCCCCTTTGCTCATGGCGGTTGTCCTCCTGGCCGCCATACCGGTCGGCTGCGAGACCAGCCCTGCCAGCCAGGTCGGGGAGGAGGCCCCCGCCGGCGACGACTCGACCTTCCAGGTCGTCGTGGTGGCCGACGGATTGGAGCACCCGTGGGGCATCGCCTTCCTCCCTGACGGCGACATCCTGGTCACCGAGCGGCCGGGTCGGCTCCGGATCATCCGGGACGGACAGCTCCTGGCCGAATCCGTGACGGGTCTCCCGGAGATCCATGCCCGTGGGCAAGGAGGGCTCCTGGATGTGGAGCTCCATCCCGACTACGAAGAGAACCGGCTCGCCTACGTGAGCTTCAGTCGTCCGGTAGACGGAGGGCAGACCACCACCGCCGTGGTCCGAGGCACCTTCGATGGCCAGTCCCTCCAGAACGTGGAGGAGATCTTCGTGGCCCAGGCCGCTGCCTCGCCAGGGCGCCACTACGGCTCCCGCCTGACCTTCGACGGCGACGGCTATCTCTACATCACCATCGGTGATCGCGGGCAGATGCACCGGGCCCAGGACCTGACGGACCACGCCGGGACCACCGTCCGTCTGCACGACGATGGCTCGGTGCCGGACGACAATCCCTTCGTAGGCGATCCGGACGCCCTTCCCGAGATCTTCACCTGGGGGAACCGGAACGCCCAGGGAATGGCCATCCACCCCACCACGGGAGCGGTCTGGCAGAATGAGCATGGTCCCCGGGGTGGTGACGAGCTGAATCTCATGGAAGCCGGAGCCAACTACGGATGGCCCGAGATCACCCACGGAATCGACTACGACGGGAGCGTCATCACCCAGGACACGGCTCGGGCCGGGATGGAGCAGCCCGTGGTCCACTGGACCCCGTCCATCGCCGTCTCAGGGATGGACTTCTACACGGGGGACGCCTTTCCAGGGTGGAGTGGGGACATCTTTGTCGGAGCGCTGGCCCAGCGCCACATCCGCCGGCTGGAAATGGAGGGTGACCGGGTCCTCGGCCAGGAAACCCTCCTGACCGATCTAGGCGTCCGGTTTCGGGAAGTGGCCACCGGACCCGACGGCTACCTGTACCTCCTCACCGACGAGGGAGCGGGACAGGTCTTGCGGCTTGAGCCGGCGTCCTGAAGGGGTGCGGGTACCGGACGTTCCGGACAACTACGAAGAGTACACACCGGGACTGCCGTTGGGCATCGGGGTCAGCGCAGGCCCAGCGGTATAGGGCCTGAGTCGTCTTCAGCAGAATACAGGTAGCCCAAGAATCCTCCCATGGCCGCGCCGATGGGAACGAAGTAGAGATAGGGGCTTACGTCGGAGCCGTCCCGGTCCCGGGGGCTCCAGGCCGCCAGCCCGGCCCCCAGGACGGCTCCGGCGGCGATGCCGATCACAATGGGATGCCGGAGCACCCCCTGATCATCGTCATCCAACAGGCCGGTCACGTCTGGCGACGGTAGGGGAGGGGCTCCATCGGTGGCCACGGCGACCCCTGCAGATGCCACAGTCCCGGGGATCGGGGCGTGGGGATGGAGGGTGGGCTGATGGACCCGGGACTCAGGACAAGGTCCCGGTGGGCAGGACGTCCCGGCAGTGGATGCCAGAAGAGACACAGCCGCCAGAGCTTCCAGGATCATGGACGCCCCCCTGAGGGTCGACGTTGTTTGAGCGGAGGGGGTGGGACTCGAACCCACGCAGGCTTTCGCCTGACCTCGGTTTTCAAGACCGGTACGTTAGCCGCTCCGTCACCCCTCCAACCATCAAGGTAGACAAAATCAGCGTGCCGGTGGAGGGGTCCATTGGCAGCGCATCCGCTCCCAGGCATCGTTCCCCTTCCTGGCACCACCTCCCGCCATCGAATCACCGCCGGTCCGAAGGCTCGACCTCCACCGGCCGGTCCCATCCCTGACTCCCCTCATCTCGGAGGATCCCCATCCACCCCTCCGGATGCTCCAGGCCCTGCATTTCCATCCATCCCTCCGGATCGAAGGGGAGGGGGAAGGGAATGACGATCGGTCCAGCCCTGCCGAGTGTGGCCCCCGAACCGCCGGACTGAGTCGAGCGGGGATCCAGGATCCTTTCGATCTCCGCCTCAACGTCCTGGAGGTGGAGCCGCGTCATCCCATCGCCGGCCCGGGACTGGGCCGACCGGACGACCTGGGCCAGATGCTGCAACTCGGATCGGACGATGGGTCGGGCGTCGTTCATTCCGTTGGAGGAGCCAGGCGCCAGATAGCGGTCGGCGGCGGCCAGGTACTGACGCTGGAGATTCCGACGGAAAGCATCAACTCCAGGCGCCTCGACCTCCAGCTCGGACCAGACTCCACGCCGGAGATCGGCCAGTAGGTCGGCCACGGTGTAGACCTGGCCACCCCCACCCGTAACCTCGTACTCCACCAGCCGAGTGAGTCGGTTCTCACTCAGGAGCTGGGCCAGAACCCTTCCCTGCTGGGTCCCGATCCGGTCCAGGGCCCCTTCCGCCTCGATGCGGCGCAGGATCTCCGGATCGGTGAACATCTCCGGGACGTGGAAGGCGTTCTCCACCAGGAATCTCATGGCCTCCTCCTGCTCGCTCCGGCTCACCGGATCGAAACGGGCTCCCGTCCCGTATCGCTGCTGGGTGTAGGCACCCCCCACCAGGGCACCTACGTGGCCCATGTATCGACCCCACTGGGCCACCACTTGCCCGTAGAGCTCGTCCAACGTGGAATAGTCCCGCCCCGGCTGCTCCGTCGCGGGCAGGAGCATCTCCATGACACGTTCCAGGTTCTGCATCCCCAGAGTGGAGGCTCGGACCGGATCTGCATTCCCGACAGCCTCCGTGACGGCCTGGGGGTCATTGGGGGCGTCGGGGGTGGTGAAGCGGAGCCAGGGAATGGTGTCCTGCATCCGGGCCCAGCTGTCCAGAACCTCCAGCTCGTCCTCGGGGGGGGTGGCCTGGGGGATGGGCTTGTGACCCCACATGACGGCAAAGCGATCGTAGGGGCCCACCCTGGGGATGAGGAGTTCAACCGGGATGTCGTCCTCGGGCTGGGCCACGTAGTTGAAGCGGGAGTAGTCCATGACCGTGGGGACGTGGCCACCCTTCTCCTCCAGAAACTCCCGGGAGCGGAGGGAGTCCACCGGATACATGGCACTCCCCTTGAAGTTGTGAGGGAACCCCACCGCATGCCCCACCTCGTGCGCCACCACGTACTCCACCAACTCTCCCATGAGGGAATCGGGAAGGGGGAGGTTTGCGGCCCGTTCATCCAGAGGGCCCACCTGTACGAAGTACCAGTTCCGCAGGAGGTTCATGACGTTGTGGAACATGTTCACTTCGGCCTTGAGGATCTGGCCTGAGCGGGGATCCACAACACTCCCCCCGGTGGCATTGGCCACGGGAGATGGCCGCCAGTAGACCATGGAGTGGCGGGCGTCATGCATGGACCAGTCCGGATCTTCCTCCGGCGAGGGGGCCATCCGGGCTTCGATGGCGTTGGAGAAGCCTGCTTCCTCGTAGGCCTCCACCCATTGATACACGCCCCGCTCCACGTAGGGGACCAGCCACTCCGGGGTGGCCCGGTCGATCCAGAAGACGATGGGCTCCACCGGGTCCGACACCTGGGCCGACGGGTCCTCCTTCTCCAACCTGAACCGGCGGATGAAGGAGCGCTCATCGGCCCCGTGCTCACCGGTGGCGTAGTCCACCGTGGAAATGGAGATGTATCCCACCCGAGTATCCCGGAGGCGAGGCATCATGGGCTCTTCCGGGAGGAGGACCATGCTCCAGTTGGCCCGCCGGGTGCTGGTCACCGCCGAGGAGCCTGGCGAGGCGCCCTGGGGGCTGGCCACCCCGGTCTGAACCGCCTGGACCTCCACATTCTCCGGGAAGGCGGAGAAGGATTCCACGTAGGAGCGGTCCCCCTGAACCCCTCGAAGGGGCGACATTTCCGGAATGCTGGACGTGTAGAGGCGGCTCACCTCCACCACCGCCGCTGAATCCGGCCCGAAGGTCTCGATATTGAAGGAGGCGATGATGGGCCCTCGGGTCAGCGCCTGGACGGCCCGGGAGATGGCCCGCTCCTCCTCGGCCACGGCATCGAAGCTCACCCCCCGGAGATGGATCCGATCGTTCCGACGCTCCCAGCGGACGAGTTCCTGGGCGATCCGTCCCCCGCCGAAGCCACCCAGGCCCGCTCCTTCATCTACCCGGCCCAGGATGAGCATGTCCCGATTCAGGGCATCTTCGGGGATCTCGAAGTAGAGATCCTCGTCGATCTGATGGACGATGAAGAGGCCTTCCTGGGTGATGGCGTCCTCGGTGATGACCGAATCGTAGGGCTGAAGCTCTCCGTTCCGGCGGCTGGAGGGGGGGCTTCCAGGGGTCCCTGGCTCACCGATCTGCACCTCCACGTCCGGGGCCTCAGGCTCGTCCTCCGGCTCCTGAGGCTCCGGCTCCGGGGTTTCCTCCGGAGTCTCCTCCTGGACCGGAGTCGGTGCCGGCCCCTCGTCAGGCCCGCTCCTGAGCCCGCATCCCGGAAGTGTGGCGCTCACGAGAAGAACACCCCCCACCAGGCCGACGGACATGAGGGGACGCAGAAAAGCAGAGAGCTTCGAAGTCATATGCGAGGACCCTGCGGAGAGGATGGTACGATGGAGTGGGACGGCGCCTCAGCGGCTCCGAAAACAATACCGGCTTGGCTCATCTTCGTCGAGAGCCCCAGGGGCGTCGAACGGCTCGCCAGCGGGGTCGAAGGGCTAAACAACGACGTCGAGCGCCGCGGCTCAGGGACGCGGTACCCATGCCAGGAGACGTTGACGTCCCGAACCAACCGGCGTCGACCCTTCATACACCGGAATGGGTCCCTTAGTTTGCCACTGTCCATTCCTGGGCGTTGCCCAGACCCTGGCCTCTGCCCCAAGGCCTTGGCTGACCCTCCACACACCATTCGAGCATGCGCCACCTTCTCCTTTTCGTGACTCCCCTCCTCCTCCTCCTGGGTCCGCCAGCCCAGCTCCATGGGCAGGCCTCCGACGAAGAAGACAGCGTGGTGGTAGGAACCCGAGTCGTTCCACCCTTCGTCATCCAGGAGGAGGACGGAAGCCTGCACGGCCTCACCGTGATCCTGTGGGAGAATGTGGCTCAGGAGCTGGGGCTGGACTATCGGTTCGAAGAGGAGGACATCGAGGGGATGCTGGACGGGGTGGAGGATGGTTCCTTCTACGCCGCCGCCTCGGCCCTCACGATCACCAGCAGCCGGGAGGAGCGGGTGGATTTCACCCATCCCTTCTTCGTGACGGGCCTCGGGATCGCCGTCCCCCAGGAGCCGGCAGGTCTGGGCCAGGCCATCCTGGCCCTCTTCAATCCCGAGTTCTTCTGGGTCCTCTTCCTCCTCCTGGGCGTGCTCCTCTTCTGGGGTCTCCTGGTCTGGACCTTCGAGCGGGTGGAGAATCGGGAGGAGTTCGGGGGAAGCGCGGCCAAGGGGATCGGCAGCGGGTTCTGGTGGGCGGCCGTCACCATGACGACGGTAGGGTATGGTGACAAGTCCCCGCAGACGCTGGGCGGCAGGATCGTGGGCTTTGTCTGGATGTTCGCCGCCATCATCCTCATCTCCTTCTTCACCGCCTCGATCACCTCCTCTCTCACCGTGAGCCAGATCGACAGTCGGGTCGGCGGTCCCGAGGACCTGCCCCATGTCCGGGTGGGGGCGCTGGCCCAGTCAGCCACCGAGGAGTTCCTGCAGGAGGAGTTCATCCAGGCCCGGGGATTCCCTTCAATCCATGACGGACTGGCGGCGTTGGCAGAGGGAGAACTGGATGCCTTCGTCCATGACGCCCCCATCCTTCGGTTCCATTCCCAGGAGGACTGGGGTGGCCAGGTCAGGGTCCTTCCCGGAACCTTTGCCGACCAATACTACGGGATCGCCCTCCCCATAGATCACCCGGATCGGAACCGGATCAACCAGATCCTCCTGGACTACCTGACCAGTCCCGAATGGGCGCAGGTCCAGCGTCGGTATCTGGGGAGCTGAAGCCCGGCGACAGGGAGGCCGGACCGGCCAGGCGTCCCTCTCCGGACACCTCAGTGCCGAAAGAGGCGTCGCCCGGTGAAGACCATGGCCAATTCGTGCTCATCGGCCGCCTCGATGACCTCCTCATCCCGGACCGACCCCCCCGGCTGGATGATGCATCGCACGCCAGAGGCCGCCGCTGCGTCGACTCCATCCCGGAAGGGGAAGAAAGCGTCGGAGGCCAGGGCCGCGCCCTGGATCTTCAGGCCTGCGTCCCCGGCCTTCTGAACCGCCAGTCGGGAGGCATCCACCCTGGACATCTGGCCGGCCCCGATCCCGATGGTGGCACCGCCCCGAGCCAGGAGGATGGCGTTGGACTTCACCCCGAAGACGGCTGCCCAGGCAAAGGCCAGGTCGTCGGCCTCCTCGGCACTGGGTGCCCGCTCCGTCACCACCTTCCACCCCAGGTCCTCCACCCCGTAGAAGGGGAGGGGAGCCGGTGTCTGGGCCAGGACGCCACCGTAGACTCCCCGCAAGAGGAGAGGGTCTGGAAGCCGTCCGTGGGCGGCCAGGAAGTGAAGGGCCTGAAGGGCACCCTCCTCCGCTGTGGTACCCCTCAC
>PWWP01000170.1 GCA_003562075.1 Gemmatimonadota bacterium
GAGCCGGGTCAGGAGGGGGGAGTGGGTCCGGTAGCTGGCCCCGTCCCGCACCGGCGTATGACAGGAGGCCACCGGCTTGCCTCCCTCCACCTCCACCATGCAGGTCCGACAGGCCCCGAAGGGCTTCATGGTATCCGAATAGCAGAGGGTGGGGACATCGCCGCCGGCAGCCCGGATGGCCTTCAGGATGGTGGCGTCCCGGCCTACCTTCACCGGCTCCCCATTGATCGTCACTGTGATGGGGCCAGGGGCCCCGTTTGGCGTCGCGATCATCCTTCCACCTCCGGGGTGGTACCGTTGGTTCCCGAGACCCGGTGACGTTCCAGCTCTTCGGGGAAATGGGTCTTCAGTGATTCCATGGGGAGGGGCGTCATGGTCCCCAGGGCGCAGAGGGATCCCAGCTTCATGGTCTCGCACAGGTCCCAGAGGAGCTCCAACCGGTCGTCGGTGACCCCGCCCTGGGCCGGGTCCAGCATCTGGTCGAATAGCTCGGTCCCTCGGACCGAGCCGATCCGGCAGGGGAAGCACTTTCCGCAGCTCTCCACGGCACAGAAGGCCATGAGCCCCCGGCAGATCTCCACCAGGTCCTGGTCCTCCGGATAGACCACGATGCCGGCATGGCCCAGGATCCCGCCCACCGTCTCCAGGGCCTCGAAGTCCAACGGCGTGTCCAGGTGCTTCGCCGGGAGGATCCCCCCCAGGGGACCGCCGATCTGGACGCCCTTCAGCGCCTTCCCATGGGCCATCCCACCGGCCATGTCGAAGATGAGCTCATGGAGGGTGGTCCCCAGCTCCACCTCGTAGAGACCCGGCCGGGCCACGGCCGTGTTCAGGCTCACCAGCTTGGTCCCCCGCGAGCTCTCGTACCCCAGAGCGGCGTAGGCTTCCCCACCGTGCTCCACGATCCAGGGGAGATTGTGGAGGGTCTCGGTGTTGTTCACCGCCGTGGGATAGCCCCATAGCCCCTTGTGGGCAGGGAAGGGAGGCTTGTAACTCACCAGGGCCGGGACACCCTCCAGGGAGCGGAGGAGGCTGGTCTCCTCGCCGCAGATGTAGGCCCCCTGGCCCTTCACCAGGTGGACCTGGCAGTGGAAGTCGCTCCCCAGGATCCCCTGGCCGATGAGGCCGGCCTCCTCTGCCTCGGCAATGGCCTCCTCCATGATCCGCAGGGCCCGGGGATACTCGTAGCGGAGATAGATGTAGGCGTCGGAAGCCCCACAGGCGTAGGCGGCCAGGAGGAGCCCCTCCAGTTGGGTGTGGGGGTCCCGCTCCAGGAGCTCCTTGTCGATGTAGGAGCCGGCGTCGCCCTCGTCGCAGTTGTCCACCACGAAGCGGCGCTGGCTGCCGTCGTGGACCGGCGCCTCGGCCACGGTCCGCAGCTTCCGACCGGTGGGGAAGCCGGCGCCTCCTCGTCCTCGGAGTTGGCTGGCCTCCACCTCCTGGATCACCTCCTCCGGCGTCATCGTCTTCACGGCCTTCTCCAGGGCACTGTAGACCCCGGCCTTCCGGGCCCCGGGAAGGGAGATCACATCCCGGTCGAAGTGGCGGAGGAGAACCCGGGGCCGGCCCTCAGGGGGAAGATGGATGGCGTTGACCGGCTCCTCCATCTCCAGGGGCTCGCCCTCCTTCAGGTGGCGAACCACCCGGTCCACCGCGTCGGACGGGGCCATGGAGACGGGCAGGTCATCCACCATGGCGTTGGGACCCAGCCCGCAGTACCCCAGGCAGGCCACGTGCTCCAGCCGGATCCCATCGTCGGAAGTCTCGTCCACCTCCGTCTCCAGGGCTTCCGACAGACGGTGTTCGAGGGCATCACAGCCCCCCTCGGGAGCGGCCCGGCAGGCTTCCCCGTTACAGACCTTCACCACGTGACGCGCCGGGGTGTCCTGACCCAGCTCCTCGTAGAACTTGGCGGTGGAGCGGACGTGGGCCGGAGGGAGGTTGTACTGTTCGGCCAGCGCCATGATGTCCTCGTCCCCCACATGTCCCTTGGCATCGTGGATCACGGCCAGCTTGTCGTAGACCGTCGTCCCCTGACCCAGAAACTTGTTCTGCAGGGCGATGAGGTTGTCGGACATGCGCAGGTGCTCCAGGAGCGTAGGGAGTGGGGATAGGGAACCGAGGACCCGACGTTGAGCCAGGAATGGGCCGGAGGCCGGTACTTCAGAACCATGTCTATGTGAAGGCCAAAGTACGGCCCCACTTCCCCTGACTGCAAGCAGGCCAGAACGGGTGTTCAGGGGCACTCCACCGGTCGGGTCGGAGCCTGGGCGACGTAGCCTCCTGATTCTCGGCTCAGCTACTCATGGTTCGCCACCGGTCGGGCCCGGGCCTGTGCATCCCGGGCGACCTGGCGCCCTTCCTCCACATCCACCCGCCAGAGCACGGCGGCACCCACCAGAAAGAAGATGATGATGGAGAGGATACCCAATCGGGGGGATCCGGTGGCCGCTCCTACGGCGGCGAAGACGGTGGGCCCCACCATCCCGGCGAACTTGTCCATGACTCCGTAGAACCCGAAGAGCTCGCCCGACTTGTAGGGTGGGATGAGGCTGGCGAAAAGGGAGCGGGAGAGGGCCTGGGTCCCCCCCTGGACCATTCCCACCAGCACCGCCAGGATCCAGAAATGAACGGCTGAGGTCATGAAGTACCCCAGAATGGTGATCCCGGTGTAGACGGCGAGTCCCACGAAGATGGCAGGCTTCGTTCCGATGCGGCCCGCCAGCATGCCGAAGAGGAACGCGAAGGGGACCCCGATGAACTGGACCATGACGATGGCCCCGATCATGTGCTCCTGGCCGATCCCGATCTGCTCCCCGTAGTAGGCGGCCATCCGGATGATGGTCCCGATCCCATCGCCATAGATGAGGTAGGCGATGAGGAGGATGAAGGCGTTCTTGTAGGAGCGGAGCTCCAGGAAGGTTCGCTTGATCCGGTTGATGGCGAAGCGGAAGGTCCCGGTCTCCAGCACCTCCCCCGGTGCCAGCTCGGCCTTGGGCTCGGATACCCTCAGGAAGAGGGGAATGGAGAAGACCAGCCACCAGACGCCAACGGCCAGGAAGGAGAGCCGGACCGGCAGCGTGCCCTCTTCCGGAAGCCCGAAGAGCTCGGGCATCTGGATCATGAGGAGGCAAAAGGCCAGGAGGAGCCCGGCCCCCAGATACCCGACGGCGAAGGCTCCAGTGGAGACCCGATCCACCTCGTCGGAGC
>PWWP01000134.1 GCA_003562075.1 Gemmatimonadota bacterium
ACCACTTCCCTTGCCAATCTCGTCCTCCTCTGCCGCCATCACCATCGCCTCATCCATGAGGACGGATTTCAGGTCCAGCGCTCTCGCTCCGGTCAACTCCGCTTCCTGGATCCCCAGGGCCGACACCTGGACAAGGGGAGCCCGCCGTCACGGGTGGGCCTGATGAAACAGAGGAAGGGGGAGACTGGACCGGGCGGGACGGGTGGACAGGTGGGCGCCGGTAAGGATTGGATCGAGGCCGGTGGAGGTTAGGTGGGCCGCCGGTAAGGAATGGATCGGGGCCGGTGGAGGTCAGGTGGGGCGAGCGGGCCTCAGCCCCGGGCTGGGAGTTGACATCAAAGCGACGTTCCCGGGACCAGGGGCGTACCGTGTGGTTATAATAAAATCACATATCCCGAAGCGATGAACCGAAAGCTACGCGTTGATTATAACGAATTCATCATAATCCCTCCGGGACCCGCATCGAGCAGGGATCACGGGTCAAGCAGGAACTTCGCATCGAGGAGGAGACACGGATCGAGCGAGGGGCACGAAGTACCTGGTCCCTTCAACCGGAGAACTTCCCTCCCGCACTTTCGGCCCCATCCACGACGATCTCGGTCCCGCTCACATGCACTCCTGCGTCCGAAGCAAGATACAGGACCGCGCCAGCCACATCAGCCATGGAGGTCAGCCTTCCCAGGGGCACGGCCTCCTTGAACTCCTCCCGTCGACCCACCGCTTCGACGAGGCGCCGAGCGCCCTCGGTTCCCTCAACCAGCCCGGGTGCTACTGCATTCACCCTGACCTGGTAGGGTCCCCATTCCCGTGCCAGAGATCGGGTCAGGTTCAGGACCCCTGCCTTGGCCGCGCCCGAGTGGGCCATCCAGGCGGCACCCGTCCGAACATAGGTGGTGGTGATATTCACCACTGCCCCCCCACCTTTGGCTCGAAGGAGGGGAAGGGCTGCCTGGCTCACATTGAACGTCCCGTTCAACACAATCTCCACTACAGCCCTCCACGCGTTCTCCGACATGGATTCGGCCCGGGCCAGGAAATTCCCAGCAGCATTGTTCACCAGGACGTTGAGGCCCCCGAACCTCCCGGAAATCGCCTCCATCAGACTCTCCACACCCGCCCGGTCCCTGACATCCACAGGATGGACCAAGCACTGTCGTCCCAGCGCCCGGATCTCCTGGGCGGTAGGCTCCAGTTTCTCCCGAGTCCGACTGGCAAGAACCAGGTCAGCGCCGTGGGCCGCCAGAGTGAGCGCAATGCCCCGACCAATTCCCGTCCCTCCTCCCGTCACCAGGGCCACCATTCCCTCCAGAGCGTCAGGTCGGAAGGGAGAAACAGGAGCCGTCAGGTAGGAGCCAGGCGAATCGGGACTGGACTGGGGCACTTCGCTGGGCGTGGAGTCAGACCCGGAATCGGGCTCGGGGACAGACCCGGAATCGGGCTCGGGGACAGACCCGGAATCGGGCTCGGGATTCGATGGGTTCATTGGCTGTCTTCCTCCTCCAGGGTCGCCGATTCCAGTTCGTGATAGCGGCGCATGAAACGCGAGTCGATCCAATCCTTCAGCCACCATGCCCCTCGGCCTTCGTACACCAAGCGCTTCCAGCGAAGGAGAGCCCGGCCCTTCCCGGTGTTCAAGAGCGAAAGAAAGGAAGCCTGGGGTTCATAGCTGTGAAAGGACCCGACCCCCTCCTCCGTCAGGGCCATCTCCAGATTCCGGGCCAGTACCGGAGCCTGCCGCACAGCATACACACCGGCTCGGGGCATCCACGGATACCCGCGAAGACCGATGCAGTCTCCTGCCCCCCACACCGGCACGCCATCCACCGCCCTCAAGGACTGGTCCACCGCAAAGAACCCTTCGTCAGTCAACGGCAGGTCCGATTGGGCCAGGAGGGGTGGGGGACCGGCACCCGCCAGCCAGATCGTCAGATCTGAAGGGAGGCTTCGGCCCCTTCCTCGATTGGTTGACTGCGCGCCCAAGCCCACGTCTGAGGGACGGGCCCCATCACGCGTCGAGACGGCCGCTTCCTCCTCGGATCGAGTAGCTGGGCCCTCATCCGATCCAGCAGATCGACCCTCCCCGACCCGCACCTGCCCATCGTTCACCTCGAGCGCGGCTGTTCCAGGAAGAAAGCGAACCCCCCACCGATCCAGCACCGCGTGAGCCTTCCTCCGGACTCGGGCCGAATATCCGGGCAGGAGTTGGGGCGATTCCTCCACCAGCGTCACCTCCGCCGCCGACCGGACGGCCACGGCCACAGCCACCTCGAATCCGGCAGCCCCGGCACCCACCACGACCACTGCAGCTCCCGGGGCCGATCCCATAGGCCCGGGCTTCGATGCCGCCACCCTTGGCTCCGATACCACCGGCCCTGAGATCGATGCGGCGGCCCCCTGCTCCGATGCCGCCGATCCTGGCTTCGGTACCGCCCCCCTCAGCGCCAATCCAGCCAACCGTCGATCCAGCTCCAGTACGCGGCTCGTGGGCCGAAGGGAAAGGGCGTGATCCTTCACCCCGGGAACTCCCCATGTCCGAGGAGCCGACCCCACATCCATGGAGCAATGATGGAAAGGGATGGTACGGTCCGAGAGGTGGACCCGACCACCCTGACCAGAATCGACCTCGATCCGGATCGCCAACCCATCCACGAACCTAACACCGGCCGCTCGACAAAGGGCCGGAAGATCGAAGCGGAGATCCGCCTCACCGTACTGGCCCTGCAGGTAGCCCGGGAGCATCCCCGAATAGTGATGTCGCGGGGGAGCGACCATGACCACCTCCGCACCGGACCAGCCTCCCGACTCAGCCAGGCGGTCCAGGACATGGACATGGGCATGGCCCCCGCCCACCAGGACCAGGCGCTTCACCCCGAGTCCGACAGAACGCCCAGGTCCACCAGGAGAGTCCGGGCCTCATCCAGATCCTCTTCGCGAACCAGCACTCGAGGCTGAGCCGAGAATCCCTTCCCGTACTGGATCTGTCCCGCAGGATCCCCGATGGCCACCGCCGCGATCCCGGCATCGTTCAGGTAGCCTACCGCCAGCTCAGCCTCGTGGAGATACTGGAAGCTCGCCAACTCCACCTGGTTTGCCTCTGGACCCGGCCTCATCCCTCCTCCTCCCCAGCCAGCATCCGGTGAAGCTGCTCCATGTTCATCAGGA
>PWWP01000039.1 GCA_003562075.1 Gemmatimonadota bacterium
CCTCCCAGATCTCCCCTACCGAGGGCGGGAGAGCCTCCTGGGACTCGCCCAGACTTCCGGCGTTGGGCTGGAAGGTGTCCGAGTTGTTTACGTAGAAGGACAATTCCGGACGTGGCTGGTAGAGGAGACCCAGCCGCCGGGCCACATAGGAGCTGACCTGGGAGTCCCAGTCCGAGTCCTTGTCGGCGCCTCCCAGGGCCATGAGGTAGATGTAGCGCATCCCGGCTACGGCCCGGAGCCGTTCTCCGAAGAAGGACGCCTGGTTCATGAGGAAAGCCGAGTTCTGCCAGGTGTTCTGGTAGTCGGAGGCCACCGCACCGGTCACGGCTCCAGGGGCCAGACCGTACTGAGGTGTCCGGATGTCCATGGAGGGGAATTCGAAGATATCCCCTGAGTTCAGCTGGGAGATCCGGTTCACCTCGGCACCGGCCGAGAGAGCCTGTGGGATGCCTGCCAGGTCGAACCGGCCGGCAAACTCAAAGAGCCCGTCAAAGTCCCGGATGTCCTGGACCTGAGACCGGTAATCCCGGCGCATGGTGAAGCCGTCCTCCAGCAGGGAGCGGGCCCGGACCTGGCGGCGTTGGTTCTCGAGGCGGTTCACGGCCCCGAAAGCACGGAGTGACCAGTCGGCACTGAGGTCGTGGAGTATGGTGGCCGTGGCGTAGTGCTTGACGCTGCTTTCGCCGTGGTCCTGGTCCGTGAGGGTGAAGCCCAGGGGAAGATCAGCCAACTGGCCGGATGGGTCGATAAAGGAGTAGCCGACGCTCCGGTCATCGTCGGTGAAGGTGTAGCTGGCCGTCAACGATGTCCGATCGGTGAGAAACCAGGTCAGGGATGGGGCCACGAAGAGCTGGTCCACGCCGTCCAACTCCCGGAAGGTCCCTGAATCCTCGTACCCGACGATCATGCGGTACGCCAACGGGAGGCCCTCAGCGATGGGGCCTGTCAGGTCCACCTGCCCTCGGAGGAACCCGTGTTCACCTATGCTGAGGCGAGCGGACCGATGGGGCCGAACCTGGGGGATCTTGGTCACGTAGTTCAGAAAACCACCGTTGGGCGAGTTCTGGCCGTAGAGGAGGGCCGCAGGCCCCTTGATGACCTCCACTCGGTCCACATTGAACAGGGGGGTGGGGTAGTAGCGACGGTTGATCACCCCGTCCATGAAGGTCCAACGGGTCCGGAACCCCCGCATGATCACGTCGTCCCGTCGCCGGTCCCGGAGGCTGATCCCCGGGGCCGCATATCGGACGGCATCCCATGATTCGGTAGCCCCGAAGTCAGAAAGGACCCGTTCATTGACGATGTTTACACTCTGAGGGAGCTCCATGAGGTTGGAGCGGGTTCGAGCCCCGGCCAGAGTGTGGCGCGATGACCAGCTCATGCCTTCCCCTTCCCCTACCCGAAAGTCCGAGACAACCACCCCTTCCAGCGCAATGGCGTCCACCGGGAGGGCGAAGAGAAGCTCCGTGACCTGGGCACCCTGGACCGCTACGGAGGAGCGGGTCTGACTCTGGTATCCCAGCGCCGTGACTTCCACGCGATAACTATCGCGTGGCGGGAGGGATGGGGATTGAAAGCGACCGTTGGCGCTGCTCCGGACTCGGAACTCCTCACCGCTGCTCGTATCCACGATGAGGACGTCGGCGCCGGGAAGCCGGCTTCCATCCGATGCTCGGATTTCCCCGGCAATGGTACCCCGGTCAGAGCCTGTGCCCGACGGCCCCGACGGGGTCTGGGCTACCACGCTGCCGGCAGGGACGCCGACCCATACAAGCAGGGCCAGGGCCGTGACCCTGGCGAAGTGGGATCTCCAGTGACCCACCACCCGTGGGAGACACTCCTGGAGGTGAGGGACCGAACGTTTGAAGGCCCGAATCGAACGTGAAGGCAACATGAAATCCGACTCCTGAAGGTGAGACGTTGAACCACGCCTTCAGGATGCCGTGCTCGGGTCACCTTCCTCCTCCCAGAGGGTCACCCAAGGGTGTCAGCTATGTATCGATCCAACGACGTACGAGGGGGAGCCTGCAGACTCAGACGCCGGCTGCCTGGAACGCATGGGCTACCACGGCCTGGGCTTCCTCCACGATCCGCTCCAGGTGATCGGGTCCCTGGAAGCTCTCTGCGTAGATCTTGTAGATCTCCTCCGTCCCCGACGGGCGGGCAGCAAACCAACCGTTCTCGGATACAACCTTCAGTCCGCCGATGGAGGCGTCGTTTCCCGGCGCCCGGGTCAGGCGATGGGTGATGGGAGACCCGGCCAACTCGGTGCCTCCGATGTCCTCAGGAGAGAGACCTTTCAGGACCGCTTTCTGGGCCAAGGTGGCTGGCGCCTGGGTCCGCGTATAGACGGGACTCCCGTGGCGAGCCTCCAGCGCAGCGTAATGCTGGCCCGGATCCTTTCCGGTCCGGGCGGTGATCTCGGCAGCCAGGAGGGCCAGGAGGATGCCGTCCTTGTCCGTGGTCCAGGGTGAGCCATCCATTCGGAGGAAGGAGGCTCCTGCACTTTCCTCTCCGCCAAAGGCGATGGTGCCGTCCAGGAATCCTTCCACGAACCACTTGAAGCCCACCGGAACCTCCACCACACGTCGCCCCAGATCCCGGGCCACCCGGTCGATCATGGAGCTGGACACCAGGGTCTTTCCCACCCCCAGACCACGGGACCAACCCTCCCGGTGACGGAAGAGGTAGTCCACCGCAACCGCCAGGAAGTGATTGGGGTTCATGAGCCCCGCTCCCGGCGTCACGATCCCGTGTCGATCCACGTCCGGGTCGTTCCCGAAGGCGATGTCGAAGCGGTCCCGGAGCCCGATGAGCCCGGCCATGGCCCAGGGGGAGGAGCAGTCCATCCGGATGACGCCGTCCTGATCCAGGGGCATGAAGCCGAAGGAGGGGTCGACGGTGGGATTCACCACCTCTAGATCCAGGTGGTGGCGTTCAGCGATGGCCTCCAGGTGCCGGATTCCGGCTCCACCCATGGGGTCGGCGCCGATCCGGATCCCACTCTCCGCCACCGACTCCAGGTCCACCACCCGGGCCAGGTCGTCCACGTAGGGCGTAACCATGTCCTGCTCGTGGGTGGTCTCGGCTGCCCGAGCCTCCCGGAGTGGCACCCTCCGAACCTCTCGCAGGCCTCCC
>PWWP01000145.1 GCA_003562075.1 Gemmatimonadota bacterium
ACCTGGAGTGATCCGGTCGGCCCTACCCCGGCGATCCGGTTCCCCTGGACCAGGATGTCTCCTTCCTCCAGGACCTCCTGCCCATTCATGGTGATGACCCGGGCGCCGGTGAGGAGGAGGGTGCCCTGGGGGAGGTCCCGTTGGACGGTGACCTGGATCCGGAGCTCCTGGGGCTCGTACCCTTCCTCCTCCTCGTCGTCGGTGTGGGCTTCGTCAGGATCGGCTCCTTCCTCCGGGTCCTGGTCCGGGTCGTCCCCCGGATCGTCTGCGGGATCCTCACCTGGATCCGTGTCGGGCTCATCCTTCTCCGCCTCCCGACGGGCTGCCTCCAGGGAGTCCTCCACGGCCCGGGCCTGGGCCAGGTCATAGACCACGTGGGCATTTCCGATGGACCAGTGGACCCGCTCCCCATCGGCACTCCAGGTGGGGAACTGGCCTCCGATCTCCGTCAGGTGACGGACGGGAAAGGCGGCGTTGTCCGGGTTGGAGACATCCACCGTGGCCCCATCGCCCCCCACCTGGGGCACGTGGACGGTATAGAGCTCCATCCGGTGCTGAGCCAGGGCCCGGTCTCCCTCCGGCGCCATGAGGACGAGGGAGGCCGGTGGACTCCCACTTCCCCCCAGGGGAGGTGGGCCGGTCACCCGGAGGTGGGTTCTCCGGTCCGTCCCATCCCAACGGAAGGAGATGAGGCCGGGTCCCGTTCCGTAGGCATGGATCCGCTGGCCATCGCCGGCGAAGTGGGGGTTGGCGAACCCATCGGCCCGGGTCACGTGGGTCACCGGGCCGCCGTCAGCCGGTACCCAGACCACGTCCTCGGTCCCTCCGGGGGCTCCCTGGGTCAGCGCATCCTCATAGGCTCGGGCCGGCCCCCGAATGGCCACGATCCGTTCTCCGTCCGGCGACCAGACCGGCTGCTGGTACAGCGCCGGCTCCTGGGTGAGACGCTCCGCCTCTCCCCCCTCGGCCGAGATCCGGTAGAGGGCCCCTCCATCCTGGAAGTCCCAGCTCACGAAGGCGATCCACGCCCCGTCCGGCGACCAGACGGGCGCATGCTGGTTCCCTGGCATCCGGGTGAGCAACCGAGGCGTGCCCTCGGGCAGCTCCTGCACATAGAGGCGGCCCAGGGCAGTGAAGGCCAGCCGGGATCCGTCAGGAGAGGGTACGGCATCCCGGATCTGCTTGGCCGTGAAGGATTGCGCATCCTCCACCGGGTAGGAGAAGTCCACCTCCGGACCCAGGGGAATCTCGGCTTGAGCCTGAAACGGCACCTGCACCGGCTCTCCACCCTCCACCGGGATCCGCCAGATCTGCCCTCCATAGGTGGCGATCAGCTCCTGGGAGTCGGGGGTGAAGGCCATGCCCGGATAGACGTCCCGGGTGGCCCGGGATTCCTGGTCGTCCCGCTGCACCGGGTAGGCCAGCCACGCCTCCTCCTCCGTCTCCAGATCCCGGATCCGGAGCCCGGTGTGGGCTACGTGCCGGGTCCCGTAGACCAACCAACGGCCATCGGGAGAGATGATGGGCCGGAAGGCGCCCCCGTAGCGATTGGAAGCCGTGTGGGTCTCGCCCGTGTCCCGGTCGTACCAGGCCAGTTGGTAGTCCCGGAGGGCTGAATTGTACTGCCAGCCCCCCGTCCGCTGGGCGTACCAGATCCGTTCCCCGTCCGGGGTGAAGGCAGCGCCGGTGGTCCGGAGATTGGCCGGCTCGTCGATGAGGGCCACCCCCGAGCCCCCCTCCACATGGTACATCCAGAGCTTTCCCTGGCCTCCACCGCCCTGGCGGGTGCCCACGATATAGCGACCGTCCGGCGAGTAGGTGGGGGATTGATAGGCGTTCCGGTCTCCCTCCGTCACCTGGGTGGTATCGCTTCCGTCCACGGCCATGGTCCAGAGGTTCTGGCCTCCGCTCCGGTCGGAGACGAAGACGATCCGGTCTCCGTCCGGAGAGAAACGGGGCTGGGCATCGAAGGCCATCCCCTGGGTCAGGGGCGTGGCTTCCCCTCCCTCCAGAGGCAGGGTCCAGATGGAGCCCAGGAGATCGAAGACCAGGGTGGAGCCGTCGGGACTCACGTCCACGGACATCCACGATCCCTCACTCACCGTCATCCGGAGCAGGCGAGCCGGTTCCAGGGGAAGCCCCTCGGCCAACTGTTGGATCCGGGTGGAGTCGGAGAGGGGCACCACCTCCACATCCTGGATGGCCTCAGGGTCCGGGAGCCCGAAGTCGGACAGTTCCGCCGTCTGCTCCTGAAACCCGGCCTGCCCGCCGGCCCCCTGGGCCTGCAGCGCAGCAGGCGTTCCCATCCCCAGGATGGTGAGGAGGAAGAGGGCCAAGAGCAGCGCCGAATGGAGGGGTGACGGCAGGAGGTGGGGGTGTGGAGATCTGGTCTGCATATGCCGATGGGAGAAGGGAGTTGGACGGAGAACGAAACGATCGAAAAAAATCCTTGACGGCTCGTAGGGCCGAGTGAATTATATGATCAGATTCCGGTTGACACTCGTCAGCTCTGGTGGCGCTGGTCACCGTCCAGACGAAACCGGGATCTTTGCCACCAGGTGGGACGCCACGATGGTGGCTGCGAATCGGGAACAGGAACCCGGTTCGACGGTGGAGAGTTCGCCGGCCTCCACTGAACGCCTCCAAGCTGGGAGGCTCCCTGAGTCACCAACTGCGTGACAGAGGGAAGAGCAAAGCAGCTATCCATCCTCAAGTTCGGATGGTTCCTGAACCAAGGCTGCCACGTTCGCCGGCGCACAAGAAGTCCCCCGGACCGTACTTGAACGCCGGGGGGCTTCTTCGTTTTCTGGGGGAGGCCCGTCGACTGGGGGCCGGCCCGTTCCCCTGAGGGCCGACTCGCTGACCTCCCCCCGAGAACCCTCAAGCTGGGTGCTCGATCGCCTCGTGCCCCATGACCCCTCGAAGCTGGGGGTGGACCTTCCAGAGGTAGGCGGCCATGACCAGGACACCCAGGAGGTTGCCGATGGCGATGCTCCACCAGGCAAGGGGCCCCAGGAGGAACTGGGCCACCACGGCCATGATCCCCAGGAAGAAGGCTTCGAAGGCCACGAAGAGGAGGAAGACCCCGATGAGGAGGGGGGGCTGCTTCTCGGCCTGGAGCGCCA
>PWWP01000297.1 GCA_003562075.1 Gemmatimonadota bacterium
GGCAGGCGGTGGATCCTTCCCCTGACCGCTCGGCCAGCCCTCGGTTATAATGTACTTATTATATATAATGTATTCATTATAACTGCCCTCCAGGAGTAGGAATCCCCGGCAAGAAGGAAGCCGAGGAGCCGAGGGCCAGGAGGGATCCATTGACCCCTCCGGTACTCCCCTCCGTTCTGTACGAAGGAACTGTTGGTGGCTGGACCACCGACTTCCTGGCCTCACGCCTCGATGCCGTAGCGCTTGATCTTCCGGTAGAGGGTCCGTTCGCCAATCCCCAGGCTCTCGGCGGCTTTCCGGCGGTTCCCCTCGGTTTGTCGAAGGACGACCCGGATCGCTTCGGCTTCCAGATCATCCATGGTCATCCCGGGCTCGAAGACCACGGTAGACTCTGGATCCTCCTGAGAGTCCACCTGGCGGCTCTCGCCTTCCCGGGTCCCGCCTTCGAGACCAGATGACTCCTCCGCATCGGTGGACGGGGGGGAGTCGGTAGGCGGGGGGGAGTCGGTGGACGGGGGCGCATCGGTGGGCGGGGGGGCGCTGGTGGGCGAAGTCGCGCTGGTATCCGGTCCCTGGCGGGCGCCCACGGTGCCCACCTCCACCTCCCCGCTTCCCGGCAACGCCCACCGCGACGCCTCCACCGCATCGATCCGGTCCTCCACGTCCTCCTGGTAGACCTCGAACTCCTGCCGGAGCTCATCCATGTCCATCCGGAGCTCCAGGAGGGTTCGGAAGACCAGCTCCAACTCCGGCCGGAGGCGGGCTACCCCTTCGTCCTCCCGACCGGACTCAGCGCCCCCTTCGGCGGACTCAGCACTCCGTTGGGCGGACTCGGGGCTCCCTTCGGCGGACCTGGAGATGGCCGGCAGATGGGAGGAGTCCAACCCGGCAGATGGGACCGGCGACGGTCCCCCGCCCCCGGGTCGGGCAGGCGGTGGCAGGGGATAGGGGATTCCACCAGGCGCTCCCATCTCTCGCCTCCCCCCGGGCCGATCCCACACCGTCGAACCTTCCCCACCTTCTCGGGGGCGAGGCAGAAGCCGGATTCCTTCTCGCGGAAACCGGATCTCCCTGGGGATGTCCTCCGGCTCGATCTCCCGACCCGGCGCCAGGACCACCATGCTCTCCACCAGGTTCCGGAGCTCTCGGACATTGCCGGGCCAGTCGTAGGCTTGGAGCACGGCCATGGCCCGTGGAGTGATCCCCGGAAATGGGCGGTCGATGCGCCGGGAAAGGTCCCGGACGAAATGGTCGATGAGGAGGGGGATGTCGTCCCGACGTGCCCGCAGCGGGGGCAGCTCGATGTTCAGGACATTCAGCCGGTAGTAGAGATCCCGACGGAACTCTCCACTGGCCACCTGGGCTCTGAGATCCCGGTTGGTGGCGGCCACGATGCGGACATCGGCCTCCCGGGGGGTCTCGCCGCCGACCCGGAGAAACTCTCCCCGTTCCAGGATCCGGAGGAGCTTGGTCTGGGTGGAGAGGGGCATCTCACCGATCTCATCCAGGAAGAGCGATCCCTTGTGGGCCAGCTCGAAGAAGCCCCGGCGGGAGTCGATGGCCCCCGTGAAGGCGCCCTTCTCATGGCCGAAGAGCTCACTCTCCAGAAGAGAGTCGGAAAGGGCAGCCACATTCACGGCAAGGAAAGCCTGGTTCCGACGAGGCGAGAGGTGGTGGATTCCCCGGGCAACGAGCTCTTTCCCCGTCCCCGACTCCCCGGTGATGAGGACGGTGGAGGGAACTGGAGCGAACTGGACCACCCGCTCCAGGATCTCCCGCATGGCCTCGCTTCGGCCCACCACCCCGGTGGCCTTCCGGAGCCGCTCCCGTTCCACCGCCCGATGGGCAGCCCCGGCTACCTCTTCCGGGTCGGCCTGGGCACTGAAGGCGTCCTCGGCCCCCAGGGCCAGCCCCTCCTCCCGAGGTGACAGGGGACGTGATGACGCCTCGCGCTGGGACACTTTCCTGGCTGATCCCTCGGAGTCTTCCCGGACCGATCCCGACGACACTTCCCGGGCCGATCCCGCTGGAGGGGACCTCCGTCCCGGGGACTGGTCATCCTTCACCCGACCATTCAACACGGTGATGAATGGCACCTCCAGGAACTCCCGGGCCCCTCGCACCCAGGGCTCCAGCTCACCGCCACCTCCGCCGGTGAGGATCAGGAGGACCGGATCGGGTGCCAGGTCCAACTGCTCTGCCTCCGGAACCAGGTCCACCCGGTACCCACGCTCCTCCACTGCGGACCGGATGGCGCCGGCCAGCTTCAGGCGATGGGTGGAGATGAGGATCGTGCCGTCAGCCATGGGGAGATGTGCCGTGGGAATCATCCCGGCCCTGGGCCAGGAGAGATCCGTGACGAAGAAGGGGCGTGAGGACATCCAACCCGTCCCGGACCCCTGATGGGCTGCCTGGAAGGTTCACGATCAGGCACCGACCTCGGAGCCCGGCACATCCGCGCGACAGGGCGGCGTAAGGGGTGGACTCAGCTCCACGACGCCACAGGGCCTGGGAGATCCCGGCGGCAGGACGGTCCAGGACGGCACGGGTGGCTTCCGGCGTTAGATCCCGGGGGGAGAACCCAGTGCCTCCAGTGGTGACGATGAGCTGTACCTCCCCGGAGTCGGCCCACTGGACCAGGAGCGGTGCCACCGTGTGGGTGCCGTCGGCCACCACCTGGAAACGGACGGGCTCCAGCCCCTGATCCTGGCACCACTCCCGGATAAGGAGGCCGGTGCCATCGGTGGCCTCTCCCCGGGAGACTCGGTCACTCACTACGAGAATCCCGACCCGGAAGGATGGGGTCCCACCCTCGGGGAGCTGGGTCGAGCTCTCGGGAGACTGGACCGGGCCCGTGGCGGACTGACCCGGGGCTTCGGCAGACTGAGCCAGGCCCTCGGGAGATTGGACCGGGTCTTCGGCAGACTGGACCGGGTCTTCGGCAGACTGGGTGGGGGCTTCGGTGGAATGAGCCGGGTGCGCGGTGGACTGAGCCGGGCCCTCGACGGACGGGGCGCCGCCTTCAGTCAGGTCCTTTGTTGCATGGTTGGCCACGTCGTCTCCCGAGTTGGCAGACCTGGAGTGCTGAAGGGACCTCAGCGTCGAAGCGATCCCTCGGTGTAGA
>PWWP01000223.1 GCA_003562075.1 Gemmatimonadota bacterium
CTTCAAGGACGCAGACCATGGCCGGATGGGACTCCACAATGGGCCGTCCCTCCTGGACTACCGGATCCCCACCAGCCTGGACACCCCGGAGCTGGAGTCCTTCATCGTGGAGTCCATCGATCCGGAGGGGCCGTACGGGGCCAAGGAGGCTGGTGAGGGGCCCCTGCACCCCTCCATCCCCGCCATCGCCAACGCCATCTACGACGCCGTCGGTGTCCGGATGGACGCCCTTCCCTTCTCGCCGCCCCGGGTCTGGCAGGCGCTGGAGGCGGCCCGGGAGGCCGGCACCCTCCGGAAGCCGTCGGAGCCGGCTGCCCCGGCGCCTGTGGCCGGTGACTGAACGTGCCTGACTCGCGGCGGCGCCAGGGGTCCTTCACCGATGTCGATCGGGCCGTCACCCTCATCGTGGCTGTCTCTCTCCTGGGCTTCGGCCTCCTGGTGGGGGTGGTCCACCAGGGGTTCGAGGCCCTTTCCTCGGTCCGGGCCTACGTGGCCGGGGAGGGATACTGGTCCAACGCTCAGCGGGATGCGGTCTACCACCTGATGCGGGGCGCGCTCCTGGAGGAGGAGGGGCGCTTTGACCAGTTCGTGGACGAGTTGGACGTCATCATGGGTGACCGGCAAGGTCGCCTGGAGCTGGAGACGGACGACCCGGACATGGCCCGGGTCCGGGACGGCTTCCTCCGGGGCGGCAACCACCCGGAGGACGTGGACCGGATGGCCACCTTCTTCCAGCGGTACCGGAACCTGAGCCACGTGGACCAGGCCATCCAGGTCTGGGCCGAGGGGGATGAGGCCATCGACGAGCTCCTGGCGCTGGGCCGGCGGATCCAGGCCGTCCAGGCGGCAGGCGGCGGGCCCGAGGAGCTGGAGCCCCTCCTCATGGAGCTGGACACCCTGAACACGGAGCTGGCCGTCCTGGCCCACGCCTTCTCCGCCGAGCTGGGGGAGGGGGCCCGGTGGGCCCAGCGGACCTCCTTCATGTTGCTGGTGGCCGCGGCCGTTCTCCTGGCTCTCCTGACGGCGGGAACGGCGTGGCTCCTGGTCCGGCGGGTCATGCGGTCCCAGGCGGCGCTGGAGGCCTCCGAAGCCCGCTACCGGGATCTCTTTGAGCGGTCGCCCTTCGGAATCTTCCGCTCCAGCCTGGACGGCCGGCTCCTGGAGGCCAATCCGGCCTTCAAGGAGATGCTGGGCTACGGCCCGGAGGAAGAGGTGGTGGGTCTGGATCTGGCGGAAGAGGTGTACGCAGACCCGGCCCAGCGAGAGGGGATGGTCGATCGGCGACTCCGAGACGGAAAAGTCTCCGGGACGCGGGAGCTCCGATGGCGCAGGCGGGACGGCGAGCCCTTCCTGGCCGTCTTGAACGGTCGGGTCCTCCGGGATGGAGGGGGGGAGCCGGAAGGGTTCGAGGTCTTCGTGGAGGACGTGACGAAGAGGCGCGAGCTGGAGGAGCAGCTCCGGGAATCCCAGAAGATGGAGGCCCTGGGGCAGCTCACCAGCGGGATCGCCCACGACTTCAACAACCTCCTCACTGTCATCGTCAGCTCGTCCTCCCTCCTCCGCTACGAGCTGGAGGAGCTGGGGCTGGACCCGGAGTGCGAACAGGTGGATGAGATCCGGGACGCGGCAAGCCAGGGGGCGGAGTTGGTCCAGAAGCTCCTGGCCTTCTCCCGGAGCGTTCCCCTGGAACTGACGTCCGTGGAGCTTCAGACCCTGGTCCAGGATGGGGAGCGGATGCTCCGTCGTCTCCTTCCCAGCGCCATCCAGGTGGAGCTTCGGCTGGACCCGGAGGCACCCCCGGTCCGGGCTGACGCCGGGGCCGTCCAGCAGATCCTCCTGAACCTGGCCACCAATGCCCGGGACGCCATGACGGGAGGGGGTCGACTGGAAATCGTGGTGGAGCCATGGCCGGAGTGGCCGGCTGAGTTGGGCCCTGCGCCTGCACCCGGGAACGGTCCCCACCTGGTGGCCCTCCGGGTGGTGGACACGGGGCAGGGGATGCCGCCGGAGGTGGTGGATCGGGTCTTTGAGCCCTTTTTCACCACCAAGCCCCTGGGGGAGGGCACCGGGCTGGGGCTACCCATGGTCTACGGGCTGGCCCGGCAACAGGGGGGAACGGCAGAGGTGGTGAGCACCCCTGGCCAGGGAACGGAGGTCCGGATCCTCCTCCGGGCCGCCGGGCTGTTTCCTGAGGCTGAGATGGAGGATCGGCGGGAGGATGGAGAGGAGGGGCCGGTGGCTGTCCTCCTGGCCCCTACAGCCGTCACGATCCAGGAGACGCTGAAGCGGGTGCTGGAACGGGAGGGCCTCCAGGTACAGGAGGCCGCGGACCTGTCCTCCCTTCGCCGATGGGTCACGTCCATGCCGGAGCGGGTCTCGTTGGTGGTCCTCCACGCCCCGGAGCGATGGGGGACCCGGGGCCGGGTGGCCGCCCTCCGGGAGGAGTGGGAGGAGGCCGGCATCCACGTTCCATTCTTGATCCTGGGGGGCTACTCGGTGGCAGGGGAGGCGGGTGCTTCCGGGTCCGAGGGGTGGTCCGGGAATGACGTGGCCGTCCTCCACGGGCTCTGGACCCCGGAGGAGCTCCAGCAGCGCATCCGATCCCTCCTGGCGGAGCCGGGGTAGGAGAGAGAGGTGGGCGTGGAAGGAACCAAAGCGCAGGTGATCGCCATCAAAAATAGAGATCTGATTCTAGAATGAATCTTCTAATCCAGGCCCGTCAGGGCGCTGCGGAGGAGGTGGGAAGCTCAGCCGAGGAGCGTCCTGGAGCACCCTTCTGTCGGTCTTCTGGCAGTCGGTGGTTACCCTTCGTCGCACTTCCATTCATCTGGGCCGGTCTTGCGGGCTGTACCGGAGAGGGTGATGCCGCTCCGGGTCCGGCGGCCGTAGACGGCCACACCCACCACCCCGAGTCCGAGGCCGACTGGGCCATCGCCGTCGAGCGGGTGGCCTGGGGGGTGGAGGAAGGGCTGGCCCAGATGGAGATGGGGGGGGCCGTCATCCACATGGCCGCCTCCTTCGTGGGCACGCCCTACGAGCCGGGGACGCTGGAGCTGCCGGGGGAGGAGCGCCTGGTGGTGAAGCTGGAGGCCTTCGACTGCGTCACCCTCATC
>PWWP01000232.1 GCA_003562075.1 Gemmatimonadota bacterium
AAACCCTTTTGAAAATCGGAAAGAAATTATTTGATAATTGAAATAATCTCCGCGAAACTCCCCGCCTTCGCGCCTTCGCGGTAAAGCAGAAATAGTATGATAGTACAAAAAGAAACAGTCATAAAAACCATCCAATCCCACCAGGGAGAGTTTGCCGAGGTGAAAAATCCATCGTATGTTTATCCCCCTGTGGAGTATTATCCATTGGCCCGTCCCTTAAAGAAGGTAAGTGAGCTAAAGGCCGCTTTGATGGACATGGACGGTACCACCACAACCACCGAAGTGCTGTGCATTTATTCTCTGGAAATGATGGTACGACGTATGAGCGGACTATTTAACACAGAGCAATGGCAGGGCGTTAATCACCGTAAGGATTTGCCCTACATCATTGGCAACAGCACCACCAAACATGTGGAATATCTGCTCCATAAATACGGCAGGCTGCTAAATCAGAATCACATCGCACAGGAATTTTTGCTTGCAGCACACTGGACCCTTGCTCATGGCATGGATGAACAGCGCAAGGCCGAAGTGATACACAACCTGAGAAAACTTAATCTTAATGGAGTCATTGGGGAGATACACAAGGGAATTACCGGGGAAGAGCTGATTGAGCGATATGGTTCAAAAATTACAGAACTGAGTTTTGCCATGCAGGTAAATCTGGGTATCGACATCTATTATGAAACCTACCATCGTATTCTGGCCAAACTGAAGCAGGGCAAGAGCAGGGAGGTGCGTCTGCAGGTATTCGGGGATGCCGAATCCGATGAAAACCTGATTTCTCCCATGCCCGGGATCCCTTTTCTTATACCGCTCTTTAAAGGCTGGTTGGGAGAAGAGGCCGGGGGGATGGTCAATGAACTATTTTTCGAATATGAAGCCGCCACCGGAAAAAATCTCACGATACCACAAAAGCAGGAGCTTGCACAAAAAATCACCGAGATGGGAATCGCTTTTGAAAAGCAACCGGTAAAGCTGGGCCTGGTTACTTCTTCCATTTTTTATGAAGCGGATATTGTTATCCGGGAAGTGCTGGGAGTGATGAAAACGGTGATACAGAGGAGTTCACTGAGCTCTGCCCGTAAGGAAAAGATACTGAAGGCATACGAAGATTATCATAACGTCTATGATGCTTTTGTAACGGCTACCGACTCCAGCGAGATCCGGCTGAAGCCCCACCGCGACCTTTACAGCATTGCCCTGCACAGAGCAGGGTTGATGCCCGAAGATTTTGACAAAGTGATCGGCTTCGAAGACAGCCAGAGCGGCACTGTTGCCATCCGCGCCGCCGGCATTGGCTGCTGCATTGCGGTTCCTTTCGCCGAAACTCAATCACATGATCTTAGCGCCGCAACTCATATTCTGCCCGGCGGGGTACCTGAAGCTGTCATTGATTACAACTTGTTTTTATAAAATCTGAAATCATAAATCAAAAATCTGAAATCTAAAATAATGAGCAGTAACATCTTCCACATCATCTCCAACACTCATTGGGACCGCGAGTGGCGTTTCCCCTTTCAGCGCAACCGGCAAATGCTGGTGGATATGATCGATGCGGTGCTTGATATCCTTGAATCGGAGCCGGAGTACCGGGCGTTCCATCTTGACAGCCAGAGCATTGTACTTAAGGATTACCTGGAAATCAAACCACAGAACAAAGAGCGCATAATCAAACTCACCAAAGAAAACCGGTTGTTGCACGGGCCGTGGTATATTTTGCCTGAAGAGTTCCAGGTGGGTGGAGAAAACCATATCCGCAACCTGCTGCTGGGTCATAAAACCAGCCATGCCCATGGCGGTGTTTCCAAAATCGGGTATTCACCCTTTTCATGGGGGCAGATTTCACAGTTACCCCAGATTTACAGGCAGTTCAATATTGATTTGATCATGTTTTACCGGGGCATCAACTCCATCGACAGTCCAAAGGCCGAATTCCTTTGGGAAGGAGCTGATGGTACGCAGATGGTCTCCTCACGCTTCAGCACAATGCCACGCTACAATTTCTACTTTTACATCTATCGCCCGGCTATTCATAACGAAGGATTTTATGACGTGGAATACGACTGGAAAAAGGGAAGTACCCCATTCCACTTTGCCGACCGCATGCAGCAGGACGAGGATTACTTTATCATTTCTCCCCATGGATGGTATTACCCGGAGCACATTGAGCCCATGGTCAACAAGATCATTGAAGACCAGGCCCATGACTTTACCACACCCCATAAAATATGGATGGAAGGTCATGATTCATCGGGGCCTAACAGGCAAACGCTGGATATCATCCGCGATATCCGAAAAAAGATGCCCCATATCGATGTGCGCCATTCCACCCTGGAAGAATATGCCCGGCACCTGGCAGAATCGGTGGATATTGGCAGCCTGAAAAAAGTTTATGGTGAAAGACGTAGTGCCCAGAACAACAACCGCTGCGGCAACCTTTTCGGATATACCACTTCTGCGCGTATGTACCTGAAGCAGGCCAATTTTGATGCGGAGCGCTGGATACAGTATTATGCTGAGCCCTTCAACATCTTTTCGGGCATGTTTGGCCGCGATATCAACGACCAGTACACCCAGACTGCCTGGGAACTCATTGTACAGAACTCCGCCCACGATTCCATCGGTGGTTGTTCTCTCGACCGCATCCACAAAGATATGATGATACGCTATAAGCATGCTGTGGAGATATCCAGGGGAGTATTCGAACGCTCATTGAAGTCGCTGCTTCCCAATATGAATACTTCTGCATTTGTAAAAGAGGATGAATCTGATATTTTTATCACCGCCGTCAACGCCACCAATTACCTGCGCAGCGATGTGGTGGAAGCTTTTGTGGACATTCCGGTGTCGCTCGACAAGGGCGATTTTGATGTGTATGATGAGCAGGGCATCAAACTGGAAAAGTCTATTATCTCACGTGAAAACCACCAGCCGGTGCTGGAACAGATGATCAACCGGCCCATGTTCTTCAATATGGTTCGCTACCGGGCCTGGATCCAACTGAAGGACGTTCCGGCATTCGGTCTCAAAGCATTTAAGGTGGTACCGGTTGAAGCAGTGGATCCTGCAGCGGAATCAAACGAAGACAGCCTGATT
>PWWP01000135.1 GCA_003562075.1 Gemmatimonadota bacterium
CCCCATGGGATCGGCGGCGCCAGGTGCGTTCATCACCCTGCTGGAGCATAACCCGTGTCCCCTCCCGTGGATCTTGAACTTCGGCCATGGGGGTAGAGATGCAGGCACCGTGCCGGATCCGGAACCGGGCCCGGTAGGCATGGGCGCTCCCTTGGCGTCCTCCTTTCGAGACACTCCCCCTCCACCCTGGTGGACATACGGACCCGGTGGACAGAAGCGAATCTCACCCCTAAGCTTGGCCGCACATGAACAATCCCCTCTCCTCCTCGTCATCCTCCTCTCGGAGGGCAGATCTCCTGTCGCCTCAGGAGTTGGCCGCCATGGGTGGGCTGGAGCTTCTGGCCCGATCGGTGGTGGAGGGATTTCTGATGGGGCTGCACCGCTCTCCCCACCGAGGGTTCTCGGCCGAATTCGCCGAACTCCGGAGCTACCGCCCTGGCGACGAGCTCCGCCACATCGACTGGAGAATGTTCGCCCGCTCGGACCGCTACTACGTGAAGCAGTTCGAGGAAGAGACGAACCTCCGGGCCCACATCCTCCTGGACCTGAGCGCCTCCATGGACTGGAGTTCGGCCCCCGACTCCCTGCCGACGAAACTCTGGTACGGGCGACTCCTGGCAGCAGCCATCGCCCTCATCCTCCTCCGACAGGGGGATCGGGCCGGCCTCACCTTGTTCGATGAAGAAATCCGGAGTTGGCTTCCAGACCGGGGCGGCCGGCGACAATGGACCGAGTTGGCCCAACGACTCGCCGCCGCTGAAGCCGGCAAGGGAACGGACCCGGGCGAAGCCCTCCGGACAGCGGCCCTCCGACTCAGACGGCGGGGGCTGGTGGTCCTCATCTCCGATCTCCTCATGGATCCGGAATCCACCCTCCGATCTCTGCAGTTTCTGCGGCATCGGGGCCACCAGGTCATGGTCCTTCACCTTCTGGACCCGGGGGAGCGAGAGCTGGCCGGAACCGGGGAGGTCCACTTCCTGGATCCTGAAACGGGGGAGGAGATGCGTGTGGACGTTCCCGAGATGCGGAAGGAATATCGGGAGGCGGTGGACCAGGCCGTAGAGGAATGGCGACGGAATCTGGGTCCCCGGGGAATGGACTATCACCTGGTGGACACCTCCCTCCCCATTTCCCGGGCCCTGAGGGCCGTTCTCACGAAACGCTCGCGCCTGGGGTAACCGGTGACCTTCCTCACCCCTCTCTTCCTCCTGGCAGCGGCGGCCCTGGCCATTCCCCTCCTCCTCCACCTGTTCCGCAGGCGGGAAGGACGAGTCCAGTCCTTTCCCGCCCTTCGCTATCTCCAGCGGAGCACGCGTGAACGGGCCCGGACCGTCCGTCTCCGCCAGCTCCTCCTCATGGCACTCCGCCTGGCGATCCTGGCACTCCTCGTCCTCACTGGTGCCCGCCTGGTCCTTCCCCTGGCCGGAGGAGACCAACCGCCGGCCGGCATCGCCATCGTGGTGGACAACGGGATCTCGTCATCCACGGTGGTGGACGACCGGCGGGTCCTGGACCACCTGGTGGAGATGGCAGTGGATGCCCTGGCCCGGGCCGGCAGCGATGACCGCATCTGGATCCTCCCGGCCGGTGAACCCTGGCGTCCTGCCTTTCCCCGATCCCCAGCCGAAGCCCAGAGGGAACTCCGTGGGCTGGAGCCCAGCGGGGCTACCGGAGACATCCCCAGGTCGGTGGCCCGGGCCCGGAGTCTCCTGGAGGCCGGAGCCCCTCCCCTCCAGGAAATCCTTGTGGTCTCGACCCTTTCGCCTGCCTCCTTTCCTCCCGGCTCGCCCGCCGGTGCTCATGCCGGACCCACCATCCGGGTGGGATCGCCGGAGTTGACTCTCCCACCCAACCGAGGCATCCGAGAAGTCACCATCGGCGGTGGACTTCCACCTCGGGCTCGGACCCCTTCCCAGCTCGCCGTCCGCCTGGGAGGGGATCCGGTGGCTGACCAGGCCATCCGGGTGATTCTGGACGAGACATTGGCGACGGCAGGCCGGACCGGGCCCGAAGGAGAACTGGTCCTGGAGCTCCCTCCCCTGGATGAAGGGTGGGTCCAGGGACGGGTGGAACTGGATCCCGACGCCCTCCGGGCCGACGACGTCCACTACTTCGCACTTCCCATCCGACCTCCTCCCCGGGTGGCGACACCCGCCCAACCTCCGGCCTTCCTGGAAACGGCGCTCCAGGTACTGGCCGATCGGGAACGGATCCTCCGCACCCCTCCCGCGGACAACCCTTCCGTCCTCATTGAGAGCGGTGACGGCGCCGGCAGCCTGCCGACCCTCTTCTTCGCCCCTGGTGATGCCGCCCGGCTTCCGGCGGCAAATCGTCGACTGGAGTCCCTGGGTTCGGCATGGCGCCTGGAGATGGCCCCCGCCGCCGGCACCGCCCCCCGGACCCTGGCCGCCGAAGCGCCCCTCCTCCGCCTCCCGGCAACCCTTCAGGTCCGGGAATCCTACCGCCTGGTTCCCGTGGAAGGGCGTGACGACGGACAGGTCATGGCCGAGCTCTCCGATGGAACCCCGTGGATCGGGTACACCCCTCGGGACCCGGGGCAAGAGGAGGAAGCTCCCGTCCTGTTGATAGCATCTCCTCCGGACACCACGGCCACCGGCCTTCCCACGTCCGCTGCCATGCTCCCCTTCCTGGCCTCAGCCATCGAACTGCTGGATGGCGGTGCGGGGACGGTCGCCGCATGGGCCGGCCGACCCCTTCCCCTCCCTGAGGGGGCCGCTTCCGTGATCTCTCCATCGGGAACTGCCACCTCAGTTCCTGGTATGTCCACGTTTGCGGAGACAGGACAAATCGGAGTCTACCAGATCCTCGACCCGGACGACGAACTCCTGGCGGCCGTGGCGGTGAACCCGTCTACGCCGGCGGAGGTGGAGCGGCTCACCGTGGAGGAGGCGGCACATCGCCTCGGCCCTGATGCAGTCGGCCTCGACACCCGGGAGTGGGCCCGCCTGGCCCCAGGTGAGCGCCGGGGCCGGGAGATCTGGCAGCCCCTCCTCCTGGCCGTCCTTCTCCTCCTGTTGGCTGAAGGGTGGGTGGCCGCTCGAAGAGAACC
>PWWP01000183.1 GCA_003562075.1 Gemmatimonadota bacterium
CGCTTTGCCGCTTCAAGATGGACAGTGGATTGGGGCTGCGGAGAGGAAAGCTGCCAAAGCAATGTCATGCAGGGTACGGTGAATATCCGGCAGGTGAATATTCCGGGGGATGTGTTGAATTTTAATTCAATTAGAAGGGAACCAACTTGCTATAGAGGAGGCACTGCAGAGCAAAGGTTGTCGTTCAGTTGGCCTGCAACTCCTCTGGATATTACAGACTTGAACATTGAAATTTACTCTCCACAGTCTGCCAGAGGTATTATCGAAGGGAGTGTTGAGGCTGTTTGGGCAGATACAATTATTTACCACAACCGAAGTATGAATAATTGTGGACAGATGGTGGCTGAAAGTATAAGTCTTAGATTAGGAAATTTAAGATTATTTGGTGACGGTCATCAACGAATAATTAGATGGGATGTCGAATTTTGTCATGATGAAAGTGGAGATTTACTTAATCATGTCTGGCGATATAGGTATAGTTACGAAAAATTATGTGTACAACCTGAAATTCAATCATTTAGATCTGAACTTAATTATGTTGGAGAAGAGTCCTCAATATTAAATTATGAGTTTTCAGTAGAAGGTCTTTCCCCAATAGATGAGAATGAAATCGTTAATCTGAAATTAAAAGTTAGCAGTACCAGACTAACCCAAAACTCCGGTAATCTTATAATTGGTTTGTATAAACCCAAATTTATACTTCTTCAGGACCCTGATTATTCACTTGCAGGTAAGATGCCGGAATCAATTGACATTGTGGATAGTGGCAACCTTGAAATCATTACTCTATTCTATGAGCTACCAATTAGTGGGACACCACATTCTCTAAATTTCGACGCAATTATTGATTGTAGTCTTTTTGAGGATGCTCCATGTTTTCCAGTTTTAGAATCGCCCTGCGTTAACTTATGTCAAATGGAGTTTGCATCCAAGCAGATTTTTTCATTTGCAGGAATTGATTTCTCAACTCAATGTAATGATGGAATTTCTGCTGTAAAATGGGATACTGAAAGAGCCTACTTTAATTGTTGGAAGGATTCATGTATTCAGGAAATACCTATGTTTCTTGAATATGATTTTGAAATAAAACGACTAACACTTGGATTACCGGATAAAGACAATGATGGAATTCCTGACGAAGACGGGCTCTTTGACTATGACCAAATTGAGTGGAATCATATGGTAGCAGGTGATAGCTTCCAGTTTATTGTTTCAGGAGAAATTATTGCTAATCCTGGTGTAAAAAAGAGCGAAATTATGTGGATGCTAGAGGTTGAAGATTTTAAAATAAGTTCCAGGGACAGAGGATATCAAAGCTTCTACGATGCCTTTATTGGTGAGAATGCTGGAATTTTTGAGTTGGGGAATCTGGTTAGAATCTACATTAAAAGTTTAAATCAATGGTTTGAGTTCGAAAATATTAGTCGATCCTTTATTTCCAATATGTTCCTTTATGATTTGTCTATCAGTTATTTAAAACAATATAATCCCAATTTTCCTAATGACATACTGCTTGAAAATGGTGATTCACTTCAAATAATCTCCCTCAACAAGGTAAAATATAATCCAACAACCTATAACTTTTATTTTGATCCCAATTGTGGAAATTGCCATGGTTCAGCTCTTGATATTAGTTATAAATCGTCTTTTGGTTTTGACAGCAATCCTATCGTTTTGCCTTATGATATAACACTTTGCAATTGTATCTCGCGAGAGATGAGGATATCTGGCATTATGTTCCGAACATCGGGGAATCATTTAATTAATTTAAACAATCCATGCCCGAACCAAAATTCAAGGTTTGGTTTTAGTCGGGTACATTCATTTAGTACTTCTACAATGCCTGCCCACTTGAGTAACTTTCCTTCCTTTGAAGGGGAAATACGACCATTTGTGCAACTGAAAGGGGTTAGATTTGAAGTAAACAAAGATTTAGTTTTAGATTCAATTGAAATCAACCGTATGGTTTTTGAGCCTATACCGGACTCAAATAATGTATTTACCGTTTTCGTGCCTGAGGATTATCCTTTTAATAGAGGCTATAGGTTGGCCGTCGCAGTTCGACCTAGAATTTGTGGAACATTAATAAAAGGTAGTTATGGTAATTACACCCCTATTTTTGAATATTACAATAAAGGAGAAAAATTTTTAAACTTGAAAGGCTTTTATAACAGAGGATTAGGTGCAACTCTTCATTATCCAGAGGTATCAAGTGAGTGGGTTTCTGATAGTTTCTTTAGCGTATCAAAACAAAGTAAAATTGATTTCCTCGTGAAAAGTAATAATTGGAACCAAAGCAACCCTTTAGCATTTGTTAAAATAAAAGCATCTCAGCACCATATAAAGTTTCACGAATTAGAGATTAAGGAAACCGGAGAAACTTTTGCGTTTATTGACAATCTAAGTAGTTTTAGTAATATTTCAGATGAGAATAACCTCACCCTCCACGCCACCTCCACCTCCTGCCAACCGGAGCAAATCATTATCGAATACGGCTATGATTGCGATGTGTGGACGGATCCGGCGAGAGAGCCTTGTTTTTTAGCGAGAGATACTATTACCATTGAAGTACTGCATGGGCTGATGGATATGCAGACAGAGGAGGAAGACAAAGAGGTGGATTTGTGCACGCAGATCAGTACAGAGACCCTTTATTTCAATGCGGAATTAGGACATGCGTATGATGTACAGGCAGAAGTGATATTGCCCCGGGGGATGCAGATGGTACCGGGGTCGGCAGTGATGATCTATCCGGCAGGGTCGGATAATGAAATGGTCATTGGTGATCCACAACTGCTGGAGGGCAGACACTACCGATGGTGGATGGACGATTGGATGGTGGACTGGATAGAAGAGGGGCTGCCGGGAGTGGAGACCATTCCGGGCAATGATTTTGAAATAAGGTTTGAGGTGGAAACGGACTGCGAATTTATCTCGGGTACGCGCATCATACACAGCATAACGGCACATAAGGTTTGTGGGCTGCGTACCAACAGACGCGCCAAAGTAGATGCACCCATCCATATTACAGATGCCGAACAGCCTTACAGTATGAACCTTCAGGCAAGTA
>PWWP01000035.1 GCA_003562075.1 Gemmatimonadota bacterium
CGCATGTGCTTCCCGACCGGGACCTCATAGGTCCGCTCGGGTCCGGTTTCGGGGATGATGATCACTTCCCGCTTACCCCGCTTGATGTCACCGAACCGAACGCTCCCGTCGATCTCGGTAATGACAGCCGGATCCTTGGGACGCCGGGCTTCGAAGAGTTCGGCCACCCGGGGGAGACCTCCGGTGATGTCCCGGGTCTTGTAGACCTCCCGGCTGATCTTGGCCAGGGCCTCTCCAGGCTCCACCTCCTGTCCGTCTTCCACGATGATCTGTGCGCCCACCGGTACGATGAACTCCCGCAGCTTCTCACCATCGGCACCTCGGGCCCACACCTGAATGGTGGGGTGAAGCTTCTTGTTCCGGTCCTCGATGATCACCATCTGGCGGCGACCCGTGGACTCGTCCAACTCCTCCCGCATGGTCTGGTCTTCGATGATGTCCATGAAGCGGACCACACCGGGGGCATCGGCCACGATGGGTTCGGAGTAGGGATCCCAGCTGAAGAGGAGGTCGCCCACCTCGATCTCCTGCCCCTCCGTGACCATGAGGGTGGCGCCGTAAGGCACCGAGAGCCGGCTACGGATCTGCCCCCCCTTGGTCTTCAGGAGGATCTGACCCTCCCGGGAGGTGACGATATGGTCCTCCTCGGCTGTCTCCACCGTCGTGACCCGTTCCAACGCGATCGTCCCGTCCATCTTGGACTTCCGCTGGGTCTGGGCGGCGATACGGGAAGCCGTACCACCGATGTGGAAGGTCCGCAGGGTGAGCTGGGTCCCTGGCTCCCCGATGGACTGGGCCGCCAGAATTCCCACGGCCTCCCCGCTGTCTACCGGAGCCATGGTGGCCAGGTTTCTCCCGTAGCAGGTCTGGCACACACCCCGCCGGGCCTCACAGGTGAGGACTGAGCGGATTTTCACAGCCTGGATCCCGGCCGCTTCGATGGCGTCGGCGCTGGCCTCATTCACCATGTCTCCGGCCTCTACCAGGAGCTCCCCATCCAGGGGATCCACCACCTCTTCCAGGGCCACGTTGCCCAGGATCCGGTCCCGGAGGGGCTCGATGATGTCCTCCCCTTCCTTCAGGGCCGTCATCTCCAGCCCCAGGATGGTCCCGCAATCATCCTCGGTGACCGTCACGTCCTGGGCCACATCAACCAGCCGCCGCGTCAGGTAACCGGCGTCGGCCGTCTTCAACGCCGTATCCGCCAATCCCTTCCGGGCCCCGTGGGTGGAGATGAAGTACTCCACCACGCTCAGACCTTCCCGGAAGTTGGACTTGATGGGGCTTTCGATGATCTCGCCGATACCACCGGTCAGCTTCTTCTGCGGCTTGGCCATGAGGCCTCGCATCCCGGCCAACTGGCGCATCTGATCCCGATTACCCCGGGCGCCGGAGATCATCATCATGTACACAGGATTGAACCCGCCCTTGGAGGTCTCCAGCCCCCGGACCATGGCGTCGGCCACGTCGTTGTTGGCGTGGGTCCAGGTGTCGATCACCTTGTTGTAGCGCTCCCCGTTGGAGATGAAGCCGGAGGCGTAGGCCCGCTGGAACCGGGTGACCTGCTCCTCCGCATCCCGGAGGATCTCCGCCTTCTCCGGCGGGATCTCCATGTCCTCGATTCCTACGCTGAGGCCACCCAGGGTAGCGTAGCGGAAGCCGAAGTCCTTCAGGTTGTCCAGGAACTCGGTGGTCTCCTTGAGCCCCACTCCGGTGAAGCACTCGAAGACCAGGTCGCCGAGCTCCCGCTTTCCGAACGTGTAGTTCTTGAAGCCGATCCGATCGGGAATGATAGAGTTGAAGAGGACCCGCCCCACCGTGGTCCGGACCCACTTTCCAGCAGGCCGATCCTCTGCGGCCTCCTGAACCTCCACCGGATCGTCCTGTCGGGGGAACCAGTACCAGCAAATGGAGTGGAAGGTGACCCGATCCTGGACCAGCGCCATCTCCACATCGGCGTAGCTCCCGTAGCGGGGAGCGTCGGCGAAGGCTTCCTCCATGACCTCTTCGGCCTTCTTCCGTGCCGCCTTCCCACCGCCTACCTGGGCCACCACCCGCTCCGCGTCCTGAATGGAGAGGGGAGCCTTGGTCAGGTAGAACGCTCCGATGACCATGTCCTGGGTCGGGGAGGCCACCGGACGCCCGTTGGAGGGCAGGAGGATGTTGTTGGAGGAGAGCATGAGGACCCGGGCCTCGAGCTGCGCCTCGAAAGAGAGGGGCAGGTGCACCGCCATCTGGTCGCCGTCGAAGTCGGCGTTGAAGGCTGCACACACCAGGGGGTGAACCCGGATGGCCTTTCCTTCCACGAGAACCGGCTCGAAGGCCTGGATTCCCAGTCGGTGCAAGGTCGGCGCACGGTTCAGGAGGACCGGATGGTCCCGGATGATGTCTTCCAGGACCTCGTAGACCGCCGCCTCCTCCTTCTCCACGATCTTCTTGGCCCGTTTGACCGTCTCGGCTTCCCCTCGTCGTTCCAATTCATGGATGATGAAGGGTTTGAAGAGCTCCACGGCCATGGCCTTGGGCAACCCGCACTGGTGAAGCTTGAGCTCCGGCCCAACCACGATGACCGACCGCCCCGAGTAGTCCACCCGCTTCCCCAGCAGGTTCTGGCGGAAGCGACCCTGCTTCCCCTTCAACATGTCGGAGAGGGACTTGAGGGGACGCTTCCCCCGGCCCCGGATGGCCTTGGCCCGGCGCCCGTTGTCGAAGAGGGCGTCCACAGCCTCCTGGAGCATCCGCTTTTCGTTCCGGAGGATAACCTCCGGCGCCTTCATATCCAGGAGCTTCTTCAACCGGTTGTTCCGGTTGATGACCCGTCGGTACAGGTCATTCAGGTCGGAGGTGGCGAACCGGCCTCCGTCCAGGGGAACCAGGGGCCGCAGATCCGGGGGAATCACCGGAACCACGTCCATGACCATCCACTCGGGCCGGTTCCGGCCCTCCAGCGTCTCACCGGAGTTGCGGAGGGCGTCCACCACCTTGAGTCGCTTCAGCTTCTTCTTCTTCCGGTGCTGGGAAGTCTCCGTCTTGATCTCGTGCCGGAGCCAGTCGGCCAGGCGATCCAGCCCCTTCCCGTCCGAGTTCTTGTACTGGACGCCCCGCTCCGGGCTGTCCAGGATCTGCAGGAGGGTCCGGACGGCATCGGCGCCGATCTGGGCCTTGAAGTTGTCGTCTCCTTCCTCCCGGGCCTTTACCCGGAGGTCGTAATACTCGTCCTCATCCAGCAGGTCCAGGAATTCCAGGTCCTGCTTTCCCGGATGGGTCACTACGTAGTTGGCGTAGTAGATGACCTTTTCCAGGTCCCGCAGCGACATCCCCAGGAGGTAGCCGAGCTGGGAGGGTAGGGTCTTGAAGAACCAGATGTGGCAGACCGGTACGGCCAACTCGATGTGGCCCATGCGCTCGCGGCGGACCTTGGAGAGTGTGACCTCCACACCGCAGCGATCACAGACGTGGCCCCGGAAGCGGATCCTCTTGAACTTCCCGCAGTGGCACTCCCAGTCCTTCACGGGCCCGAATATGCGCTCACAGAAGAGCCCATCCTTCTCAGGCTTGAAGGACCGGTAGTTGATGGTCTCGGGCTTGGTCACCTCGCCGTAGGACCAACTCCGGATCTCATCCGCAGAGGCGATCCTGAGCTGAATGAAGTCGAAGTCCGAACCGCGAGATTCTCTGGAGCGGGGAAAGTCGATCATGCGTTCGATTCCCGAATAAAAGTGGCGTTCCTCGAAGACGACGCCGGCGCCGCTGCCCCGGACGGAGCGGCGAGCCGGTCCTGCACTGCGTCGTCTACTCTTCTCGACCCAACGTGACGGAGAGTCCCAGCGCCTGGAGTTCCTTCACCAGGACGTTGAACGACTCGGGTACACCTGGGTCGGGAAGGTTTTCTCCCTTCACGATGGCCTCATACACCTTGGACCGTCCGCTCACATCGTCGGACTTGACCGTGAGGATCTCCTGGAGAGTGTGGGCTGCACCGTAGGCCTCCAGGGCCCACACCTCCATCTCCCCAAAGCGCTGTCCACCGAACTGGGCCTTACCAGCCAGCGGCTGCTGCGTAACCAGGGAATAGGGTCCAATGCTCCGGGCGTGGATCTTGTCGTCCACCAGGTGGGCCAGCTTCAGCATATACATGGTGCCCACCGAGACGGGGAAGTCGAAGCGCTGTCCGCTTCGGCCGTCCCGGAGCCAGATTTTCCCGTCAGGCCGGACGTCAGCCCGAGCCATGAGCTCGAGAACGGCCATGTCCATCCCCTCGGTGGCGCTGCCAGATGCGGCGAACTCGGCTGCCGCAGGGAACAACTCCTTGAACTCCTGCCCTTCCCGCTCGGCCCAGCTCTGTGCCGCTTCCACGACGAAGGTCCGGAGGGCTTGCACCTGTGCCGCCGCCTCATCTGGGAGTTCGGCTCCCAGATAGGCGTCCAGGGGGGCCCCCAGACTACGGACTTCATGGGCCCCCTGACTGTCTCCGTTGGTGGCCGGGGTGAAGGACTTGCTATCCAGATCCTCCGGTAGATGCATGGACGCCGTCATAAGCGTCCGCAGGTTGTCCATGTCGGCAAAGGGAACCTCCACCTCCAGCCCCTGGGCCCGTGTCAACCAAGCCAGCCCGGCCAGCTTCAGGAGGAGCCCGATTTCATTCTCGGACGCTCCCTGGAAGACCGGTGTCTTGGCTTCGAAGCCCAACACCTTCGCTGCCCACCCCAGATGGGTTTCCAGCACCTGTCCCACATTCATTCGGGACGGCACACCCAATGGGTTCAGCACGATGTCCACCGGCGAACCATCGGGGAGGAAGGGCATGTCCTCTTCCGGTGCGATCCGCGCAATGATCCCCTTGTTTCCGTGGCGTCCCGCCATCTTGTCACCAACGGCGATCTTCCGCTTCTCAGCGAGGTAGACCTTGACGAGCTGGACCACACCGGGGGGCAGCTCGTCAGGCTGGAAGACCTTGTCGATCTGCTCTTCGGTCCGGGTCCGGACCCGGTCGATTCGAGACTGGGCCTCGTCGATGAGCCGCCGGACCCGCTCCGAAACCTCCTTGTTCTCCACCTTCAGGGTGGTCAGGTCCGTCTGCCGGAGGTTCAGCTTCTCCAGCTCGGTCTTCGTGAGCTTGGTGCCTTCGGAGATGAGGGGCTCCACCGACCCGCGCTTCAGGCAGAGGGAGACGGTCTGGAGGTGGAGGAGTTCCTTCAGCTCTTCGTCCCTGGCCTCCGTGATCCGCTGGATCTCGTCCCGCTCCCACTGGCGGAGCTCACCGATGCGGGCTCCGTGTTCCTTCTCCAGGAGAGGATCGTCGATGCGCCGGCTGAAGACCTTCACGTCGATGACGTCCCCACTCATCCCCGGCGGAATCCGGAGGGAGGAGTCCTTCACGTCCTTGGCCTTCTCACCGAAGATGGCCGTCAGAAGCTTCTCTTCTGGCGAGAGCTCCGTCTCCCCCTTCGGGGTGATCTTCCCGGCCAGGATGTCTCCGGACTTCACCCGGGCCCCGATACGAACGATCCCCCGTTCGTCCAGGTCCGTCAGGGCGTCCTCGGAGACGTTGGGAATCTCACGGGTGATTTCTTCCATCCCCCGCTTGGTATCCCGGACATGGAGCTCCAGCTCCTGGATGTGGATGGAGGTGAGGACGTCGTCCTTGACCAATCGCTCCGAGAGGACGATGGCGTCCTCGAAGTTGTACCCGAACCAGGGCATGAAAGCCACGGTGAGGTTCCGGCCCAAGGCAAGTTCGCCGTGGTCGGTGGACGGTCCATCGGCCAGGATGTCGCCCTCCTCCACCTTCTGACCCTTCTTCACCAGGGGCCGTTGGTTGATGGCCGTGTCCTGGTTGGTCCGCCAGAACTTCTTCAGCTTGTAGCGATCGAACTGGGCCAGCCTCGCCAGGGGGCGATCCGCCTCCCTGACCTGGACCGTCCCGGTATCGATGACGATCTCATCGGCGGTGACGCGGATCCCCTCGCCCCCCCGCCGGGCCGTGATCACGGCTCCCGAGTCCCGGGCCACCTTTGCTTCAAGGCCGGTCCCCACCATAGGGGCGTCCGTGAAGAGAAGAGGCACCGCCTGACGCTGCATGTTGGAGCCCATGAGGGCCCGGTTGGCGTCGTCGTGCTCCAGGAAGGGAATGAGGGCCGCCGCCACCGATACCAGCTGGTCGGTGGCAACATCCATGTAGTCGATGTCCTTGGGCTCCAGGAGGGGGAAGTCTCCCCGGACCCGACAAAGGATGTACTCGTTGACGAAGCTCCCGTCGGCGGTGAGGGGCGCGTTGGCCTGGGCGATCCGGACCTCCTCCTCCTCGTTGGCCGAGAGCCACTCGATCTCGTCGGTGACCTTCCCGTCCACAACCTTCCGGTAGGGTGTCTCGATGAAGCCCAGGTCGTTGACCCGTGCATTGGTGGTCAGCGAAGAGATGAGCCCGATGTTGGGCCCCTCTGGCGTCTCCACCGGACAGAGACGTCCATAGTGGGAGTAGTGGACGTCCCGGACTTCGAAGCCGGCTCGCTCCCGAGAGAGACCGCCCGGTCCCAGCGCCGACACCCGACGCTTGTGGGTCATCTCTCCCAGCGGATTCGTCTGATCCATGAACTGGGAGAGCTGGGACGATCCGAAGAACGCCTGGATCACGGCCGAAACCGTCCGGGCATTCACCAGGTCGTCGATGGAAATCTTCTCCGGATCGGTGTTGATGGACATCCGCTCCCGGACCAGTCGCGCCATCCGGGACAGCCCCACCGAGAGCTGGTTGGCGATGAGCTCACCCACCGTCCGAACCCGCCGGTTGCCCAGGTGGTCGATGTCGTCGGTGAAGCCTCGTCCCTCGCTGAGCTCGATGAGGTAGCGAAGGATGGCGACGAAGTCGTCCCGGGTCAGGACCGTCGTCCCCTGGGACACGTCCAGGTTCAGGCGCTGGTTGATCTTGTAGCGGCCCACCCGGCCCAGATCGTAGCGTTTCGGATTGAAGAAGACTCGCTCCAGCGCCTCCCGCGCCGTCTCAACATTGGGCGCGTCGCCGGGACGGAGGAGGGAGTAGATGGCGTAGAGGGCCTCCTCCTCGTTGGTGGTGGGGTCCTTGGCGATGGTCCGGTTGATGATGGGGCTCTGCCCCCGGTCCGACGAGGCTTCGGAACGATAGACCGAGATGCTCTTGGCACCGGTTCGTTCCAGCCGCTTCAGGACGTCCACGTCCAACGCCGTGCCGTGTTCGATGAGGATCTCACCCGTCTCATCGTTCACGATCTCGTCGGCCAGAACCAGCCCTTCAATCTCCGACCCGGATTCGAAGTGGGCCTTCTTCAGCCGGACCTTCTCGGGCTGGAAGAAGAGCTGATAGAGGTCCTCGTTCTCCCCGTACCCGAAAGCCCGGAGGAGGGCCGTGGCCGGAAACTTCTTCTTCTTGTCGATATGAACGTAGCAGATGTCGTTGATATCGATGGTGAACTCCACCCAGGACCCCCGGAAAGGGATGATCCGGGCGCTGTTCAGCCGGGATCCGTTGGGGTGGATGTTCTCCTCGAAGACCACGCCGGGAGAGCGATGGAGCTGGCTCACCACCACCCGCTCGGCACCATTGATGATGAAGGTGCCCAGCTCGGTCAGGAGGGGAAGGTCGCCCAGGTAGACTTCCTTCTCGATGATGTCTTTGGGTCGACGCTCATCCTCCTCCACGTCTTCCCAGACCACGAGCCGCAGCGTCGCCTTCAAAGGCGACGCATAGGTCATGTCCCGTTCGATACACTCCTCCACCGAGTACTTGGGCTCGCCCAATTCGGACGAGACGTACTCGAGTGTGAAGTTCTCGTTGACATCCGAGATGGGAAAGATCTCGCCGAATACACGGTCGAGACTGAAATCCCACTGTTTGTCAGGGTCTTCCTCGCGCTCAATGAGCTTGTCAAAGGAACCGACCTGAACATCCAGCAGGTTGGGCATCGGCATGACAGGGTGGAGCTTGGCAAAGTCCACCACCGGTCGGGAAGCGTTCCGAAGTTCCAACTGGGACCCCCCTTGAGGTCCGGGCCGAAATGGGCCCGGAAAGATGAAACACGAATTTGGCCAAGCGCCGAGATCCCCGGAACGCCATAAGGCGCCGGGGATCCACGCAGGCCCTGGTCAGCGGCCGGGTGAACCCGGGAGGACGGCTCGCACCGCCCTCCCGGTTGCCCGAACCCCCCGGAATTGTGGACCCCGGGTGCGGGTTGACGTTCCCGCCCTACTTGAGTTCGACAGACGCGCCCTGCTCTTCGAGCTTGGACTTGATCTGCTCAGCCTCGTCCTTGCTGACAGCCTCACGCACGGTAGCCGGCGCGCCATCCACCAGCTCCTTGGCCTCCTTCAAGCCCAGGCTGGTGACCTCGCGGACCACCTTGATGACCTGAATCTTCTTCCCACCCACCTCGGAGAGGACGACGTCAAACTCGTCCTTTTCCTCGGCTGCGGCAGCGTCTCCACCAGCGCCCGCGCCAGCTGCGGGAGCGGCGGCAGCCACTGCGGTGACGTTGAACTTGTCCTTGAAGGCCTCCACGAACTCGGCCAACTCGAGAACACTCATGTTCCCGATGGTGTCGAGCAGTTCTTCCTGCTTGGTAGCCATTACCAGTGTCTCCTTGATGATCCCGGACTTCAGACCGGGGGGTTGGGCTTACTCACCTTCCCGCGAACCTGCTTCCGACCTTGGACGGCCCGAACGCGCGGAAGGAACGACCTGGAGCGGTCCCTGGGGACTACTCCTCTTCCGCCTTCTTCTCCCGAAGGGCGTCCAGCAGACCTGCAGTCTCCTGGAGTTTGGCGCCGAGGGCGCCGGCCAGCGCAGCCATGGGCGCCGCCAGGGCACCTGCCAGCTGGGCCAGCAACTCTTCCCGCGAGGGAAGCTTGGCCAGACGTTCGAATTGGCCTGCCTCCACGAGACTCTGATCCACGACCCCGACCTTGAACACCGGCCGGTCGTCGTGATCCTTGGCGAACTCCGCCAGGGCCTTGGCAGGCGCCACCGGTCCCTCGCCACCCAGGACCACGGCTGTGGGACCCCGCAGGTGCTCCGAGATGTCCGGGAGCTCCTGCTCCGTGCCTTCCAGCGCGCGGAGGAGAAGCCGGTTCTTCACCACGACATAGTCGGCGCCCGACTCGTGGAGTCGATCCCGGAGAACGGTGATCGACTTTACGTCGAGGCCGCTGAAATCGGTCAGGTAGAAGACCGGCGCCTCTTTGATCCGTTCCTGGAACTGGGCGACGAAACTCTCTTTATCGGACCGCTTCATGCCAGCCTCCGCCGGTAGATGGTGGGCTCGATGGAGACGCCCGGACCCATGGTGCTGGAGAGGGTCACGCTCTGGACATATCCGCCCTTGGCCGCCGCTGGGCGGGCGCGGAGAATGGAATCCATGAAAGCGCCCAGATTCTCTTCCAGCTGCTCCAGCTCGAAGGACACCTTCCCGATGGGAGCGTGTACGTTTCCGGTCTTGTCCACCCGGAACTCGATCTTACCGGCCTTGATGTCGGACACGGCGCGCTCTACATCCATGGTGACCGTACCGGCCTTGGGCGTGGGCATGAGCCCTCGCGGACCGAGAATCCGGCCTAACGGGCCCACCTTCCCCATCTGATCCGGCGTGGCCACCACCACGTCGAAGTCCAGCCAACCTTCCTGGATCTTCTGCACGTACTCGGTGCCCACATAGTCGGCGCCTGCGGCCTCGGCGGCTGTGGCGTTCTCCCCTTCCGTAATGACCAGCACCCGGACGGTCTTTCCCGTTCCGTGGGGAAGGACGACGGTGCCCCGGACGATCTGGTCCGCCTGCCGGGGGTCCACCGAAAGGCGGGTGGCCACTTCGACGGATTCGTCGAAGCCGGCGAAGGACAGATCCTTCACCAACTCCAGGGCCTGGCCTGGCGTGAATTTGACGCCAACCGGGACCTTCTCCCGGGCGTCACGATACTTCTTTCCCTGTTTGGGCATATCGATGAACCGTCGTGTGTCATCCTCCCACCCGCGGCGGTTCGCACCGAGTGGTTCGCCGGATGCCGGCTCCGTGATGGGCCGGTGAGTCAAAGCTTCCCTGATCTCGTCGAGAGACCTGGAGGAGAGCGTTCTGCGTCGAGGTCAGCCCTCGACCTGGATTCCCATGCTCCGGGCGGTACCGGCAATCATCCGGATGGCCGCATCCATGTCCCGAGCGTTGAGATCCTCCATCTTGGTCTCAGCAATCTCCTTCAACTGATCCCGATTCACAGTGGCCACCTTGTCCCGGTTGGGTACGCCGGAGGCCTTCTCCAACCCGGCTGCCTTCTTCAGGAGGACAGCCGCCGGAGGCGTCTTGGTGATGAAGGAAAAAGATCGATCGGCGTAGACCGTGATCTCGACGGGAATGGTGGTTCCCTGGTGCTGCTGCGTCTTGGCGTTGAACTGCTTGCAGAACTCCATGATGTTCACGCCATGTGCACCCAGCGCCGGGCCTACCGGCGGAGCCGGGTTGGCCTGACCGCCGGGCACGTGCAGCTTGATGAATCCTGACCCCTTCTTCGCCATCGTCTATTCCCTTCCGTGCCCCTGGGGGCGTGTCCATGTGCATCCGCTGCTTCCAACTCCCCGAAGAGGGGGGGGAAGCGAGTCAGTGACCCGAGACTGCGTCAGTAGCCTTTGAGCTGGGTGAAATCGAGTTCCACCGAAGTGGGGCGCCCGAAGAGGGAAACCTCCACCTTCACCTTGCCCTTGTCGCCATATACTTCCTGGATGGTTCCCGAGAAGTCGGTAAAGGGGCCGGAGATGACCTCCACCACCTGCCCCGCCTTGAAGGGAACCTCCTCCTCCTGTTCTTCCTCGCCCTCGGTCTTCACGCCCAGGATCTTGTTCACCTCATCCTCGCGGAGGGGCTGAGGATCCCGGCCGGAGCCCACGAACTTGATCACGCCCTGGATGTTGTTGATCGTGTGCTGGGTGCGATCGTTCAGAAGCATCTTCACAAGGACGTAGCCGGGATAGAGTCGCTTGGTGACCTCGACCCGCTTTCCGTTCTTGATCTCCATGACCTCCTGAGTGGGAACCAGGACTTCCTGGATCTCCTTCTCCTCGGGGGTCTCCCCCGGCTCTTCTTCGATCTTGCGCTCGATGAGCTTCTGGACCTTGTTCTCGTGGCCGGAATAGCTCTGGACCGCGTACCACTTCGCCTCCGCCATGACTGGTGCCTCAGGCTCCGAAGATTCCCATAATGAAATCGATGAGGAAGCGGGAGGCGATATCCATCAACCAGATCACCAGCGAGACCAACAGACAGAAGACAATGACCACCAACGTGGCATTCTTCAGCTGGGGCCAGTCGGGCCATGTGACCCGCTGTAGTTCCGTCCAGCACTCCTGGACGAAGTCGTTGGCTCGTTTCAGTTGGGCAACCATGGGCGCCTACTTCGTTTCCTTGTGCATCGTGTGCCGGCGGCAGCGCGGGCAGAACTTGCGGTACTCGACCCGCTCGGGGTGGAGCCGCTTGTTCTTCGTCTGCGTGTAGTTTCGCTCCTCGCACTCTGGACAGGCGAGGGTGATCTGATCCCGGGGCATCCCTGGTCTCCCTGCTCGTTACTCGATGATCTCGGTGACGACGCCGGCGCCCACGGTGCGACCACCCTCACGGATGGCGAACCGAAGCTCCTTCTCCATGGCGATGGGGCTGATCAGCTCCACCTCCATCTGCA
>PWWP01000224.1 GCA_003562075.1 Gemmatimonadota bacterium
CATTCCTGTCCCCGGTATTGAAGCAGGGGCAGAAAAGATTATTGCGATCGTGGCGTTGGCGGTCTAACCACCCTCAACACGCAGACCGCCATCAGCGGCGAAACCTGCACCCTAGGTCCCGCCACGGAGTCCACGGTGCAAGCCCCCAGCCCTACCACTCCCCCCAACTAGAATCTGGGTACAATGGGCGCAGGTGTCTCCAACGCCCGTGTGTTCCCTTTCCTCCCCTCCCTATGACCCGCCGCCAACTACTCACCACTACCGCCGCTGCGACCACAGGGCTACTGCTGGCCCCATTCGCGGCATGGGCACGCTGTCGCCCTCGGGTCTACCAGGGCCGTGGCAGTGGTCGCCGGGGGATACGGCCATGAGGTGGCTCAGTGGCTGGCGTGTGGAACCTGGTGCATTGGTGGTTGGGGGTGAGTATTGGTTTTGGCGTATGGGGATGGGTGAGTAATGGCTGGAACAGTATCGGGCGCTACGATAGTCGCTACCACTGGCGCTTTAGGGGCTACAACGTATCCAGGTGTCACCACCGCTAACAATTTATCGCCTATTGACAGTTCATTCCGGGTAGCTCAAACTTCGCCCAACCCCGTTGCAAACACTATTTACGGAGGCAGAGGGGCGTTCACAAGTACGCTCAATACCACAGGGAAATATCTCGTATTTGGGTTCGGCACTGCTCCATTCCCCCTATCCCGAGTAACTAATATTCCAGCTGCTTTCACTACGGCAGCGGGTTTTATGTTCGTTGCTGCTAGCGCTTCGGGATCTCGTAGATGGGTGATCGGGGGTGCTAATCAAATCGCAATTTCTTCCGCCCGAGAAGAAAACACGCCTACCTATGCCGCATGTATAGATTGTGGCTATGCTACTACAGCCCAAGAAACCCTGGGTACATTCGATCCCACAGCCGTAACGCATTTTGAGTTTCATTTTCAGGCTTCAGGAACGGGCAATGCAAACATAAGAGCAAGCAATATTTATCTGTGTGATCCCATCGCATTAGGTGCTGGGACAGCAGGATCGCCCGCATCCATTGCCGACATTTTTAACTATCAACAAGGGTTGAATCAACTTCATTTCGGTAAATATTTGTCCGCAGATTCTATTGCATCTGTGAGTCCACTAGCTCTCTCTGCCGATTATGCGTTGTTCAACCTATCCAGTATAGTTTTTGAGCAATTAGCGAACCCTATCCGCCTGGATATGCGGGTTCATATCCCAAAAGCGCGACTGCTCATAACAAAAGGTGCAGGCGATACTTTACTAATCAGGAATACGCCTATTGTCTCTATAGATAAGGGCGAAATCATTGTCTCTGTCAGTCCATCCTCTGAAATTAATCTTCGTGGCTCAGGTATCTCTAATTTTGAATCGATTGAGCTAACTGCCCCCTGGACGATTATTGGTGGGGCATTAGATTCGTTCGATCAAGTAATTATAAATGGGGGTACCCTTGATGGACCTCGCTTGCAAACTATCGACCTGGTAGCAGTAAATTCAGTTGCCAACCCTGTAGTAGCAACGTTAGATGATGTCGCTAATCTACAAATAAATCTACCCCCGGGAAGCCACCCGAATTTAAGTCTTACCCTGCCTAGCGATCAGTCCGTAGATATTACTCAGGGCGCAGGAACCTATGAGTTTTTGGGCATTACGGGCGGATCTGTAGGCAATCCTGTCACTTTCGATAACACAGGTGGTGGGGCTGTGACTGTGGTTGTTGGCTCTGGCATTGAGGCTGTCGCAGCTAATCCAGTAACGGCAGGGTCGATTACGATTCAAGCGCCTCAGGCTGCATTGTCTGCCCCCGGCATCCGTGACCCAGACTACCCAATCCCTGTCGCCCTGCTGCGGCAAGAAACATTCATCATCCCCGATATCACGGCGGCCATTAACACCACGGCCAACACCCTCACCCTGGCCGATCATCGGTTGACATTAACGACTCCCGGTAGCTTCTTGACATTTGTCCCACAGGGGGCGGCTACCATGCCCACTGATGCAGATGGAGCGCTAGAACCCCTGGGCATCTATTTTGTGCAGTCAATCTCGGGGGATGCAATTACTCTAAGCCGCAGTGAGGGTGGCGCTGCCATTAATTTGCTTACGGCGGGCACCGGCACCTTCGTTGTGCGGGCCTGGACGCAGCTTGATTATCAGGTAGTAGCCGCTGGGTCTACTACGGGCTATTCTGTGGCGCTGGCCGAACCCGCTGGCACTACGTTACTGCTCAAGGCGAGAGGCCACCAAAACGAAGATTTACCTGCAACGGCAACTGAGTACCTTATCCGCGAGGTTGCATGGGGCGGCACCTCTCAATCGGTGCCTGATACGCTGAATTTCTCCGCTACACCTGACGCAATCTACAACGCCATTACGGCGGCGAGTGAGTACACCAACGATGGTGAATCTGTAACCGGCATCTCGTTTGATTTGGATGGCACTGTGCAGTTTGATTTTGATGGTGGGGCCACGCTGCCAACTCAGGATGTTTATGCGTGGTACGTTCACTACACCAGCACTGAAGAAGGTATCCGCTATGTCGGTGATGTGGTTCAGGCGCTGAATTCTGCGAACATCAACATCGCGCCGCCGATTCAATTTGAGAACATTGATATTGGGACGGTGTTGAGATTGACCGGGGCGTTTATCCGCCGCACTGATGGGGCGAACCTCACCTTTACCGGCCCTACATCTGGGGTGATTGAATACGATTTTGACCAGCTTGCTGTGCCGTTTACTGTGACCACGGGCAGCGGATTAGATAGCACCCAGAGCGCTCAACTTGCCACCGCAGCCACTGTAGCAACCCGAGTTGATGGGCTGATTGAGGACGACGACGGCGACCAATTCACGGCCAAAGCGGTGAGCCAGGCGGGTGGGGGTGGCTCTGGTGATGCCCCGACTGAGGCCGAAATTTATGGCTACTTTACTTCTGACGGCAGAGAGGACGTGTTCAAGGCGGATGTTTCGGGATTAGCGACTCCTGGGGATATACCGTCTGCCGATATCGCTGAGATCAAATCCAAAACCGATAACCTGCCAGCAGTGCCAGC
>PWWP01000278.1 GCA_003562075.1 Gemmatimonadota bacterium
CAGGCCTTCTTCGGCCAGGACGGGATCATCCGTCACGGGGTGACCTTCTATCCCCCCTTCACCTCCAACGTGGTCCTCCGGCTGCGTCACGGCATCGGGATGGAGGAAGGCGAGATCCTGGACTGGGGCGCGTACGACCCTGATGATGAGGCGCAGCGGGGTCGGGCCGGCGTCTTCATGGAGTATGCCTCCACCGTGCCCCGGCGGACCCGGAGCAACTTCATCCACGGCTTTCCCGTCCTGGATCACCTGGCGGGATTCTCCCTCTGGAACGTCCCCGAGAAGCTGGATGCCTACGGCGTGGTGGAGTTCTACTGGTTCGGGACCGACACTGCCGGTCACGTCTGGGGCGAGGAGGCGCTCCGGGAGAACCTCCGGCGCTTCGACCGCTATTTCGGCGGGCTGGCCTCGAACCTGGACGATGATGTCCACGTGGTCGTCTATGCCGATCACGGGATGGTCTACGGCGAGGTGGAGCACTACGACCTGGAGGTGGAGCACTTCCTGGAGGGTCGGATTCGCCACTACGCCTACCCCAACATCTACCTGAAGGACGGGGAGGATCCGGACCAGGTGGCCCGGGAGCTGGTTCGGGAGACCTGGCAGGACCTGGCCTTCTATCAGGCCGAGCCCGGCTGGATCGTCGGATATGATGCCGGGGGGCGGCAGCTACACTTCCAGGCCGCCTTCACCGAGGGTGAGGTCGATGGCGAGGCGGGGGGCGAGCCCGGAGGGGAGGGCCTGCTGGAGGCTGGAAGAGGGCTCGGTGATTGGAGGTCCAGCGACGGCCTCCAGCCCCGGGTCCGGTACTGGTTCGAGGGGCCGGGACCCGATCCCCTGGGCTATTCGGAGATCGGGTACCAGGGCGAGGCCCTGACCCCCGACCAATGGCTGGAGCTGACCCATGACCAGGACTATCCCTATACACCCATCCGGATTCTGGAGCTCTTCAGCAATCCCCGTGCGGGGGACGTGGTCACCGTTCTCAACGACAAGCCCAAGGCCGGCCCCTGGATCTACTCGGGGAACCACCATGGGCTGAACCGGAACGACATGTCGGTCCCGGTTCTGGTTCGTGGCGAGGAACTGTCCCACCTCTACGGCCGGGACCATGTCCGTCTGGAAAACCTCCTCTCCCGGGCCTCCATCGAGTCCTTCGAGTCTCGGGATCCGTCCCGAGAACGGCATGAGTTGGTGGGCTGGGTGCTGGACGACGTCACCGGCGCCCGGGCGGCCGGTGAAGCCTTCCTGAGCCCCCGCTACCGGCTCCGGCTGGGCATCCGGGCCGAGTCGGCCTGGGGGATGGAGGGGACGGAAGGAGAGCTCTGGGGGTCGTGGGATCTGGTGAGCGGCTTCCTCTCCCGGCTCTGGGTCGGTGCCGGAGTCCACAGAGGACCGGAGGTAGAGGGGACCCGGGCCCTCCTCCGGCTGGACCACGAGCTCCGGGTCCGGCGGCTGGGAGCCATCATCCGGCTCTCCACCGCCCAATCGGCCCGGCTGGACTTCTTCGTGCGACTCCATGATCACGCCGACCTGAAGCTCCGGAACCTGGAGGGGATGGGTCTCCGGGTGCGGTTCTGAGTCTCCGGCATTGGTCGGGGGATCTCCGGGTCTCCGGGGGAGCTTCACCTACCGGGTCGACACCCTCTGTCGCAGGACGCCCACTCCGTCGGATAGCTCCACATCCAACCGATGGGACGCCGGCTCGGTGAGGACGGCCCGGCCGCCCTGGAGGATCCCGGTGATGGCTCCGTCCGGCCCGTCCCGGAGGACGAGCTGGGGGTAGGCGTCCGCATCCCATTCCAGCCGGATCCGCTCCTGTCCCGGTGCTCCAGCCGGTCCTCCGGCGCCTCCTGTGACCCGCTCCACCCGGAGTCGGGGATCCGGCGCCCCAGGGGCCGGTTCGGTTCCCGGCACGCGGTCCGGCCCGTCCCAGCTCCGGTCCAGCTCGGTGGAACCATAGGGTGTTTCCAGGATGATCCGTGCCAGAGCCGCCGCCTCTTCCGGGGAGATCCGCACCAGGGTCTGGATGTGGCGGGTGGTGGGGTCGTCCACATGAGCCAGCTCAAGCCCCGTCACGTCTTGTTGGAAGATGAGCTCCCCCTCATGTCCGTATCCTCGAACCATCCCCTGATCCTGGGTTCCGTCCCCCGGCACCTGGGCCGGGGCCCTGGCTCCATCCCGGAGGCGGAGGACCGGGCGGAGATAGGGGCCACCTTCCTGGCTCCACCCACCCCAGACCAGAAGGGGGTGCCCGGCCCCGGCGGCGGCCGCGGTCCCGTCTCCTAGCGCGATCCCGTCCTCCACTGTGGTCCCGCTCCCATGGTGGGTCGTGCTCGCACTCACGGCCAGCGCCGGTGCCCCGATGGGCCGGGCCGTCCGCATGGCCAGGACGGCATCGTAGGTGTAATCGCTGGACCAGGCCGGGGTGCAGTAGCTCATGATGTCCCGGTGGGGGCCGTCGGTGGGGATGAACTGTCCGGTGAGGGGATTGTATCCAGGGCTCCCCAGGGTGGCGCCGGCGTAGGGGTAGCCGGGGTCCACCCCGCCGGCATTCCCACAGGGCGCGTGGTTCCGCCCCAGGTTGTGGCCGAACTCGTGGGCCACCACGATGTCCCGGTCTCCCGGATCATCGTGGGAGACAGCGGCCAGGGCCTGGGAGTTGGGGCTGGTGGCCACGTAGGCGATTCCAGCGATTCCCGGCCCCGATTCCCGCTGGAGGATCCCGTGGTAGTAGCGCTCCAGCGCCGCCGGGTCCTGGTCTCCGTCGTCGAAGCGAAGCGCCAGGATCTCCTGAACCAGCTCCACCCAGCCTTCGCCCTGGTTCGGTCCACTGAGGGGCGCCGCCGAAGTCACGTAGGGCGCATTGGGACGGATGATGGCGTCATGGTCGGCAATGGGGAAGAGCTCCACGGTCCGGGCCATGTAGCCGCTCAGGTTCCCTGCATTCAGGTCCGCCACCGTTTCCAGGTCGGTGCTCTCGATCTGGATGAAGGTGGCTCGGAAGGGCGGCGGATCCACCACATGGGGGCGATGGATCCCACCACCCGAGGGCCAC
>PWWP01000341.1 GCA_003562075.1 Gemmatimonadota bacterium
AAGCCCCACAGCGCGGATGGTACTGCCGGGGAGACCCGGTGGGAGAGTACGTCGCCGCCGACCTTCCCATACAACGCCCCCTCTCGAGCTCCTTCGCTCAGAGGGGGCGTTTTGCGTTCAGAGGGGTGTCTTGCGAGGAAGGACGGGGCTGCGTTCGAAGGGGCGTCGTGCGTCAGGAGGGCGTTTCGCGTTCAGACAGGTTCCTGGGCCCGGAGGAGCCGGCTGACCACCGCACCTGGATCCGGAGCGGCCATGACGGCCCCGATGACGGCGGCTCCGGCTACGCCCGTGCCCACCAGTTCTCGGGCCCGGGCTGGTGTGATGCCCCCGATGGCCACCACAGGGATATCCACAGCCTCCACCACCTCCTTCAGGCCCTCCAGGCCGATGACTCGACCTGTATCCTCCTTGGACGAGGTAGGCCAGACCGTACCGCAGCCCAGATAGTCGGCGCCCTGGTCCTGGGCCTGACGAGCCCGAGCCGGGTCATCGGTGGAGTATCCTACGAGAAAGCCGTCAGGAACGGCCCGCCGTACCTCGGCGACCGGCAGGTCGTCCGGACCCAGGTGAACCCCATCGGCCTCCACGGTCAGGGCCAGATCCAGTCGGTCGTTCATGAAGAGGAGGGCTCCGTAGGACCGGGTGAGCACCCGGAGGCGATGAGCCGCCGGAAGGGCTTCCCCGGCCCCCAGCTCCTTCTCCCGGTATTGGATGGCCTGGGCCCCTGCTTCCAGGGCCGCCTCCACGGCCGGGAGTACACCCCGGGCGCCGGCGATGCGCCGGTCCGTGATGACGATGAGGCGGAGCTGCCGGTGGTCCATCAGTCCTCGTTTCGGTGCTGGGTCCCTGCGCCGGCAGAGCCCTGGAGCTGATTCCACTCCCGCCGAGCCTCCACCCGGGCCCGGTTATGGTCGGCCAGACTCTCGGTGAAGATGTGGGAGCCGTCGGGCCGGGCCACAAAGTAGAGGTAGTCCGTGTCCTCCGGGTGGAGGGCCGCGTCCAGGGCCGCTTCTCCAGCGGCTCCGATGGGACCGGGCGGAAGGCCAGGTTGAGTGTAGGTGTTGTAGGGATGATCCGCCACCGAGTCAATGTCGGCGTAGAGGAGCCGGCTACGACGCTCGCCCAGGGCATACTGGACGGTGGGGTCGGCCTGGAGGAGGTACCCGATCCGGAGCCGATTGTGGAACACCCCGGAGATCCGGGGCATCTCCGTCACCTGCCGCGCTTCGCCCTGGACGATGGACGCTAGTGTCATGACTTCCCTTTCGGTCATCTCCAGCGCCTGGGCCCGAGCTCGTCGTTCCTCGGACCAGAGGCTCTTGTAGCGCTGGACCATGGTCTGGATGACCGACTCCAGGGGAAGTCCGGGGGCGAAGTGGTAGGTGTCGGGGAAGAGGTACCCCTCCAGCCCCGGCCCTGGGACGCCCCATTCTTCCGCATCTCCATGCTCGTCCAGGAAGGCTCTGACCTGGTCCGCTTCCACCTCGGCTACCTGGCCGATGCGGGGAGCCATCTGTCGCAGGGTGAAGCCTTCCGGGATGGTCATGGGGACCGTCACCATCCGCCCCTCCACCAGGTGATCCAGGAGGGCGGCCATCCCGATATCCTCCGGGACCTGGTAACGGCCGGCCTGGAGGTTCCGATCATCGCCTCGTAGCCGGACAAGCGCCCGGAAGAGGGTCCGATTCGGGATCAGGTCCCGGGCCACCAGGGTGTCGGTGACCTGGGCGAAGGATGCCCCTGGAGGAACGGTGAACTCCACGGCCGGTCCACTGGGCTCTCCCCTGCAGGCGAAAAGGATCAACGGGAGGAGAATCAGGACCAGGACCGCTGAGGCCAGCGTCCGCAACCGGCAAGGTCGCTTCACGGGGCACTCCCCCCAGGATTCCCCCCATCCTGTTGATCCAGCCACTGCTGAAGGATGAGGACCGCCGCACCGGCATCCACCCGTTCTTTCTCCTCCCTCCGGCTCCGGGAGAGCCCGCTGCTCCGGACCATCCGTTCAGCCCGGACCGAGGTCAGCCGTTCATCCACGAAGTGGACCGGAACATCGAGTCGCCGGCCCAGGGCCTCCCCCACCTGGCGGACCTCTCGGGTCCACTCCGACTCGGATCCGTCCAGCTCCAGGGGGAGGCCGAAGACCACGGCCTCTACCCCATGCGCTCGCCCCAACTCCTCCATGGCTTTCAGAGGAGGGCGCTTTCCCCTCCTGCGGCGGAGGGTTGGAAGGGGGGATGCCAAGGTCCCGGTTTCATCGGATAGGGAAAGCCCCACCCGGACCTGGCCGAAATCCACGCCTAAGGCTCGCATCGGGATCGGATACCTGGGAGGGGGGCGGTCCGGATCAGAGCTGGTCCAGGGCCTCGTCCAGGGAGGCGCCGTCCAGGAGGAGTCCGTAGAGTTCGTGGATTGCCCCTTCCGAGCCGTAGAGGAAGGAGCATTGGGTGTCTCCTCGACTCCGGCACTGGATCTCCAGGACGGCGATGGGGCCTCCGGCAGCCTGGCTCAGGATGTGGGCGAGGAGGCCCGAGCTGAAGTGGCACCCGGGTTGACCATCCTTTCCGTCCTCGGCGGCCTCAGCCCAATGGGATGCGTGCAGTACTCCCACTCCCGGATGGATGCGCTCTGCTTCCACCTGTCCCCAACCCCGGGCGCCCAGATGTCGGTTCAGCTCCCTCCAGAACCGGGCCTCGCCCAGTTCGGCCGGATCCACGTCAAGCGTGCCGGCAAAGCTGGCGAAGAGGCTTTCCCCGGTGGCGAACCCCGCATCCTGCAGGATGTGGGTGGTGGAGAGATCGCCGACTTCCTTCTGGAGCGAGCGCCTCAGATGCGACAGCACGCTGGAAGGAAGAGCGATGGTCCCCTGGGAAGGGGCGTGGGGAACGGAACTGCCAGTGGAAGCCAGAGGAGGTGTCATCTGGTTGAATCCATGGGTCGTAGTGGAGTCTGGCGCAGGGGGCACCCGGCACGTCTGGGCAACCTGCCTCGATAATACCCACTTCGCCCGCCGGGAGCCACACCTGACGGATGACGAGGTGGGACCCTAACAGCGGTGGGCTGGTACTTGTCATACTCGCATCCCGACTCAGGGGTGCCGAGATTCGAACGGATGGACTTGAATCTCACCCTGTTCAGAAAAAGGAGAACCCGGATGGAATACGAACAAGATGCCCGGACGTTCAACTTCGTCACCGGTCTCATCTGCGGTGCTGCCATCGGTGCCGGTGTGGCCCTTCTCATGGCCCCAGAGTCTGGAAAGCGAACCCGGAAGCGGATCGGCCGAGCGGCCGAGGATCTGAAGGAGAACGCCGGCGACCGCTGGGAGGACATCGCCGACGAGGTCCGGGACAAGGTGGATGAGGCCCTGGACGGCGCACGGAATCGCTTGAAGACCTGACGGTCACCTCGTTGAATCCCCTCCCGGTCATCGAGGCGGTACGGGACGGGGCCTCCTTGCCCCCGGGGGCCCTGGAGGAATTCCTCCAGGGCTACCTGGCGGGTTCGGTGGAGGAGTACCAGATGGCGGCGTTCCTCATGGCCGTCGTCCTCAATGGGATCTCCCGGGATGACCTGACCCGTCTGGTGCAGGTCATGCTCCATTCAGGGGCGGTCCTGGACCTTTCCCATCTTCCAGGACCTCGGATCGACAAGCACTCCACCGGCGGGGTAGGGGACAAGGTCTCCCTTGTTCTGGCTCCTCTGGCTGCCGAGTGTGGGCTTTTCGTGCCCATGATGTCCGGCCGCGGGTTGGGTCACACCGGCGGGACTCTGGACAAACTGGAGTCCATCCCCGGATTCCGGACCGATCTCTCCTTGGAGGCGTTCCAGGAGGTCCTGGAGGCCGAAGGCGTGGCCATGATCGGCCAGACCAGGGAGATCGCCCCATTGGATCGCCGACTCTACGATCTTCGAAGTGTGACGGGAACCGTGCCCTCCATCCCCCTCATCGCCGCCAGCATCATGAGCAAGAAGCTGGCGGAAGGACTCACCGGGATGGTGCTGGATGTGAAAGCGGGGTCGGGGGCGTTCCTGACCGAGGAGGCTGAGACGCTGGCGCTGGCCCGGACAATGGTGGAGATCGGTGAGGATCACGGTGTGCCCACCACCGCCCTGGTGACGGCCATGGATCGTCCCCTGGGTCGGTCGGCCGGGAACGTGGTGGAGGTGAGGGAGGCCTTGGCGTGCCTCCGCGGAGAGGGACCGGCAGATCTCCGGGAGGTGGTCCTGCAGTTGGCGACCGAGATGCAGCTTGTAGCCAACCCGGGGACCGAGTTCCATCGGACGGATCCGGGCGGCGTGACGACACAACGTCAGAACGGCGCCCAACCAGTGGCTCGGGATAGGGCGATGGATCGCGCGCGCGACCGCTTGGATGGCGGGTTTGCCCTGGAGCGCTTCCGGAGGCTGGTGGAGCGACAGGGGGGCGATCCTCACGCTGTGGACGACCCTGATCTCCTCCCATCAGCCCCTGTCTCCATGGAGGTTCCGTCACCTGCCACCGGTACGGTGGTGGAACTCCGACCCCGTCCCCTGGGTCAGGCCGTGGTCGAATTGGGGGGCGGACGGGTTCGCCTGGGCCAGAATATCGATCCGACGGTGGGCTATGCGGATCTGATCCAACCCGGCCAGGAGGTGGAAGCCGGGGCCCTCCTGGGAACGGTCCATGCTGCCTCGGCTGAGGCGGCTCGAAAGGCCGCCTCCGTCCTTGCTTCGGCCATCCGGATCGGAGCCGGACCAACCCCGGCCCGATCCCTGATCAGCCATCGCATCTCGGCGCAGGGAGTCCTCGAGTTCGGTCCCGTCCCCCCACCTTCCCGGTAGATTCTTCCGGGTCCTTTCCTGACCTGCCGTTCCTCACCCGGTGTCAGCCGTTGGGGAACTCCGTTACCAGGCCTCCTGCCAGAGGTCCAGCTTCGACTTCGCAGGCGACGGTCCTCTATCACCAATAAAGGCAAGAGCTTACGTGGCTCATGGGTTTGTGAGTCGAACGATCGTTCTACAGGGGGTGGCGTGACCCGCTGAGCTTTTGTTATTGTCAGGGAGATTACAGGAGCTGTACGAGGGTGTGACAGGTACGAGAGATCTGTAAAGCCCCTTCCTGGACCTACCCTTTCAATCCTGCTCCTGCCCAGTGAGCCATCGTTCAGGCGTGCCGTTACGCAACGAGCCGCTTCGACGGGACCTCTTCCCGACCACATCAAGAGAAAGGAGGCGCATTTCCCGACGACACTTGTTGTACGCACGGCGCAGAGGGAGTCATTGCATTGACTCTGGCCGTGCCCTCCATCATTCCGGACGGGACTCGACCCCCCCGGGTTTCAGGCCACACCCGTCCGACCAACGAGGAAGAATCGTATGCTTTCCAGAACTGGTCTGATCAAAGGACTGGTCTCTGCTTTCGCCCTGGCGGCCTTTGTGGGAGCTCCCCACGCCGTCTCGGCTCAGCAGGGTACAGTCGAAGGGACCGTGACCGACGCTCGAACCGGCGCGGTCATCGGCTCCGCCCAGGTGTCCATCGTCGGTACCCAGCGAGGTACGCTCTCCGGGTCCGACGGCTCCTATCGAATCCCCAACGTGACTCCCGGTGAGTTTGAGATCCGGGCCACCTTCATCGGATACCGGACAGCCACCGAGACGGTCACGCTCCAGGCCGGCGAGACGGCCACGGTGAACTTCTCTCTGGCCCAGTCGGCCGTCGCCCTGGATGAGATCCTGGTGACGGGTACGGCTGGCCGGCAGGATCGGCGGGCCCAGGCAGCGTCCGTCGGATCCATCGACGCCGCATCCATCATGGAGACCGCACCGGTCACCAGCGTGTCCAATCTCCTGCAGGCCCGGACCAGCGGCGTAAGCATCACCTCTGCCTCCGGAACCTCAGGCGCCACGCAGCGGATCCGGCTCCGGGGCTCTGCTTCCATCGAGCTTTCCAACGAGCCCATCGTCATCATTGACGGGATCCGAATGGACTCCCGCCAGAACCAGCTCTTCGGTGTCGGTGGACAGGCAGCCTCCCGACTCAACGACATCAATCCCGAGGACATCGAGTCCATCGAGGTGGTGAAGGGACCGGCTGCGGCCACCCTGTACGGGGCTGACGCCTCGGCCGGTGTGATCCAGATCCGGACCAAGCGAGGCTCGCCCGGAAGCGGCTTCCAGCAGACGGTGAGCTACGAGTTCGGTCACATCGACCAGAACTGGGAGCCACCGGCCAACTTCGGGGTCTGCTCCCAGGCCGCCATCGATGCAGGGGCAGCCCTCTGCCAGGGGCAGTCTCCGGGCACCGTCATCTCCGACAACCCCATCGTTCGTGAGGGCGCGTTCCGGGACGGCCGAGCCCATTCCTTCTCCTGGTCCGGTCGGGGTGGGGGTGAGAACTTTGGCTTCTTCCTCTCGCTGAACGCCGACGAGGAGGAGGGCACCCTCCCGAACAACGAGTACAACCGCTACACCGCCCGGATGAACTTCGACTTCACCCCTCGGGACGATCTCCGGATCGATGCAGGGGTGGGACTGGGTCGGACGGACAACCTGATGCCCCAGAACGACAACAACATCTACGGGTTCATCGGGGGATCCATGCTGGGCAGCCCCATTTCGGTGGGTCTGGACGCCCGGGATGGGTGGTTCGGCGGGAACCGGCAGACGCCGGCCATTACCGCCATCGAGAACTCGAATATGGCCATCCGGGCCACGCCCACCCTCACGGTGAACTACACGCCGTCGGCCAACTTCAGCAACCGCCTGCAGTTCGGGGCCGATATGACCCGGTCTGAGGCTTTCGAGTTCTTCCCGAAGAACGACATCGGGTGGTACGGAACCGCCGTCCTCAACTCGGGGATGATTCAGCAGCGTCGGCAGAACCGGGACGAAATCACCATCGACTACCTGGGCTCCTACCAGCAGGCCATCGGAAACTCGTGGCTGGCTGACATCGCCTTCGGTGGCCAGGCCATCGCGGCCCGGAGTGACCTGTCCGGATCCCGTGGTGAAGGGCTGACGACGAACGCCGCACGGAGTGTGAACGCGGCGGCCCAGACCACCGGTGAGCAGCAGTACACCGAGTCCCGGGAGGCCGGGATTCTGGGCCAGGTGGACCTGGCCTACCAGGATCGCCTCTACTTCCAGATCGGTGGACGTCTGGATCGGAACTCGGCTTTCGGTGAGGAGGTGAGCACCTTCTTCAACCCGAAGATCGGGGTTTCCTACGTCCTCTCCGAGGAGGAATTCTATCCGATCGGCCTCGAGTCCCTCGTTTCAACGCTCCGCGTCCGCGGGGTCTGGGGCTCCACCGGCCGGTCGCCTGGCTCGGGTGCCTCGCTGACCACCTTCTCCTCGTCCCCCTACGCCATCACGGCGGCAAGCGTAGGCTCCGGAGTGCTCCCCAACAACCCGGGGAACCCGGATCTGAAGCCGGAGCGTGGCGTTGAGTGGGAGTTCGGCTTCGATGCCGGCCTCTTCGATGAGCTGGTTGGCGTGGACGTGACCTACTACAACAAGAGCTCCCAGGACCTGATCCTGGAGCGACCCCTTCCGCCCTCTCTGGGCTTCGCCAACGATCCCTTCGTGAACATCGGGGAGCTGAAGAACAGTGGGTGGGAGATCGGGTTGAACAGCCGGCTTGTCGAGACCGCCCAGTTTGCCTGGGATGCCCGGCTGAACGTCTCCACGAACACCAACGAGGTGGTGGATCTGGGTGACGTGGAGCCCTTCGGTGTGAACCAGCGGGTGACGCCCGGATTCCCGGCCTACGGGTACTGGGCCTACGACGTGGTGGGCTTCGACCTGGAGAATGACCGGGCCATCGTGAGCGACAGCATGAACTTCCGGGGCAACCCCAACCCGGGCTGGGAGGGGAACTTCTCCTCCACCTTCTCCTTCCTGGGGAACCTGAGCCTCTACGGCCAGCTGGATTGGGCTCGGGACTTCACCATCTACAATAACACGGACCAGTTCCGGGAGCGGCAGTTCGGAACCGGTGAGCGTTGGGTCCGGAGGAATGACATCCTCTCTGACGAGGAGCGCCTGGAGCGCTTCGGTCCCTTCGTGACCGAGTCCGGTGAGGGGGTGGGGGTGTCTCAGGTGAATCACGCCTACTACGAGGATGGAAGCTATGTCCGACTGAGAGAGATCTCTCTCAACTACACCCTGGGACCTGAGGTGGCAAACCTCTTCCGGGCAGAGCGGGCCACCATCACCCTGGGCGCCAGGAATGTTGCGCTCTGGACCGATTACCTGGGTGCCGATCCGGAGATGATCAGTGCTGCAGGGGCCAGCTTCAGCAGGACCGACTTCCTGACCGTCCCGAACCCCCGGCGTTTGATTGCCCGGGTCAACGTCACCTTCTGATCCAGACCCGGGAGAATACCAATGAATAAGAGAACTACATCTCGACGCATTCGAGGTCCGGTTCACCTGGTGGCCCTGGTCATCCTTGCGGTGACCCTCACCGGGTGCGACGACTTCTTCGACGTCCGAAACCCCAACGTCATCGACGCTGAGACCATCGACGCGGTCCAGGACGGTGACCTCTTTGCACGATCTGCATTCCAGACCTTTGCGTCGTCCTACGGGAACATGATCGTCTACACCGGCTGGTTCACGAACGAGGCCTGGGTCGGGGATACCTTCCCCACCCGGAACGAGTTCGGCCGCCGGGCCGTGGACTTCACCAACGGCACGCACACCGATGCCGTCTGGTTCCCCCTGGCTCGGTCCATTGCTCAGGGGGAGCAGGTGCTGGAGATCCTGAGTGGCGAGCCGGAGCAGGAGCTGAACCTGGCCCGAGGGGCGCTGACCTCCGGGTTCGGTCTGGTGCTCATGGGTGAGGCCTTCTGTGAGGGAACCATGGCCCAGCCCGGGAATGAGCCCGGACCTCTCATGACCTCGGAGCAGCTGCTGGAGACGGCAGTGAACCGCTTCGAACGGACCATCAGCGAAGCCGCCGCTGCCGGCGGCAGTGAGGCTGCAGGCATGGCCGATGCGGCCCGGGTAGGAATGGGTCGTGCCCTCCTGCAGCTGGGTCGGACGGATGAGGCCATCCAGGCAGTTCAGGGTGTGGCCGACGACTTCGTCTTCAACGTCCCCTACGTGGACGACGCAGGGAACCGGGGGCGCCTGGGGAATGGCGTCTTCTTCTTCTCGGCCGGTGGGAGCCGCGAGTCCTTCGTGGTGCCGCCCCACTACCGGGACATCGGTCAGGACCTGACGGATGACGGTGACGTGACGGGCGACCCCCGGATCCAGTTCTACGATTCGGGTCGGGACGGGCAGGACAACACCCTCCGTCTCTGGTCCCAGCTCAAGTACGACAACTGGGCCGCGGCTGTCGACCTGGCATCCGGTCTCGAAGCCCGGTACATCGAGGTGGAAGCCCGGAACGACCCGGCAGAGATGCGGGCGTTCATCAATGAGCGTCGGGCCGTTGGTGGCCACGATCCATACGAGGGGGATGACCTCCTGGGCGAGCTCATGGCCCAGCGGTCCATCGACTTCTGGATCACCGCTCGCCGGATGGGTGACTGGCGGAGGAACGGCGATGCTGTGCCGAACATCCTCCCGCCGGGGCCCTACTACAAGCCGGAGCTTCCGGATGTGCAGAATCAGACCTGTCTGCCCATTCCCTTTGACGAGCGGCAGCACAACCCGAACTTCGACTGACGGTTTGAACGGTCCGGCCCGTCCGGAGGCCCTTGTGGCCCCGGGCGGGTGCGGGGCCGATCAGTTGGCGAGGTTCAACGGGGCGACCTGATGGAAATGTCTGCCCCAGCAAGAAGCAGGAATTGAAGAGCAGGATGGAAGCAAGGAAGGGCCCGGACCAGAGATGGTCCGGGCCCTTTCTACGTTCGGATCCCATCCGTTCGGGTCCCAGTCTGTTCCAGCCCGCGTGTAGCAATCAGCGAGCCGGGGTGGGTCCGATCGATGGCGGATCCATCAGTCTGGTGCCTCCACCCGGCCGAACTCGATCCCCTCTTCCGCGAAAGCCTCCGCCATCCGGTCGGCCTGGGATTCCGGGGTCCGGATGGAAAGCCCGCACTTGGCGTCCACTTCAGGGGGCGCAGGAGCCACCTCACAGGGGAGGCCCTGTTCCTGGGCGACTTCCTCGGCCCAGAGCGCCTGGTGGGTGGTCTCGAAGGTGAAGATGATGATGGTCGGGTTCGGTGCGCTCATGGGCAGGAGATGGAGGGGGTGATGGTGGTCTGTTCCGGATCCGGCTTCGGTCCGTCCCAAGAAACGGAGACGGACGGCCAGCCCAGAAAGCGGAGACGGACGTTCAGGTGGTGAACCTACCAGGGCCACCGGGACCGGCCCGAGCTGGATTCGTCGCACTCCTCGGTGGGCTCGGTTCCGGGGATGAAGAGCTCCGTGTATCGGCGGGAGGTGGGGCACCACTGGGAGGCCAGGAGTCCCGTCTGGGAATCCACCTGGAGCTCCAGGAGTCCCTCGGTAGGCCACCGCTCAGGGACTGGGAGGATCCCGTTGAACTCGGGCGCACTGTCTCCCAGACTGTTGGAGGCCGTCTCTCTGTCCCGATCGCCTACGTAGACCTGGTACATGAAGTCTCCCCACACCGGGGCTGCATCGGCGCCGCCGGTGGCCTGGGGATAGATCTGCTGGGGCTCGTCCATCCCGAACCAGACGGCGGCTTGCAGGTTCGGGGTGAAGCCCACGAACCAGACGTCGGTGAAGTTGTTGGTGGTCCCGGTTTTCCCGGCGGCGGGGATCTCCCGTGGGAGCCCGGCGCCGGCACCGATGGTGCCACGGACCGCGTTGGCTGCCGTTCCCCGCTCCACCACATCCTCCATGAGGTTCACCATGACCCGGGTGGAGAGGGAATCCAGGACCTGGGTCCGTTCCGGCTCGGGCTCCCAGAGGACCTCACCCTCGGCGTTTTCCACCCTCAGGATGGGGTAGGGCCGGACCCGGGTCCCCATGTTGGCGAAGGTGGAATAGGCCTCAGCCATCTCAATGGGGAGAACATCGGGGGAACCCAGCGCCATGGAAGGAACGCGGGGGATGAGGGAGTTGATGCCGAGCCTGCGCGCGTTCTGGGCCACGGTTTCGAGCCCCACCTCCTCGTCGGCCAGCTTGATGGCCACCATGTTCACCGAGCGGCGGTATGCTTCCCGAAGGGTCATGTCCCCTTCGAACTCTCCGGAGAAGTTTCGGGGGCGCCATTCAGAGCCATCCACCTCCTGCCGGACCACGGGCCCATCGGTGATCACGTGGGAGGCTGGGATTCCACTGGCCAGTGCCGACGCGTAGACGAAGGTCTTGAAGGCCGACCCGGGCTGACGCCGAGCCTGAGTCGCACGGTTGAACCGGGATTGCTCGTAATCCCGTCCCCCTACCAGAGCCCGAACGGCTCCGGTCTGGGGGTCCAGGGCCACGAACATGCCTTGCAGGTAGGGACTGCTGGGGCCCTGGAAGGCCTCCCGCTGATCTGCGTACTCCTCGTACCGGGGATGGCGGAAGCCGGGACGATTCTCAATCCGGTCGAAGCCCCGCTCCATGGCACCCTCGGCGGCCCGCTGCATGTCCACGTCCAGCGTGGTGTAGACCCGGAGCCCGCCCGTGTTGACCTGACCCCGGAAGCGTTCCTGGAGGATGATCCGGACCCACTCCGTGAAGTACGCTC
>PWWP01000247.1 GCA_003562075.1 Gemmatimonadota bacterium
GACGAAGAAGAGGCCTGGTACCTCCTTCAGCGAGAGCGGGGAATCGAGCTCTGGGTCGAAGGGCGCCGTCTGCCGGACATGCGCCGGTGGGCCGTCACCCCCGGATACGCCAACTTCGATGTGGTTCGGGTGGAGGCGCCTGGCGACCAGCCCATCGAAACCGACGAGGTCCGGAACGTCCTGGACAACCCCATGGGTGAACTCTGTCTCCCCATGAGCGTAGACGAGCGGAACTCGAACCCGAACCTCTGACCTGAGCCGTCCGGGGGTTGGTCCGTCAGGAATGGACCAGCCCCCGGGTCCACTGTCTTCCGGGGGGAGGGGTCGGATGGCCGACCGCTCCCCCCGAGGCATATCCAGGAGTCTTTTCCTCATGACCCATCGACCCGTCCATGGCGATGGAACCGTACCTCCTCGAACACCATGGCGTCGGATCGGCGAGACCTTTCCATGGCCTTCCGTCCTCATCCTGGCCGGCCTCATCTCGCTCAGCCTGCACGGATGCGGAGCCACTCCGCCAGCCTCGACGCCCGATCCTGGTCCCACCACCGCGCCGGCTCCCGCCGGGGCCGAAGGCGAGCTCACCGCCCCCACTCCCCACACGCATGGTTCGGCAGGGAGCCGGGCCGTCGGAAGTGAGGCCATGGTGGCCTCAGCCCACCCCCGGGCCACGCAGGCCGGCGTCCAGATCCTGGAGGCAGGTGGGAACGCCATAGACGCCGCCGTGGCCACCGCCTTCGCCGTAGGCGTGGTGGAACCCATGATGGCCGGGATCGGGGGAAGTGGAGGGATGCTCCTCTGGCTGGAGAGCGAAGAACGGGCCGAATATCTGGACTTCTACGCTGTGGCCCCGGCCAACCCCGACACCACGTTCCCCCACTACGACGGTCCGAACCACACCCCTCGGGGGGTCGCTGTACCGGGAACCGTGGCAGGCCTCCTGGAGGCGCTGGAGAGCCATGGAACCATGGACCGGGGCCAGGTCCTGTCCCATGCCATCGCCCTGGCCCAGGACGGCTTCCCCGTCTCCCCCCTCCTGGCTCGAACCATTGCAGGGGACTCGACCAAGCTGGTCCAGTACCGTCGATCCCAGGAGATCTTCTGGCCTGGCTACCGCCCCCTTCGGGCAGGGGAGAGGTTGGTCCAGCCCGAACTGGCGGAATCCCTCCGGGCCATTGCCCGAGAAGGTCGAGCCGGATTCCATGAAGGGCCGGTGGCCCAGGAGATCGTCCAGGTCCTCAATGAAGGGGGAAACCCCATGACCCTGGAGGACCTGGCCTCCTTCACTCCCCGCTGGCGCCGTCCGGTGTGCGGCGTCTACCGCGGACGCACAGTACTCTCGGCCCCTCCTCCCCAGTCCGGGATGCAGATCGTTCAGACCCTGAACCTCCTGGAGTCCCAGTCCCTGGGTGAGAGTGGCCCTCCATTCGCCTCCAGCACCGATCTCCACACCCTGGCCACCGCCATCCGGACGGCAGCTGGTGACCGGCGGAGCTTCCTGGGGGATCCGGACCAGGTGGGGGTGCCGGCCCGGGGGCTCATCTCACGCGGGTTTGCTGCAGAGCGGGCATCCCAGGTGGGCCGGGGTGCATCGCCCATCCCGCATGCGGTGCCGGAAGCCGACCCATGGGCCTTCGAGGACGAGGAGCCTCCGGAGGCGTGCCGGGCACTGATTCCCTTCGGATCGGCGCCGGCCCGCCTCCGCCCCGAGCCGCCTCACTCTGAACAGGCCTCAACCCCATCGTCCCTGGGAACGGCGGAGGTGTCATCCGATGGAGGCCAAGGGGGACACTCAGACCGAGACCACGGCGAGACGACCCATATCTCCGTGGTGGACGCAGAGGGTAACGCCGTCTCCCTCACCTTCACCCAAGGGGTCTACTTCGGTACCGGGGCGTGGGCTGCGGGAACCTTCCTGAACTCCGGGCTCTTCATCTTTTCAACGGAGGGCCCCAATCGGATCGCCCCCGGAAAGGCACCTGCCTCCACGACCACCCCCACCATCCTCCTGGGACGGGACGGGGTGGAGATGGTGGTGGGCTCGCCCGGCGGGGGCCGGATCCCCCCGGCGGTCATCCAGACCATCGTCTTTATCCTGGACTACGGGGTGGACCCGGCCACCGCCCTCACATTCCCCCGGATCAACCCCCACTTCACCGCTCCCAATCTGGATTTCGAACAGGGGATCAGCGGCGAGGTGCTGGCAGGTCTCCGGGGGCACGGCTGGGAGCCTCTGGTCTTCGCTCCCATGAGCCTCCATTTCGGAGGCGTCCAGCTCCTCTGGAATGATGGCCAGCAATGGATCGGCGCCGCAGATCCCCGCCGCGACGGGGCTGCCGCCGGCTACTGACGGACCTCCCTGCGGCCCGCCCGCAGACAACACGAGAATGACATGTCACAGGACGACAGCACCATATATCTGAACGGGAGCTACCTTCCCCGCTCCCAGGGCTCCCTCTCGATCGACGACCGGGGCTTCATCTTCGGGGACGGGGTCTACGAGGTGTTCCGGGCGGTGGACGGGGAGCTCTTTCAGGGCAGGGCCCACGTCACACGCCTCCTTCGGGGCCTGGATGCTCTGGGCATCCAGATTCCCGGTGAAGTGGAGGATCCGGGACTCCTGGCCATCGCTCGGTCACTCCTTGCCCGGAACCGTCACGATACCGGGCAAGCCACCATCTATCTCCAGGTCACTCGGGGGGCCGCGCCACGGACGCATCATTTCCCCACGCCCTCCGTTCCGCCCACCATTCTCCTCTATACATCCACCTTCAGGCACCCGGAAGGCCTCCACGAGAAGGGGGCGCGCTGCGTCCTCCACTCGGATCGACGTTGGTCCCGGGCCGACATCAAGTCGGTGAACCTCCTGCCCAACGTCCTGGCCAAGGAGGCGGCGCGGAAGGCCGGGGCCACCGAGGCCCTCTTTGTCCGGGACGGAATGCTTCTGGAAGGGTCCTCCACCAATCTCTTTGGCGTCCTGGACGGGGTCCTCCGCACCTATCCTCCAGCCAACTACATCCTTCGGGGAATCACCCGGGACGTGGTCCTGGATCTGGCTGCAGGCCATGGGATCCCCACGCGGGAGGAGGGGATCCCCATGGAGGAACTTCCCCGGGTTTCGGAGCTCTTCATCACCGGGACCACCACCGACGTGCTTCCGGTGATCCAGGTGGATGAGACCAGCATTGGCAAGGGACGCCCCGGCCCAGTGACCCGGCGCCTTCAACGAGCTTTGCAGGAAGAGATGCTTCGGACCGGCACACCTACCGGGTGAAGAGGCGCAAGGCATCCGCCCATTCCTGGGGTGCCTCCAGGTGGAGGGTATGGCCGGCACCGGGGATGGACCGATGGGTGGCGCGGGGAATGGCCGATGTCATCTGCCGGGCCAGAGCTTCGAATTTCCGGTCCTTCGCCCCAGAGAGGAGGAGGGTCGGAGGGGCCAACTTCCCCAGCCGGGGCCAGTATGACGGCTGGGTGCCCGTCCCCAGCCCCCGAAGGCTGGCGGCCAGAACCGCAGCCGAGTGGGCGAGTCGCCCCTGCCGGATCCGTTCCAGCACCTGGGCTGGAAGCGCCGCCTGAGTCCGGAAGAGAGGCAGGCTGGCCCAGAAATCCACGAACCAGGGAACCCCCCGCTCAAGGATCGCCTGAGCCAGAGCCCCGTCCCGGGCCCGGCGGGCCGCCCGATCCCGAGCCGTTTCCAGCCCAGGTGAAGCACTTTCAAGCGTCAGGGTGGCCACCCGCTCCGGGTAGGTCAGCGCCGCGGCCAGGGCCAGACGCCCCCCCATGGAATAGCCGATCCAGTGGGCCCGACGGATTCCCGCCTCATCCAGCTCGGCCACGAGCCCATCCACCACCCGGTCCCACTGCAGGTCGTCCGGTTGCCAGTCGTCTGATTTTGGCCCATGCCCCGGAAGGTCTACCGCCCGGACGAGGCCCGCCTCTGCCAGCCCCTCCAGGAGAGGGCGCCCCCAACGCGCCCCAGCACCGGTGAAGCCGTGGACCAGGAGGTAGGGAATCCCTTCGGGAGGCCCCTCGATTACGACGCTCATAGAAGGGCAATCACCACACCTGGACGGGGAGTCACGACATCCAGGAAGTCGGAGTCAAAACACCCATCGGGCGTCGAGTCGGAAGGCCCGGTAGCGGTAGCCGTCTCCCAGATCGGCCCCCATCCGCTCCAGGCCGGCAGTGGACCCGGCCGCCGAGAGCCCCAGCTCCCGCCCGGGCCCCCACCGCCGCGCCAGACGGAGATTCCCCCGGATCACACCGGCCAGCTCCCCGTCATCGCCGATCTTCTGCACCCCGGGGGCCCCCTCCAACCCCACGCCCCATCGTTCCCCATCGGTCCGCCACCCCAGGGGGAGTTCGGCCAGCCCAAAGAAGTCGGGCGAGAAGTAGCCATCAGCCAGCGTCCGGTCAAAGCCGAAAGCCCGGGCGCTGAGGCCCGCCGACCAAGGTCCCCCGGTCCAACCCAGCCGGGCCGATGCGTTCCACCGATCATTTTCCTCCGTGCCCTGGAACCGAGCCCAGCCTGCTCCACCGGCAAGGCGCCAGCCAGGACGGAAGCCCCAGCTCAGGTCCACTGCCGTCTCAGTGGCTTCCACTACCGTCTCGACCAGGCGAGCCGTCACGTCCACCGGGCTCCGGTTGGCCCGGACCGTGGCCACCAACGGGTGTCGAGCCGGAGAACTGGCCTGGATCAGGAGTCGGTGCCGGGTCGCCTCATCCAGCGAGCCCTGCGCTCCCCCACCCCCCAACCGAATGCGCCACCCGGGCTCCAGGAACGCCTCTGCAGAGAGCATCCCACCGGTGGCGTGGGCTGAGAGGCCCGGGAGGGAGAGCTCTCTCCGGTACATCTCCATGTGGAGGGTGAGGCGGGGTCGGAGGGGAACTCGCCCGTTCAGAAGGAGCGTCAGCGCCTCATGATCGTCCGAGTCGGCCTCGAAGATCACGGCCCCATCCAGGGCCGGGTTCAATGCGGCGTCCACCCAGCGTAGCTGTTCCCTCAGGACACCAGGGATGGGCTCGCCCACTTCTCCCGCCACCTCTCTCCCGGCCTGGGCTCGCCCCTGCCACCGGAGGTTCTGGACCAGGCCTGCCCGTGCGTCGGCGTCCCCTGGAGACAGGGAAACGGCTTCACGCCAGGCCTCTTCCCCCTCCGGAAGGCGCCCACCCCAGGAGAGAGCTCGCCCCAGACCCATCCAGGCGTCGACCCGGTCCGGAGCCCGGGCCAGAGCCTCCTCGTAGTGGTGAACTGCCTCCCGGGTCATCCCGGCCAGTGCAAGGAGTCGCGCCAGGGAGAGGCGAGCATCCACATCGTTCGGATCGGCTGCCAGGACCGAGTCCCAGGCTACCCGGGCTTCCTCCACCTCCCCAGCCGAGACCAGAAGGCGAGCCCGGCTCCGGTGAAGCTCCAGGTTCTCCTGGCCGCCCACCTCCAGGAGCCGGCCATAGGCCGAGGCCGAGGCCCGGTAGTCGCCGGTCCATTCCAGGAACTGGGCCCGGGCTTCCAGAGCCAGGACATACGCAGGCTCCAGGGCCAGGACCTGCTCCAGCTCGGCCAGAGCCCTTTCCAGTTCCCCACTCCAGGCCAGCACCCGAGCCCGGTGGGTCAGGGCCTCCACATTCTCGGGCTCCAACCCGATCAGGCGATCCAGAAGGGCCAGGGACTCCTCGAACTGATCCTCCCACGCCAGGAGGAGGCCCAGACGGAGGAGGGCCACCTGGTCATCCGGTTCATCCTCCAGGACCAATCGATAGAGCTCCTCCGGATCGTCGTCACCTCCGTGGATCCAGGCCTGGTTCGCCCGTTCCCGAATCGTCAGGGTATCCGGAGCCGGAACGGAAAGGTCCCAACCGGCGCGGACAATGCTGGCGCCATCCCGCTCATGATCCCCATCCCCATGGCCGGATCCATCGCCATCCCCATTCTGGTTGCCGGCTCCATGGTCCGGACCGGAGCCATTCTCGTCGCCCACACGACCGGGCGCTGCGCTGCTCCAACCGACGTCTCCAGCGCTCGTGTCACCCACCGACCGGCTGACCTCATCCACCCCAGGGCTGGAGGCCGAGGTACGGGCAAATGAAGGAATCTCCTGAAAGGCCCGGGCCAGGGCGTCAAAGACAGGGCGCTTGCGGGCCTCCCACTGAGGCTCGGTCCACTCTTCCCAGGCCAGGACCGGGACCTCGTCCCCGTCCCCTGGCAGGGTGACCCAGCCCCCATCCGGGTTCCGGTATGCGACCATGACCCCGATCCCATCGACCTGCTGGAACTGGAGGCCCTGGGCACCGGCCGAGCCCTGGAGGATGGTCCGGGTGGAGGGATCGGTGACGTTCAGGAGATTCCAGGGGATCCGAACCTCCAGGGCACCCCCATCCGTCCACTCCCAATAGCCATCCGGCGTATCTCCACGGGGCAGAATCCCCCGGTCATACCCGACTGCCAGGACCTCCACCGAGTCGCGAGTGAAGCGCCGCCGGTTCATGATCATCCGGAGAGGCGCGTAAACCCCGTCTTCGGTCGCCTCACTCCGAAACGGCAGGTTGAATTCCTGCTCACCTCGGAAGGTGAAGAACCCGGGGGGGAGGGCGCCGGGCTCCGGCTCCCACTCCAGGAGGGTCCCTGGCACGTCAGGACCCACCTCCCGGAACCGGAAGAGGGCCTGGGTGGGATGGGCCAGGATTCGGACAGTGTCCCGAGTGGCGTGGAGGACGAACTCGGCCCCTGCCGGCAGTCGCGGGCCCAGGCCACCGGGCCACCGAAACTCGCCAACCTCAGGGCCCGCCAGATCGAATCCGAGGAAGATCTCCTCCACCCCGGAGGTGCCTGGCATCACGTGGAACCAGAGATGCCCTTCGTCCACCTCTCCCCGGAGCGTGGCCATCCCCCGGTCCCCATCGCCTGTCTGGGACAGAAACGAGTTCGCCTCCCATCCCTCCGTCCGGTCCTGGAGAGTGGCACCCTTCACCGGAGGTGCCGGATCCTTGGCGATGACCCCGTAGTGCTGCTCCGAGTTCAGCCGGTTCAGCCATCGAACCCGGTGCTCCGCCGGGTACTCGAATTCCAGCACCGGCCAGTTCAGCTTGAACCACTCGTCGATCCAGGCAAAGAAGATCCCCCCTCCCATCCCGGCCTCGGCGATCTCCAGGGTCAGGCGGTGGTTTCCGGCAGCGTGTTCGGCCTCGGTGAGTCCGCCGTGGTGGAGCCCTTCCGGCTGGATGTGGGAGTTGCCCAAAGAGGCGGGGAGCCCGTACTCGGCGATGATCACCGGGATCTCCCGATGGTGGTCCTTCAGGGCCGTCAGGTACCCCAGGTAACGGGAGGGGCCGAAGGTGGAGGTGGCCTGGGCGAAGGATTCCTCCAGGATCATGAAGTCGGGGTAGTAGGGATAGGCATGGTAGGCGGCAAACACCCCGGCCGCGAAACGTTCCGTGGGCCGGTGGAGGGACGGGTCTACCGCGGGCCCGTCATTATCGTACTCCCGGATGGGAATCAACTCCGGATCCCCCAAAGCCCTGCGGATGTTCTCCTCCTCCTGGGCGGTGGCCTCGGTGGGGTGATGGAGGGGGTCCAGGGTAGGCCAGGTGGTATAGGCCACAGGCCGCTGAACCCGATAGGTCCTGGTCTCGTAGGCCACCAACTCCTCTACCGCCCGGGCCAGCCATCCATCCATGGGGCTACCGGCCGACATGACGACGTACTCTCCCTGGAAAGCTCCCATCTCCGGGTACATCTCGTTGAAGCGATCCACCGAATACGGCTCCCACTCCCGGCCCAGGATGTAGCCCAGGACCCAGGGCGAGACGTCCTCCGTGTAGTGCCCCGACGCATGTCCGGGTCGAGGCGCGATGTCCGCCCGTCCGTGGAGGAGGTCCACCACCCGGCGCATCTCCTGGAAGAAGGCTCCCTCCCATGCATCGTCCAGGTAGTCGTGGTCCGGTGGGAGCTCGGTCCAGACTCCGTGGAGGAGGAAGATGGGCGCCTGGGGATGGCTCCGGTTGTGGGCCGCCAACTCCTCGTAGAAAGCCGGAGGGTGGATGGTGTACACCCGGATCGCATTCACCCCCATCTGACCCATCTGTTGGATCCACCGCCGGTAGATGGCCGAGTCCTGCGGGAACTCACCTGGGAAGTGGCCTGGGAGGGCTGCTCCAAGATTCATGCCCTTCACATAGAAGGGCGCCCACCCCTCATGGCCCAGGACCTCCAGGTGGTCCCCTTGGGCCCGGAATCGCACCTCCACCGTATCGGGGAGGACGAGTTCTGCTCGCTCCGGAGCCGGGCCCATTCCCGCTGGAAGCCGTCCCAGGAACTCCTCTGCCTCCGGATGCCCCGGAGACAGTTCCAGGACCTGTCGGAAGCGGCGGTCCACCTCTTCCAGGTCACCGGCTCGCCACGCCAGAATCCCAAGTCCGACCAGGGCATCCACGTGCTCGGACTCCAGGTCGACCACCTGCTGGAGGCGCTCACGGGCCGGCCCCTCTTTCCCTTCTCGGAGGAATACGTATCCGGCCCCGGTCAGGGCGTCGGCGTGTTCGGGGCAGAACTCCAGGGCTTCCTGGAACCGATGAAATGCGTCGTCCAGATCCCCGGCCCGGAAAGCGGCCCAGCCTTCCTCCACCAGGGGGTTGGCTCGGGTTGGACAGAGGAGTACATCCTGCCCATGCAGGGGAGGTGAGGTCTCATGGGAAGGCGCTGGGAATCCGGCAGCCGCCAGACCCGTCGGAACCACCGCTCCAGCCGCCAGGAGCGCACCCACCAGGAGCAGGAAGATGGGGAGGAGCACTGCGCCCGAGCCGTTTCCCTGGCTGTTGGCGATGGTCGGGACGGACCCAACACCCATCAGGTGGAGGTGCCTTTCCATTCGCAGATCTGGCCCACCAGCACCCGGCGCCGGCCCCCCCTCCGACTCAGGAGCCATCCTGCCGCTGGAAGGTCACCACACGCACATAGTTGGCCGGGTACAGCCCTACCTGAAGAAGGATGGGCCGGAGGGTCCAGTGGACGTGCAGGGCGTCCACCTCTCCATTCTGTCCCCGGGAGAACCAGACGAACTTCTCTCGCTGGGCCGGATTCCGCCACTCGCCCCGGAAGGTGTCGAAGTGCCAGTGATCCAGCGTCAGGACCTGGGTGTCATCCTCCCAGAAGGTGACCTGTAGCTGGTCATCCACCAACTCCACCTGGACATCAGCGTAAAGGGAGTCGTAGTAGGCGCCGGTGTAGTCCGACAGGGGCCCGGATGGAGTGGTCCCTTCGTGCCGAGCTGCATGGATGGAGTCCCGACCGGCCTGAACCCGCTCATACTGGGCCAGGTAGTTCTGCCGGGCCCGCTGATCCCAGTCCCTGTCCTCGATTCCCAGGTACCGATCCAGTACCCGGTTGGCGATGGCCCCGGTGAAGGAGTTGAAGACGTTGGTGACGACGATGACCCCCAACTCCTCTTCCGGCATGAGGGTCATGTTCGTGTTCATCCCGTCAGTCGCGCCGCCGTGCTGGGAAGTCCGGCGCCCCTCATGGTGGCTGAGGCGCCACCCAAGACCGTAACTGGCCAGATTCCCCGTGATCCCTGCGTCGGGGATCCGGTTCTGGGCCCGGTGCATCTCCCTGGCCACCTCTTCAGAGAAGAGCCGCATCCCCTCGACCTCACCCGGTGTCCCCAGATGGACCCGCATCCAGTTGGTGATCTCGGCCACCGAGGTATTGATGGAGGCCGACGCTCCCACATTGTCGAAGTTCCGCCGGGGGATGGTCACCACCTCGCCTCGGATCTCCTGATGGGGCCACGCTGCATTCTCTCCTTCGGCGATCTGGGTCACGGAGGTGTTGCTCCGCTCCATCCCCAGGGGCTGGAAGATCCGGTCCGCGATGAAGTCATCCCAGCTCTGTCCGCTCACGGCCCGGATCACCTCGCCCGCCACCATGTACATGACATTCGAGTACACGTACCCATTCCGGAAGCTCTGCTCCGGCTCCAGATAACGGATCCGGTACAGGAGTTCGGTCCGGTCCCGGTGAGGCAGCCACTGGATCCGATTACCCGTCATCCGCCCCACCCCCACTCGGTGGGTGAGGAGGTCCCGGATCGTCACGGTCTGGCTCACGTACGGGTTGTAGAGACGGAAGTCGGGCAGGTGCTTGGTCACCGGGTCATCCCAGTCCACCAACCCTTCGTCCACCAGGATCCCCATGGCGGCAGCAGTAAATGCCTTGGAGACGGAGGCGATCCCGAAGAGGGTGTTCTCGTCCACCGGAGTTGGATCCCCCTTCTCCAGCACCCCGTACCCTCGGGCCAGGACCACCGAATCCCGATGGACGACGGCCACGGCCAAGCCCGGGATTCCCCATTCTTCCATCCCCGCTTCGATGTAGTCGTCCAGCCCCTGCAGAGGTGCATCCTGTCCCGCGCTCTCCTGAGGGAAGGCCGCAAGGAGGAGGAGAAGGAGGGCAGGGAAGATGATCCGCCCTGACAGTTCAAACGGGAGCCGTGGAGTCATGGGTGCTTCTGCCTCGGATTCGGGTACCGGAATCTCATGGGGACCGATCTGGCGGATCAGCCTCCGTCACCGACACGAAAGGTCCTACGGAGGAGGCTCGCCTGCAAGGCGACGGCCCCGGCGGAATGGATCTCCGCCGGGGCCGCAGGCCCACATCGATTCTGACGCCGACCCCTGGGTCGGCCCTCAGAGCACGTTCCGCTCAGTTGCTGGAGAGACGGAAGACAGCATCCCGGCCCAGGTTGTAGCCGATCAGATCGCCCCGCATCTGGAACCGGTTGGACAACTCTCCGGTGAACTGGACATCCGCTCCCTGGAAGTTCTGCAGGGTGAACTGGATCTGACCATCCTGGTTCAGTCCCTGAGTGAGGGCCCCAGTGGTTCCCAGCCGCCGATCCCGCCAGGTGCCTCCGAAGACACCGTCGGCATCGGCATGGGTGAACATGAGCACCACTCCACCCGTCTGGGCCTGGAGCTCGCCTACACTGTCCCAGCGTCCCTCCAGGGTCACTTCGCCCAGGTCCGTCACTGTATCGCAGGCCACCATGGCCACGACCAGGAAGAGGACCAGGCTTCCGAGGAGACTCTTTCGCAACATTTCCTACCGTTCCTTCTCAGGGGAGAACATCGCAGCCCGCTCATTTGACAGGAGGAGGCCGCTACCTTCGTACAGTATTTTAACCTGCGCCTCGGCCCTCTGTCTACGCTGATCTTTTTTCCGGGTCATGGGGAAGGGCCTTCCGGCCGTGAGCCGGACGTTGCTCCATCCAGAGCGCTGGCCACCAGCCCGTGCCCCACCGCCCCGATGCAGAACAGGAGCACTCCCAGGATGAGGAGTTCCTCCACGAGGAACCCATCGGCGCCGGCAATGAAGGAGACGGCCAGCGTCACGGGAAGAGCCAGCCCCAATCCATACCGGAAAGCCCTATAGGTCAGGGATCCAGAGACCGGTGTCAGCAGGAGGGCCAAAGGTGCGGCCAACGCTCCCGCCAGGGCGAACCCCCCCGGCCCCAGCGGAGCCATGGGGAAAGCCAGCGAGAGGGCACCACCACCGGCGGCACCCACCGCCGCTTCGGCCAGCAGGCGAGCCGGCGTCCGTTCAAGGAACTCCCGCATGGGAACATGCGGGAGGGCTTCCGGGGGGAATGAATCGTCGTCCCGGGAGCCAGGCCCTCCTTCACGCCCGAATTTCTCCTCCGGCCGGTCTTCACCCTGGGAGGGCCCATCGCCTCCGTCCGAAGGATGCCGCTCCTGCTTTCCCATCATCCCTCCGTCAATTCCTGCAGAGCGCGGGTCAGATCCTCCAGCATCTCCGAAGATTGGACCGGAAAGTTGGCGACCCGGAGGTGGCGTCCCTTCCAGGGCCCGTAGCCATCTCCCACCAGGAACCCCCGCTGAGCCAGCCCCTCTCGTAGATCATCGGCCCGGCCCTCCACATCCACCACCAGGATGGTCCGGGAGCGAAGTTCGTCGTCCTCCACGAAGGGGCGAAGCCGCGAACAACCCTGGATCCCCTGCCAGAAGCGACGGGCTCGGTCCTCACCCTGGGCCGCCAACCGATCCCGTCCATCCCGGGCGTAGGCCTTGGCCACCGCTCCCAGGAGGCGGACCGCCAGCATGTTGGGGGTGGCACGGGTCTGGTTCCTGTCCGCTGCGGCCACCAGGTCGGGAATCCCGAAGTAACCTCCGGTGGAGTGTCCCTCCGCTTCCATCTGTCGAGCTCGATCCACCAGCCTGGGACTCACCACCATGACCCCCAACCCTGCAGGCAACCCGAAGCCCTTCTGCACGGAGAAGAAGCCGCAATCGACCCTGGCCGGGTCCACACCCTCGGTGGGCCATCCCGAAACCAGGTCCACCACCACCAGCGCCTCCCGATCTCGCACCTCGTCGGCCAGGGCGTGGAGGTGCTGGGGTGGAATCCGCGACCCTGTGCTGGTCTCGTTCTGTGTCAGAGCCAGGATCTCAGCCTCCAAGGGAAAATCCGGATGGCGGGAGGCGTCCTTTCGGAAGCTCTCCCCGTCCCCTACGGCCAGGACCTGAGGTGTTCGGCCCAGGTTCCCGGAGATGGTGGCCATCCGTCGGGCAAAGGCGCCCGCCACCAGGTGGCCACTCACATCCCTCACCGTCCCCTGGATGATCCGCTCCATGGCCTCGCTGGCCGAGCCCACCAGGAGGATGCGATAATCGGAAGGGATGGCCAGGAGCTCCCTGAGGGCCTCCACCATGGCCTCCAGGGTCCGCTGGAAGACCACCCCCCGATGGCTTTCGCTCAGGAATCCATCGGCTTCCGCTGCCCGGAGCTCTCTCCGAGCCTCCGGGTGAATGGCCGTAGGACCTGGAAAAAACACCCGATCGGCGCGGTCAGCCATCACCGGCCACCCAGCAGCAGAGGCGTTGGGCCATCAGTAGAGGACCCGGACCCGGATCGTCTCGGGGATCTGCCTGAGCGCCTGGACGACTCCCTCGTCATAATCCCGGCCCACATCGGTGATGACGTATCCCACCTCGTCCGTCGTCTTCAGATACTGGCCCCGGACATTCATCTCCTGCTCCGCCAACACCTGGTTGATCTGGGCCAGGATGCCGGGAACGTTCCGATGGATGTGCAGGAGTCGGTGTGCGCCACGGAGTTCGGGAAGCTGGAGGTTCGGAAAGTTCACCGCCAGACTCGTGGTTCCCATCTCCAGGTAGTTCAGGAGCTTGTCCGGAACGAAGTTGCCGATGTTCTCCTGGGCCTCCTCTGTACTCCCTCCGATATGGGGGGTCAGAAGCACGTTGTCCAGGCCCTGCAGGGGCGATTCGAAGCCGGAACCATCCTGCTTCGGTTCCCGGGGGAACACATCCACGGCAGCACTCCGCAGCTTCCCCGACTCCAGCGCCTCCCGTAACGCCTCCAGGTCCACCACAAAGCCCCGACTCAGATTGATGAAGACGGAATCATCCTTCATGGCGGCGAATTCCCGGGCACCAAAGAGGTTCCGGTTGTCGGCCCGGCCATCCACGTGCACCGACACCACGTCCGAGGTGGCCAGGAGCTCGTCCAGGGTTCGGCAGGGCTCGGCGTTGCCCAGGGCCAGCTTCTCCTCCACATCGTAGAAGCGGACATCCATCCCCAACGCTTCGGCCAGAATCGAGAGTTGGGCTCCGATCTTCCCGTAGCCCACGATCCCCAGTCGCTTTCCCCGGACCTCCCGGGCCGATCCCGAGGACTTCCGCCACTCCCCCCGGTGCAGGAGGCTGCTCTTCTCCAGAACGTTGCGGAGGAGCACGATGATCTGTCCCAGGGCCAACTCCACCACGCTCCGGGTGTTGGAGAAGGGCGCATTGAAGACAGGAATTCCTCGTGCCAAGCAGGCGTCCAGGTCGATCTGGTTGGTCCCAATGCAGAAGGCACCAACCACTTCCAGGTCCGAAGCCGCCTCCACCACCTCCTCAGTCACCTGGGTCTTGGAGCGGACACCCAGAACGGAAACCCCTGCCAGCCGGTCCTTCAGCTCAAGCTCTGTCAGGGAACCTCGACAGGTCTCCACCTCCAGTCCGGCTCCTCGGAGTCGATCGGCCGCCCGGGGATGGATATTCTCGAGGAGGAGGGCACGCCGGGGGTTCGGCCTCGTGGCGGACATGATCTCCGGTTGATGTTCTGCGTGGGCCGCCGATGCCTCCGGCGGTGCTGAAGTCGCGGTCTTCATAGCGGTTCCGGTGGAGGGTGATTCAGAGTCGACAACTGATCCAGCGAAGTGAGTTCTCCATCGGCCCGCTCCACCACGACGGACCGGCGCTGGTTCTCGGTGAACGCGTAGAATCGCTCGGCAAGACCACGCTCCCGGAGTTCCAGGTCGGTGGTACCATCACCGATGATCCAGATGGGATTGGTGATCCCTGCGTCGGAGAGGGCTTCCGGCTTTCCCCCCCGGGCCATGGGTGTCCGGGGGTCCACTCCGGCCACTCGGTCTTCCTCGTCCCACCGGAAGCGCTGGGCTCGAACCTGCTCCCGGAGCAATCCCAGGGCGTCTGCGACGGGCTCGATGAGTTCATGGAATCCACCCGACACGATCCAGATCCGATGGGCGTGCAGCGCGAGGCGCGCCCGCAACGTCCACACCGATGGCGTGATCCGGGCGACCAGGTCGCGTCCCACCGCTTCCACCTCCTCCCGGCTCGCCTTCAGGAGCGACAGCCGGGCTTTGAGGGAGGCCTCGTAGCTCATCCGTCCCTCCATCCCGGCGTCAGTCAGAGCCTGAAACCGGGCCAATATCTCCGAGGCGTCAGGACGCCCGGAGAGGGTGTGCCGGAAGAGCTCGTCAGCGCCTTCCACCGAAACGAGGGTGGAATCGAAGTCGAAGACCAGGGTTGGCAGCGGGGGATTCATGCCCGGTAGGATCGCTCCCTTCCGGCTCGCCGTAAAGGCTCAGGACAACCCACCTGTGGCCACGGCCCGGGGACCCTCGGGCCGGGGCACGATTCGCCGGGACAATGCCTCCCGAAGGTCCGCCGCCTGCTCTGATCCCAGGTCCAGAGCCCTGGGGCTGTGGGCCATGACAGGCCGGGCTACCCGGAGGTGGAGAGTGGCCAACCCCCCGATCTGTTGAAAGGGATTGGCGCTGGTCTCCGTCACCTGGAGGCGATCCGTACGAACAAAGGAGGTCCGGCGGTTCACCACCCCTTCCCGGACCACCAGATGATCCCCCAGGTCCGCCCATCCCAGCCCACGGTATGCCCCTTCCGCCAACGCCAGACCCAGGACGAGGACCAGGACGAAGGCGGCTCCCAGCCACTCCCATGGCAGGCCCCCCCCCTGCAGGAGGAAGGGGGCAGCCACGAGGACGACGGCCCCCAGCCCCGCCATCCCGGCCCTGGCAAATCGCCGGGTCCGAGCCCTCTGGGGCATGGACTGGAGACGAGGAACCCCATCCCCTTCCACCCCGACGACCTCCCGAGCCAACTGATAAATCTCCTCTCGACGCCCGATGGGAAGGAGGAGGTCCGTCCCCTCGTTCCCCCCGGTGCCGGCCCGACCGGCCACCACCACTCGGATGACACCAAGGCCCAGGAGGCGCCGCAGGAGATTCTCCTCCACCAGCACCGCCTGGATCCGACGATAGGGCACCGTATCCCGGTGCTCGGTGAAGAGACCCCGTCGGACGGCCAGCGTCCCGGCACTCTCACTCAAGGTGAAGTCCCAGTGGGTGAAGACCGTCCCCACCACCGAGAGGAAAAATCCGGCCAGGAGGGCAAAGGCCGCCATGACCAGGAGGATTCGGAGCCCCACCACCGAGGTGGGATCGGGACCCGTCTCCATGAGGAAACCCAATCCCCCAGTCCACCATGCCTCCGGGATGCTCTGGAAGAGGAACCCCACGATGGCCGCCGCAACCCCGACTCGCCCGCCCGTGAGTCCGGCTACCACCAGGCGTTCCGGCGGGACGGTGGCTCGGACCACCTCCTCCACCTCCGCCTCTCTGGAAGCCGCTTCCATCCGGCCGACCTCCCCATCCGCTCCTGCTCCCACGGTCCTGGCCGGCCCGGCGGCCTGGGGCACTTCGCTTCCTTCTCCCTCCTCCCCGCCACCCTCCACCTGCCCCATGGCATCTCCAGCCCACCGGCCACGGGGCCTGGAGCCCAGGAGGACCCGTCGGAGCTTCTCCGCCGCCTCGGGGGTGACGGCGTCCAGCTTCCCCTCGGTGCCGCCTGCGCCGATGGCTTCGATCCGGACCTCTGTGACCCCCAGCATGCGGTGGGAGATCTTCCGCTCCAGATCCACACTCTGAATCCGTTCCCGTCGGATCACTCGCCGTTTCCGGATCAGAAGACCCTCCTCGATCACCAGGGCATCAGGTTCCAGCCGCCAACTGAAGCGGAGGTACCGGATCCCCATGGAGAGAAGCACGAAGAGAAGGATCAGGGCGCCCACCAGGGGCATCATCCCCGTGAGGAGAATCATGAAGAGGATCGTCAGGATCCCCTGCAGGAGCCACACCCCGAGGACGGCGGGGTGGAGTCGTGCAGGCTCCCCGTGGAACGGACCGGAGTTCGGCGTCTCCGCTCGATCCGGAACTCCCGCTTGCTCCGATTCCTCCGGCTCGACGCCGGAGCGGATCGGGTCAGATGGGCTCGTCATCGGTAGGTTCCAGGTGAGCCAACCGCTCCCGAAGGGTTTCGGCTTCGCTGGCATCCAGTCCAGGGACCCGCCCCGAGGTGCCGGGGGCCGCCGTGTGGACCACGAGCTCGGCCAACCCGAAGAGTCGCGCCACAGGTCCCTGCTCCGTATCCACGAACTGGAGCCTCCGGTACGGGATCACACTCACCGATCGGACCAGGATTCCCCTCCGAATCCAGAGGTCCCCATCCCGGAGAGCGAAGCGCCAGCGCTCGTAGGCGATGGGGGGGACCAATGCCGCCCAGAGGGCCGAGATCAGGAGAATGCCTCCACTCACCAGGCCCGGAGGCCACGCATCGGGGAAGACCCGCACACCAGCAAACCCCAGATCCATGGCCAGAACGCCGCCCCCGAGGAAGACCGTGGTGAGGGCGCCCCGAACCCACCAGTAGCTCCGGACCCGCGGATCCAGGCGTCGGGGTCCCGTCTCCTGGATGGGGCCCTCCAGGGATTTTTCAGCGGGGGCCTCCAGGGATTCGTCGGTGGGCCCCTCCAGGGATCCATCAACAGAGCCCTTCAGGGGTTCGCCGACTGGGCCCTCCACGGAATCATCGATGGGGCCTCGCACAGGTTCATCCCTCGTCATTTTCCGCCCTCAGATCTTCGAATCGCCCGGTCCGTCGATTCTTTCGGACCCTGCTCCAGTCGAAGCAGCGGCCATTCATGGCCACGTAGACCCCAGCCGGGAGGACCTGCACGAAGGAGAGGGCGCTGCCCAGGTTGAAGAGTCCGTCTGAGCTCCCGAAGGCGTAGGGGATCATGGCTCCGGTGAGGACAATGGTCCGGCCTGGAACGGAGTGGGCAAGGACCTGAGCCGTCTCCACCATGGTGTCGGTCCCATGGGTCACCACGATCCGCTCCTCCGGGACTCGCTGACAGTGGTCGGCAATCATCTCCCGGTCCGCATCGGTCATCTGGAGGGAGTCGATCATCATGAGGGTCCGGATCTCCAACTCGAGCCCGCAACGTCCCCGTTCCAGCATCTCCGGAAGGTGGCTGTCTCCGAAGGCCAGCTCACCCCGAATCTCGTCGTACTCCTTGTCGAACGTCCCCCCGGTGATGAAGACTCGGATACTCATGCGCGGGACTCGTCAGCGGTCGGAAGGGACATTTCACAGCCTGGGGCGTATTTCATGATGAACCTTCAACCCGGAAGCGGCACATGACGATCCAGAAATTCCTCGTCGTCCTGACGGGGGTCCTCATGCTCACGGTGACACCCCTCCCCGCCTCGGCACAGGTCGGGATCTCCACCGAGGGAACCCTGGGAATCACCTTCCCCATCGGAGACCTCTCCCGGGATCGAGTCGAGGGCGGGATCGTCCTGGGGGCCACAGCCAATGTGGATCTCCATCCCAGGTTCGGGCTCTACGCCGGGCTGAACCGTCACACCTTCAGTTGCGCCAGTGACTGCGGTGTCCTGGGAGAAAACCCCATGAGCACCGGTGTGGGCGCCGGCGTCCGATACAACTTCGACAGCCCCCGGGAATCCAACTGGTGGGCCAGGCTCGGTGCCGTGGCCCACCAGTTCTCTTCCGATCTGGTCGGCGGTGAGCGAAGGGTTGGGCTGGAAGCCGGTCTGGGCGTGAATCTGCCCGTGAACCCGGAGCTGACCATCAGTCCCCGGGCCGGTGTCGTCACCCACGGTACCCCCACCGAGCTGGACGCCCAGTACCTCACCTTCGGTGTGGGGATCAGCTACCAGCTACGCTGAGGTGAGATCCCCCCAGACTTCGCCTCAGTCCGACTGCCGGGTCACCAGAACCGGCACCAGGCCCGCCCGAATGACCTTGTCCGCCACACTTCCCACGACGAGGCGGGTTACGCCTCCCCGCCCCCGGGTGGTCATGGCGACCAGGTCGGCGTCGATCTCGGCCCGGTACTCCAGGATGGCCCGGGCTGGACTTTCATTGACCTCGACGCGGGTGTCCACCTCCACCCCCTCGGACCGAAGGTCCCCAGCTACCTTCTCCAACTGTTCCCGAAGGGCGTTGAGTTCCCCTTCCCGCTCCGCTTCCTCCTCGGCGGCGTGGGGAACGTAGGTGGAACCCAGCGCCGGCCCATGGTCGAATACGCTGAAGAGAGACACGGAGGCATCCATCCGCCCCGCCAACGAGCGGACGTGGGGCAAAATGGCCGCCGACTCCTCGGACCCGTCCAGGGGAACCAGGATCCGGTTGATATCGCCCTTGGGTGCCTCAACCTCATCCTCCTCACTACGCCACAGGAGAATGGGGCATGGACCGGACCGGACGAGGGCATCGGCCACACTCCCCAGCCACATCCGCTCCAACTGCCCCCGACCGTGGGTCGTCATGACCACCAGATCCGCATCCACCTTGCCGATCCGCTCCTCCAGGGCGGGAGCCACCGGGCCTGTCAGGACCCGGCTGTGGACGGTCATCTCCGGATTCTCCTTCCGGAGGCGGGCTTCCACCGCCTTCAGGTACCGGGTCCCCCGGCTGCGCTCCTCCTCGAACCACCCCTTCACCGGCCCCTCCTCCGAGGTCCCGGGCCGAACGGCCGGAAGGGGCGCAACCACAGTGACCAGGTGGAGCTCACCACCAGTCTTCTGCGCCAGCGATACAGCCAAGGGGATTGCCGACTCTGCGAAGTCGGAACCGTCGAGGGGGACGAGGATCTTCCGGTACATGCGTATCTCCAGGGTTGAAGCAACCAGGTATTCATGGGACTCGAGGGTCCCGGTCCAAGGGCCAAGCGCCGCCTTTAGTCTGCATTGGCTGAGGTGGCGGGGAAAGGGGTGCCGGACCTGGGAAACGTCCTTTGGGTGCTTCTCATGACGAAATCCACTCCCGGAGCTCCTGCCGAGGGGCCTGGCCCCGCCTGGCTTGCCGTCTCGGTCCAGATCCCCCCTGCGGGGGAGACGCACCTCCTGGTGGAAGCCCTCCGGAGCAAGGGGGGCCAGGGATTGGAACGGGTCCCCACCGGCGCCCGGATTCGAGCCTACTTTCCCGAGCGGGCGAGCCCGGAACGTCTCATCGAAGAGCTGAAGGCAGCCGTCCGGGCTGCCACCTCCCTGAGGGACCCGTGGCTCGTCTGGGAGCGGGTAGCCGAAGCCGACCTGCAGAGCCAGTGGGCCCGGAATCTTGAGCGTCGCATCATCTCCTCGGGCATCCGCATCATCCCCTCCGACTCCCCTGCGCCCACTTCTCCTGACTCCCATGGAGAGGACGGAGAAGTCCATGACGCTGGGGAGGGGATCGCGATCCACCTCCACCCGGGTCCATCCTTCGGCGAGGGCCGCCATCCCACCACCCGCCTGGCCCTTCGCCTCCTGGAAGACGCCGTGCAAAGAGACTCATCCGTCCTGGACGTGGGGACCGGATCGGGCATTCTGGCCATTGCCGCAGCTCACCTGGGTGCCCGACAGGTGGAGGCTGTGGAAGGAGCCCCCCGGGCCGCAGCCCACGCCAGGAACAACGTGGATCTGAACCGGCTCCAGGGTCGGATTCAGGTACGGACGGCGTGGGCCTCCCCGGCCACCCTCGCCCGGATGGGTCCGTACGACGGGGCCACAGCCAACCTGGAACCGCCCATCCTCTTCCCCCTTCTCCCTTCCCTTGTGGCACGGATCAGGGCCGGAGGGTGGGTCATCCTGACCGGAGTGCCGAGAGGCGAACGGCTCGCACTTCTCCGGCAGGTCTCTGCCCTCCATCTCCACCTGGAGGGAGAAGCCAGGGAAGGAGGTTGGTGGGCCGGGCATTTCCTGAAGTCAGGCTGATGCCCCCGGACTTCCGGTCTCTCGGCTGGCTTCTCCCCCCCGGGAACCCCCTCCGCCGGCGCGTGTTCAAGTGAGTGCACGCCTCCATCCCACCTCCCACACCTCAGACGGAGTTGCCCATGGAAGTCCCACCTGAAGTCGCCTTCCGCGGACTGGAACCCACCGACACCCTGAAGGAGCTCATCCTTGCCGGCATCGACGACCTGGAAGAGGTCCACGAGCGCCTGGTCAGCTGCCGGGTGATGGTAGAAGACACAACCCCCGGCCGCTCGTCAGGGAACATCTTTCGGGTCCGGCTGGAGATCGGCGTCCCGAACCACACCGTCATGGTGGACTGGAAGCCTGAAGGAAGGGATGACATCGTGGATGTGGACCAAGCGATTCGTCACGCATTCTCCGTGGGCCGCCGACGACTGGACGCCCTTCGAGACAAACAGCAGGCAACCTCTCGAGGCTGACCAGGCCGGACCCGGCGGAATCGCGCCTCGTCCAGCCGACCCCACCGGGCCGGCTCCCGTACTCCTCCCTCAGGAGGATCCCGGGGGGTCGGCCCGATTCCGCTTCAGCCACTCCTGAACCAGCTCCGGGTAGTGGAGGCCCGATCCCGGGTGACGGCATTTCGAAATCCGACCCTGGAGCTGGAGGGCTTCCTCCTGGCAGGCCTCCTCCCTGAGCGAGGAAGCGGAAGGCGGCGAGTTCGACACCGTCGATCCCCGACGCGCCAGCTCGATCCTGGTCACCTCAGCCGGTGTGCAGAGTCGCTCCGGGCGAGCCCCGAGCCGGCGAGCCCACTGACGCCAGGTGGGGCCGTGGGAGCTTCTGCCATCGTCCCGGGTCACCTCATCCAGGAGATGGGCCACCTCGTGTTTCACCGTTTCCCACAGGATGTCCTCAAGTCCGGGCCGAAAAAGCCGCTCGGCCACTGTTATCCGGCGCCATCCGCCCCGAACTGAGCTGCTTCCCAGGGCTCGGGTCATCCTTCGGGAAATCCGGAGATGCAGACGTGAGGGGAAGAGTTCCCCGTACCCGGAGCTGTGCCGAAGGCAGTCCACCAGGAGTCGGAGGAAGCTCCGCTGTCCCGGGGTTCCCTGACACCGAGGGGGCGGAGGAACCTCCGGTCCCGGCCCCTGTCCATTCCTTCGACCGACGGTCCTTCGGTTCTCGTGGACCAGGTCCCGGGTCAGTTCCCGGAGCCGCTGTAGACTCGCCCCATCACCAGCCAGGGCTGGAGCCAGCACCTGCCAGGCCGGCTCCCCCGCCCGGACCACGGCAGACGACAGATTCAGGACTCGCCCTCCCTCTCTGGGCGCACCTACCGACGCCAATCGGCGGACGTTGGGACGCACCTCCACCCCCGATACCGGCGGGAGCTGCCGCCCGTTCTTTCGGCGATGCTCGTCGTACAGGGCCAGAATGCGGGCCTTCTTCTCCGCAGTGACCGTCATGGAAGGGAGCTCTTCATGTAGTCAGGTCTTTCCCGTGTATCTTCGAAAAGGAAACGAATCGATACACCATACGAAGAGCAATGGACCACACCAAGGACATAGGAAAAACCGCCGCAGCCATGAACGAAATTTCTGAAGCTCGAGACCCGAAACCATCCCCTGGCTCTGCAAGCGTCCGCGTCTTCGCCCCGGCCACGGTGGGGAATGTGGCCTGTGGCTACGACGTCCTGGGACTGGCCCTGGAAACCCCGGGCGACGTGGTCACCGCCATCCTGAGCCCTCATCCCGGCGTCCGGATCGTAGATATTACCGGTGACGGGGGGAAGATTCCCAGGGAAGCCCACCGGAATACCGCCGGTCTGGCGGTGCAGGCCCTCCTGCAGACCGTGGGAGAAGGTGCGTCTCCTGACGGGGGAATCGAACTCAGACTGGAAAAATCCCTTCCCCTGGCCGGAGGAATGGGTGGCAGTGCAGCCAGCGCAGTGGCGGCGGTGGTGGCGGTGGACGCTCTACTCGAGCTGGGGGCCGCTCCCCATCTGCTCCTACGGTGCGCCGGACAAGGGGAGGCCGGTGGGGCAGGGGCGCCCCACCTGGATAACGTGGTCCCAGCCCTCCTGGGGGGAATCTGCCTGACCCTCCCCCCACCTCCGGAGAGCCATGAGGAATCAAGAGGAGACCGCAGAGAGGACGGGAGAGACTCCCGCCCTACGTTCAACAGCGATGATCCAGAGTCAGGACTTCCCACCGTGGTTCCTCTCCCGGTTCCCTCCGGCCTGAGTGTGGCTCTGGTCCACCCGGAGATCGAGGTTCCTACTCGGGAAGCTCGACGCATCCTGGCCGACTCGGTTCCCCTTTCCACTGCCATTGCCCAGTGGGGAAACACAGCCGGGTTCGTGGCCGCCCTCTACCAGGGTGACCTGGAACTCCTGGCTCGAGCTACAGTGGATCATGTCGCCGAGCCCTTCCGGGCCTCTCTGGTCCCGGGATTTTTCCAGGTGAAGGCCGCGGCCCTGGAGGCCGGGGGGCTGGCCGCCTCCCTCTCTGGAGCCGGGCCCTCCGTCTTCGCACTCTGTCCCGACCTGGAAACCGCCCGCCAGGTGGCCGAAGCCATGGTCCAGGCCTTTCGGAGCGCTGGCAACGTCCCGGCCAGGGGTTACGCCTCCCCGGTGGCCAAGGAGGGGGCTCACCTTCTCCCCTCCTCCCATTCCTGACCAACCCCAACCCGTGACCGCCCCTGAATCATGATGGCCTGCCCATGATCTTCCGCTCCACGGCCGAGCAGAGTCCCTCCGTTGACTTCGCCACCGCCCTCCTGACCGGAGTGCCCCCCGATGGAGGACTCTACCATCCCGAATCCCTTCCCCCCTTCCCTTCTGGATTCCTGGAGGAGATCCAGGTCGGGATCCGACGTCACGGGCCTGATCCGGTCCGGACGGGGACACTCGTCCTCAACCACCTCATCGGGGGCGAGGGAGGAATCTCCCTGACCGCCCTGGAGCGAGTCAGCCGGGAAGCCCTCACCTTCCCCCTTCCCCTTACACGGATCTCGCCGTCCACCTTCCTTCTGGAGCTCTTCCACGGCCCCACCCTGGCCTTCAAGGATGTGGGTGCCCGTGTCATGGCCCACCTTCTGGCCGCCTTGGAGGCTGAGCCCGACGGACGGATCCGTACCATCCTCACCGCCACCTCGGGAGACACGGGAGGGGCTGTGGCGTCGGCATTCGAGCACGTTCCCGGGACTCGTGTCGTCGTTCTGTTCCCACGGGGACGAGTCAGCCGGGAGCAGCGGATCCAGTTCACCACCGCCGGGCCCAACGTCCACGCCCTGGCCGTAGACGGGAGCTTCGACGACTGTCAGCGGCTGGCCCGGGAGGCCTTCGCCGACACCGCCCTTCGACGGCGACATGGATTGACGTCCGCCAATTCCATCAATGTGGGCCGCCTCCTCCCACAACTCATCTACTATGTCCACGGGTGGGCTCAGCTACCCCTGGATGCCCCGCCGCCATCATACGCTGTACCATCGGGAAATCTGGGCAACCTTACGGCCGGCCTCATGGCCCGGGCCATGGGGCTTCCAGCCCACGACTTCATCGCCGCCACCAACGCGAACCGGGTCCTGGTGGACTTTCTCGACACCGGCCGCTTCAGCCCCCAGCCGAGCCGGCCCACCCTGTCCTCGGCCATGGATGTGGGCGACCCCAGCAACCTCCGGCGGATCCTGGCCCTCTACAGCGCTCCCGGTGACAATCGCCCCCTTCTGGACCCTGCTCGCCTCCAGGACACCCGCCGGCACCTCTCCCGTCACCTTTCGGCTTCGTCCTGGAGCGATGAGGAAACCGAGGCGTGCATCCGCCGGACCAAGGCAGACACAGGCCGGCTGGTCGATCCCCACACCGCCGTGGGCATGCTGGCTCTTCAGGCAGCCAGGGGCACGAATACAGGGCAGAGCCGCCCCCCCGGGATCATCCTGGCCACGGCCCATCCGGCCAAGTTCCGGGCCACCGTGGAGCCCCTGATCCATGACTCCCTTCCCCTACCGGCCTCGCTTGAAGAACGCCTCCATGAGCCGGAACGCACACGGACACTCGAGTCGACGCTTCCGGCACTGGTCCGGGCCCTGGACGACGTGGGGACAAAGTAGGTCCTGTGCGAAACGGCCCGTCCTTCCCTACATTGGGTCCATGCTGACTTCTCTGATGAAGGTCCCCGCTTTCGTGCTTTCCCTGGTCCTGATCCTGGCGGCATGCGCCGAGGGCCCGGAACCTGACACCCCGGCCGAGTCGGCCCCGGATCCGGCCCTTGCTCCCGGTGAGTTGGCTCCGGAGCAGCAGGCCTTCTGGGACGGTCTCGTGGCCCACTGCGGCAACAGCTATTCCGGGTGGATCGACGACGTGACCCCGTATTACGAAGGGTCGACCCAGTACGAAACCATTGTCGCGGACTTCCGTGAATGCGGTGACGAGCGAATCCACATCGCCATGCATATGGACGACGACCGCTCCCGGAACTGGATCCTGACACGGGAGGACGGCACCATCCTCCTTAAGCACGATCACCGGAACGAGGACGGGACCGAAGAGGAGATCTCCCAGTACGGAGGCTATGCTCCCGTCCCCGGTCTGGCCCACCGCCAGATCTTCTGGGCTGATGACCACACCGCCGACATCCTTCCTGAGCGATGGGACAACTTCTGGTTCATGGAGTTCATGGGCGACGACATCTTCGCCTACGGCGTCCACTGGCCTGAACAAGGACACTCCATCCGGATCTATTTCGATCTCTCCGAGACCGTGGAGACCCCCCCGGCTCCCTGGGGTTTCTGAGGGCTCCTCATCGGCACTCCGCCCGCCCCCATGGTCGGAACCTCATAGAAGGCCGTTGAAGAAGGACAGGGCGCCACCGCCGGAGGCAAGTCAGACGGTAGCGCTCGATATACAGAATTAGAATTCTGATTCGTATCCACCCCACTGCTTCGCCCCACGGTCACCTTTCTGCCCACCGCAGCGCAGCGAGCCTCCTCTGCTAGTTCCCGCCGGATACCGACTCCCGACGGTGGAGGTTGGGTGGGCTCTCCTCCAGGGGGCTTCTGCGGTGGGCCGCCCCACGAGGTGGCCCCACGGTCACCTTTCTGCCCACCGCAGCGCAGCGAGCCCCCTCTCTGCTAGTTCCCGCCGGATGCCGACTCCCGACGGTGGAGGTTGGGTGGGCTCTCCTCCAGGGGGCTTCTGCGGTGGGCCGCCCCATGAGGTGGCCCCACGGTCACCTTTCTGCCCACCGCAGCGCAGCGAGCCCCCCCTCTGCTAGTTCCCGCCGGATACCGACTCCCGACGGTGGAGGTTGGGCGGGCTCTCCTCCAGGGGGCTTCTGCGGTGGGCCGCCCCATGAGGTGGCCCCACGATCACCTTTCTGCCCACCGCAGCGCAGCGAGCCCCCTCTGCTAGTTCCCGCCGGATGCCGACTCCCGACGGTGGAGGTTGGGTGGGCTCTCCTCCGGGGGGCTTCTGCGGTGGGCCGCCCCACGAGGTGGCCCCACGGTCACCCTCCTGCCCACCGCAGCGCAGCGAGCCCCGAGCTCACCATTCCCCGCAGGGCGAGCGTCCCCCGGAGGAGAGCCCACCCAACCTCCAACTACCGATCCAGGTCGGTATCCGCCGCCGCCCCGGGGGCATTCTTCACATACCGATCAAACCACGTCATCATCTCGTGGAGAGAATGGAAGATGGACTCCCTGGCCCCGTATCCGTGGTCCTCATAATCCAGCATCACCAGCCGAGCAACCTTCCCCATTCCCTTCATGGCGTGGAACATCCGCTCCGACTGTATGGGAAAGGTTCCCGGATTTGGATCATCCGCGCCGTGAAGCATCAGCATGGGCGCCTCGATCTGGTGGGCATGCATGAAGGGCGACATCCCCATGTAGACCTCCGGAGCCTCCCATAGCGTCCGTCGCTCATTCTGAAAGCCGAAAGGCGTCAGCGTCCGGTTGTGTGCAGCGCTCCTGGCAATCCCAGCCTGGAAGAGATCCGAGTGGGCCAGGAGATTGGCCGTCATGAAGCCGCCGTAGGAGTGGCCTCCCACCCCGATCCGATTCCGATCGGCAATCCCTGCTTCAACCACGGCATCCACGGCAGCGGCCGTGCTGGAAACCAACTGCTCCACATAGGTGTCGTTGGCGGTGGCGCCCCCCAGGATCGCAATTGATGGACCGTCGAAGATGGCGTACCCCTCCAGGAGGAAGAACATGTGGGTCGCACCGCTCAACCGGGTGAACCGATTGTTCGTCCCCGGTACCTGCCCGGCTGCGTCAGGCGACACGAACTCCCGGGGATAGGCCCAGAGGACGGTAGGGAGGCGGGTCTCGCCGTCCCAGCCCGGTGGGGGGTAGACCACCCCAGCCAAGCCGATGCCGTCTTCCCGCTCATAGGTGAGGACCCTTCGCTCCACCCCCTGCAACTGGGGAGCTGGATCTTCCTGGTGAGTCAGAGCCCGGGGTTGGGCACCCTCTGCCAGCTGGACGTAGTTGGGCGGGTCTGCAGGCGACTCACTGCGGATGATGAGGTGGTCGTGGCTTCCTCCCACCAGCGCCACGGGGAACTCGTACCTGTCCGGGTCGCTCTCCCACAGGCGCTCCGTCTCCAGGGTCTCCAGATTCATCCGGTCCAGGAAGGGCTGCTCCCCCTCCGGCGTGACCCCGTCTCCTTCCAGATAGATCCAGTCACCCTCACCCACCAGGGTCACCCCCCGGCTCATAGGCGTACCCGGAGCCCCGTAACGCTCCTCCGCACTCCGGTCCCAGATGTTTCGGGGCTCCACATCGGGTCGGTTCGTATCGACCAGCCACGTCCGGGTCCAGCTCGCCGCCCGGAGGGGATATCGGTCCACCTCCGTGATCAGACCTCGTCCGTCGGTGGTCCACTCCATCCCACTGAAACGGTCCTCCAGATCCATGAGGTGGGAGGGCTCGGCGTCGGTGGGTGATCCCAGTCGGAAGACCCGCTCCCGGGCTCCGTCCGCTACTCCCGCCACATCCTCCACCCAGACGAGGGCAGCATCCTCGCCCGGCTGCCATGCCACCCCGCGAGGTCCGGAGCGGACATCGTCCACCGCCACATTCTCCTCGAGGGGGAGGACAGCCACCGTGTTCACCACCTCACCATCCCGGTTCCAGATCTCCATTTCCCTGGGGAACCAGTCGTTGATGCGCCAGCGGTCCGGCACGATGAAGGAGAAAGGACGGACCGTTCGAGAGACGAACACGAACTCTCCATCCGGCGATGGGAGGACGTTGTCGATGATCCCCGGTGTCCCCACGGGTGTCACCGATCCGTCGGAGACTTGGACGAAGGCCAGTTGGCTGGTGAAATAGAACTCGAAGAGATTGGCGTCGTGCCCATCTTGCAGGAGATCCTGGAAGGTCCGAGCAGGCGCTGGTTCACCGTCCGACTCCTGGATGGTGGGCCCCTCGGGCACCTCGGGCCGGGCCGGCGGATCTCCCCGATCGGCCGGGATCATCCGGCAGAGGAGTTCCTCTCCACCGGACATCCAGCGACACGGGTTTCCGTGGGCTGCGTTCAGATATCCCTGAACCATCCGGCGAGGCGCCGAAGCACCCGCCTCCACCGACCAGAGCTCGTATCCCGCTTCCCCAACAACCGAGAAGATCACCCGATCGCCAGCAGGGGCCCAGGAGATATACTCCAGCTGCGTCCCGGCGGGGATCTCGACGACCTTCCGCTCATCCGACTCCAGGTCGATGAACTCAAGGCCAGTGGAGGACGGCCGTCCGGCTGCCGACGGGCCGTTGGTTCGAGGGTTCAGTCGATATCCGGCCAGGTGGAGGCGGGGTTCGGCAATGTCTCGCAGCTCCAGCATACTGGGACGCTCCACCAGAACAGCCCAGTCCCCTGCCGGCGACACCATGAGGTCCGGCAAGGGCGGAGCTTCCAGAATCTCCTGAATCTCCGGCGCTGGTGCCTGATAGGTCTCCTGAGCGACCAGATCCAGAGGGGCATTCAGCACAGCCATGAGCGCTAACATGCCAGCCAGCGCAGGTGCGAGTCGTCCGTTCCCAGCTCTATTCCTGTCCACGTTCGTAAGCCTCTGCAGCGAGTGATCGGTCCCGAGAGGGATGTTCCGAGTGTTCTTCCAAGATACGACAAAGGAGGGGTAACTTCGCAATCCTCAGCGGCACCGAGCAGACCGCTCCGGTGGCGCAGGGCCCCTTGATGCCAGGAGGGCATGTGACGAGCTTGTCACGCGACAGTAACCGTGGATCGGTGCGGCCTCGTCTCCCCTCGCCCGTGAACCCGTGAACGAAACCCTGAGCCTCGCACTCCCAATGGCGATGGCCGCCATCGGGGGCCTCGGCATCTTCATGCTGGGCATGAAGTACATGTCCGAGGGAATGCAGGCGGTAGCCGGAAACTCTCTCCGGCGGATGATCAGCCTGGTGACCACCAATCGGGTCACCGCCACCGGCGCCGGGACTGCCGTCACCCTCCTGGTCCAGTCCTCCACCATCACCACCGTCATCGTGGTGGGCCTGGTGAACGCCGGCCTCATGCAACTTCCCCAGGCCATGGGCGTGATCATGGGTGCCAACATCGGCACCACCATCACGGGCTGGATCCTCATCCTGAAAATCGGCGAGTACGGGCTCCCCATCCTAGGTGTAGCGGCCCTGGTCTACCTCTTCAGCAAGAAGGACAAGCCCCGTTTCATCGCCATGGCCGTCATGGGGCTGGGGATGATCTTCTTCGGCCTGGAGCTCATGAAAGAGGGATTCGCCCCCATGCGGGACATTCCCGCATTCGTGGAGGCCTTTGCATGGTTCGAGGCCACCAGTTACCTGGGCGTCCTGAAGTGCGTGGTTCTGGGGGCCGTCCTCACCTTCATGGTCCAGAGCAGCAGCGCTACCCTGGGGATCACCATCGGGCTGGCAGCCACCGGGGTCATCCCCTTCACCACGGCTGCGGCTCTGGTCCTGGGTGAGAACATCGGCACGACCATTACCGTCATGATCGCATCGGTGGGAGCGAACACGGCCGCCAAGCGCTCAGCTTACGCCCACGTCCTCTTCAATGTGTTCGGCGTCTTCTGGATCACGCTGATCTTCGCCTGGTACATTCAGCTCGTGGCGGGAATCATCCAGGGGGTCCATGGTGCCGATCCCCTGACCCTCACCTTTGAGACTGCCCCTGACCCCATCCAGTTCGGGGCCGTGATCACGGCAGGAATCGCCCTCACCCACACCCTCTTCAACGTCACGAACACGGCCCTCTTCCTCCCCTTCCTGGGTCCCTTCGCGAAGCTCCTCCGAAGAATCGTCCCCGATCCGGGGGTGAAGGAGGTCCGGCACCTCAAGCACCTGGATTCCCGGGGTGTGGACGCACCGGTCCTGGGGGTGGAGCAGAGCCGGGGTGAGGTGGTCCAGATGGGTCTGGGCACCGTGAAGATGATCGACTGGATCCGCCAACTGGGATTCAACGGCCCCCAGGACGAGCGCCTGATCCAGAAGACCTTCCACCGGGAGGAGGTCCTGGACAATGTCCAGCAGGAGATCATGGCCTTTCTCACCGATCTCCTGGACGCCACCGTACCCCATGCCATCGCCGATGAAGCCAAGACCCAGCTCCGGATCGCCCATGAGTACGAGTCCATGAGCGACCGATTGGCCAGCATCCTCCGAGCCTACCTGAAGCTCAAGAAGCTCAAACTGGAGCTGCCCGCCCCACAGCAGGAGGAGCTCCGCGAACTCCACGACATGGTGGCCGAGTTCCTCCGAGAGGTGACGGAGGCCTATCAGCAACGCCGGGCACTGGATTCAGCCACGGCCCAGAGTATGAATTCCACCATCACCCGGCGGATCAAGGAGCTCCGAAACGATCACCTGCAACGGATGATGGAGAGCCCCATAGATCCAACCCTGAGCCTCCTCCTTACCGGAGTCCTCACCGATTATCGTCGGGTCCGAGCCCACACGATGAATATCTACGAAGCCACGGCCCCGATTTCCGTGGGGAGTGACTGAGGCCCGACGCCAAGGCCACCGGCTGGAGGACGACCCAGCAGGAAAGCGAGCAGAAACGAGCCCTCCGAACACCGGGCCCTGAGACCCACCGCTCTGGATCAGGCGTCCTCGATCAGCCGTTCCAGCTCTTGTAGCCGGTCCACAGGGCCGACCAGCACGCCTGCCACCGGGGAGCCGCCCAACGCTCGGCCCCCGCCAGCTTCCTGGCCGATCGCTCCAGCCGGTCCAGATTCCGCTGCATCCACCTTCCCCGCTTACGGATCCGGGCTCGGTCGAAATCGATGAGGAACACGCCCTCTGCTCCCACCAGGACGTTCCCGGCCGAAAGGTCGGCATGATAGACCCCTCGTTCATGGAAACGGCGAAGGGTCTTTCCAATTCCCCGCCAGGCCCGGGGGGATGGACGGTCCTCCCGAAGATTCAGGGACAGGGGCTCTCCAGGCACCCGGGTGGTGATAATATCGCCGTCGTACATGAGCCCATGCCGCCAAACCCCCGCCGCAACGGGGTGGGGTACGGGGAATCCCTCCCTGGCCAGATGGGCCAGGATCCGCAGCTCCCGAAAGGGTCGAGATCGTGCCTCCCCCACCCAGAGGTACCGATCCTCCACCAACCGGGCTGGAAATCCCCCCCTGCGGAGATGGCGCAGAACCCACTCCACCTCCCCGGCCGCCAATACATAGGTGGGACCTCGACCATGATAGGTGGCGACGACCTTCTCCTGGGCCATCCACTGGGACGGGTCGAACAGACGGGCCGTAGGATCGGTCACCCGTTCCGGGTCAAAAAGGATCCGGTCCCGGCCCCTGGACGCCGTTGCCAACTCCAAGCCCGCCGTCCGTGAGCTCACCTCACCCTCTATCCTTCGACCGACCGGGGACTTTCCCCTTCCGGCCCTTGGCCTGATGGCGAATCCTGTAGAAACCATCGACCTCCACCGGCGTCCCCTGGGTCCCCAGGAGCCAGCGAAAGGTTCGGTCCTCATAGGATTTCTGCCACGAGGCCACAGGCTCCTGGTAGAAGGAGATGTTCCCGCAGTAGCCGGCTGCTCGAGCCACGTCACTCCGGACGATCTGGAATCCCCCCACGGCCCGATCCCGGGTTTCGGGCTCGAACCCGTCCGTATCAAGGGTCAGGATTCCAGGTAGGTCCTTCCGGTCCCTGAAGATGGGATCGTTGCCGGGGAGGAGGGGGGAGCACATGTGAGTCCGGGGAAAGACCAGGAAGTCCTGCCGATCTCGCACCTCCCTGCCCAACCGATCCAGCGCACCTTCCCCGAAGAGGATGTCGCAGTCGGTGAACCAGATCCAATCAGCCTCCGTCTGCCGGGCCGCCAGGTTTCGGCCGATGGCCCGACGGAAAAGGCGGCCTCGATCCAAGGGCCAGGGATTCACTTCCACGCCGGGAATCCCCTGGGCCTGAAAATAATGCAGGGCCTCTACCGTAGGCTCATCCTCCTGGCTGTGGAAGACGGTGATCCGCACCTCAACCTCTCGGGGCGGAGCTAAGGCCAGAGAGCTGAGCTGGTAGGTGAGGAGACGGTCATACCGCCAGCAGTGGCTGACGATCTCGAGCCTGAGCCGCTGGTCGGGGGAGGGAGGCGGCCGGGAAGCAGGGAGGTCGGGTGCGAAAAAACGCCGGAGTAGTGGCACACTGGCCAGAATCCGGTAGGCATTTTCTTTCAGGGCCTTGCCTCTGGCCATATCACAGATCCGGTGTTCGGGGGGAGGGGACCCTGAACCTTACCCAATCACCAGGCGCCGGGGAACTTGTCGCCCCAGGCCATATCGGCCTGGACCGACGCATGAAGCTCCCTGGGACGCACACGCGCCAGTGCGTCACATCAATTGCTCCATCAGGCCTCAGCCTCTCAGATCCCCTGAAGTCGCTGCCCGGATGTGGCAACAGAGGGAAGATCCCGGATCCGAAGGGTCGACTCACCGGGTCGCCCCTCCACTGGAATGAAGCCTGCTCGAGCCAGTTGGGTCACCTCACCGCCGCCCAGTGCCACCTCTACAGGTGGGAGGATCACGGCTCCGTTTCCTCCCCTGTGAACCACAGGGGGAAGTCCCGTCACTTCTCCCCGACCCGGGAGGACCTCGGACGCGGCCCCTTCCTGGAAGGCGGTCCCCAGGAGCAGGACGGCCAGGAAGCCCGGATGTCCCCAGAGGAGATGGGCCAACTCCGGATCCTTCTCTGGCTCCAGCTCCTCGAAATCCAGGAGCTCCATCGGATTCTCCTCCTCCCCATAGGGAGCTCTCAGGAGAAAGCGGGGCAGGAGGAGCCCGAGAAAGGCTGCGCCTGGATGTTCCCGCACCCGGGACCAGTGATTCCGTTCGTCCCCTGCGTCCCCGGACTCGGGCCCCTCATCGGACTCCAGGAGAGTGGGATCCACCTCGGCCAGGATGGGCACCTGCATCTCCTGTCCGGTCCGAGCCAGGGCCTCCAGGAGGAGCATGTCCGACGGTTCCCGGGAAATGGACTGGTGGACCATGATGGCGTTCCACTCCGGGGCTCCGGGAAGGTCCTCCGCGGCAGCAGCCAGCATCGGGCTCAGGCCCCCTTCGCCAGCTGCCGAGGACAACTCCTCAGGGGTGGCGTGGAGGAGGCAGATCTTAAGTCGAGGTCCGGTTTCCAGGCGATGAACCAGGAAGGAGATGCCACGCCAGAGGGCCTCCATGGCCTGGAACCGCGGATGGCGAAGGAGAGACCGGAGCCGAGCGGCCATGGCTTCATCGAGGATGGCCAGGCGGCGCTCCCTCCCTTCCCCTTTTGGCGTCACCTCGTGGGGCTGGGTGACTCTACGCAGGAAGGCCTGCATGTCTCCCGGTCCATTCCCCTCAGTGGCAGCCAGATCACCGGGTGTGCCCTCCGAGCCGTTGGAACGCCGAGGCCCTCCGGCTTCAGTGAGGATCTCGTCCAGGAGTCCCTCCCCGTCCATGACCTGACTATCGGTCTCCTGGGCTGGCGAGGCCTGGGCCCCACTCACCGGATCCCGTCCCTCCTCCACCCTGGATCGTAGTTCCCGGATGGTTCGGAGGAGGGGAGCTCGAGCGATGAGACGATCGGGGTGGAAATCCTCCATCTCCTGGAACCGAAGACTCATGGGAAAGCCGGCGTTGCCCACCGGTACCTCCACCTCGGAGCCGAAGCCGGCCAGAACCTGGTCCAGGTCGTCCCGGTCCACCGGAGTAGCCTTTCTTTGAGAGAGGGGAGGAAGACCTTCGCTACTGGCTCCCAGACCCACTCCCCGAAGGTCAGCCACGATCAGGGCCATGAAGGTGGGCGTGGGCCGCTCCCTGGGCTTCGCTGACTCCTCCTGCGGCGAACGCTCGTCGCCGACCTGGAGATGGATGTCCACATTACGCCGACGATGCCCTTCTTGTCCTGAAACCACGGGTCTTCCTCCGTCGGGATCTTGAAAGGCCCACCGCCGGTTGGATGCCGAACCGACTCCGGTCCGGTGCGGGACAGGCTCCGTTTCTGCCACAATACGACGGCAACGGCTTGTGTGCGAGTGCCAACC
>PWWP01000209.1 GCA_003562075.1 Gemmatimonadota bacterium
ACATCGATCCAGGAATTTTCGCTGATCGGGAATATTCCAATCTTGTGACGGTCTGAGATCTTCTCGATCAGTTCAGTGACATGGAAAAATTCACCATCCGGTATATAGCGGAGCAGATCCGAATTCAGGATATACATCCCGGTATTGACCAGCAGATCGTATTCCGGTTTTTCTTCGAGGCGAACCAGTTTTCCATCACTGCCAACCTTGCAAACGCCGTACGGAATCCGGTAATTCTTCAGCGAGGATACCATGGTCATGTCGTTTCCCATATCCCGGTGGTGTTTCAGCAGATCGGCGTAATTGGCTTCAATAATAGTATCACAGTTGGTCAGGATGATTTCGCCGTCTGCTTTACCTTCGAGCTTTTTCAGCGCTCCAGCGGTGCCAAGCGATTTGTTTTCGATCAGATAGGAGATGTTGTAGTCCGGCTCCAGATCCTCAAAATAGGATCGGATGATATTTGCCTTGTGCCCAAGCGACAGATAGAAATGGTCTACACCATATGGCAGGAATTTGGATATGATGTATTCCAGGATTGTTTTGTCTCCGACCGGGATCAATGGTTTTGGAAGCACCCTGGTGAATGGATCCAGGCGATTTCCTTTGCCGCCGGCCATGATCACCACATCGGCATCAACAAGATTGCCCGGCCTTTTGATGATCTGGCTGTTGAAAAGCTTGTCATAAATCAGGAACTCCTTGATCTCATGATTTTGGTTCAAAACAGGTACATAGGTAACATTACGCTCTCGCATACCCTCCTTTACCTGTTGCAGATCATACCCGGTTTCGACAAAGAATGTTCCCTTGAAGCACACTTTCTCCACACTGGCATTCAACGGACCGTCCTTGAGGATCCATCTTCGGATGTCGCCATCGGTGAGTGAACCGATCAGACGGTTTCCATTCTCGACCACGAACAGGATCTTCTGTTCGTTTTGTTCCAGCCTGACCAATGCCTCCTTGACAGGGGCGGACTGGTCAATAATAATGCTCTTGAATTGTTGTAGTGTCATTTTCCTGGATATTTGTAGCGTCTTGATGTTGTCAGGTTTTAAGGTCATAAAAAGCCTTCTTCGCCGAACCATCCCATGGGCATGAAAGAAGGATTTTCCTGATTTTTTGGGATGTCATCTCTCCCTGCAATTCATAGGGATTCGAAATACTGCCAAGCTTGTCCCTGAATGCAGCGCTCAAACAGGTTTTTATGGCCGATGCGATCGCATCACTGCGCGGTTCACAGTCGATAACACTTTCAGCCCGGATCCTTCCTTTTTGACGGTCACCGATGTTCACGGTTCCTGTTTTCAGGCTGGGCGCTTCAATAATCCCGCTGGATGAATTGCCCACCATGCATGCGGCATGCTTCAGGGTGGATAGATAACGCCTCTGCCCCATCGATACAAAGGAAACCGCCTTGCCGGGATTTCTTTTGACATAGTCATCAATCATGGTAATGATGATCCGTCCGTCGGTATCGGCATTGGGCTTGGTAAAGACAACCCTCGCATCCTCGATCCGGTCCAGCGCATCCAGCAATTCCCCGAACTGGGAGCCTGCCGTACGGTCTTCCAGTGTCACAGGATGAAAGGTAACAAGCAGGGTATTGTCGGTGATCCTGAACGAAAGCTCCTTTTCCAACTCTGTCCTGGACAGCAGGTCCATCTGCCTGATGTTGTCAATTCCGAGCGCGCCCGTATTGAATACCCGATCGGGATGTTCGCCCATCTGGACAATCCGCTTCCTGTAGGCTTCGGTGGATGCGAAATGCCAGCGGCTCATTTTTGTTATGGCATGGCGAAAGGATTCATCCATCGCACCCTCGGTTGTTTCGCCACCCTGAATATGTGCTATGGGGATACGCATGACCGTGGCGGCGGCGGCGGCGGCAAGCAGTTCAAACCGGTCGCCCAGGCCGATCAGCAAATCAGGTTCGAGACGCTGCAACGCCTCGGAAAAAGAGATCATGCCCAGGCCCATGGCCTTGGATATGCCGACAGGCGTATCGGAGGAGAGTAACATTTCGACCTTTTCCACCTGATGGCATCCGGCGGTGTCCACATCGAGGTGCGTCAGGCCGAATTCCGGAGACAGGTGCATGCCGGTCACAAGCAACTGCAACTCCACGCCGGGTTCATTCCTGAGTTGGTGCAAGAGCGGTTCAAGCAGTCCGTAATCGGCACGCGTACCCGTAAAAATACAGATTTTTCTTCTCATAAAGTGATCAATTCGTCTTTTTTGAAGTCCCTGTCTGCTTTCCTGCCCAGCACCTCATCCCACAGCATGGGCGACAGGCCGCTTCCCGGACGTTTGACGGCAAGGTTGACTTCGGAGAACGCTTCGCCTTTGTTGATATCCCTTGCAGCAACAATGCTTTTTCTTACCACGGGCATGTTCCTGGCCTCGGATGGCGATGGTTTTTTGGCTCCGCTGCCGAGGGCCTGCTCCACATGCCGGATGCCGGCAACCATTTGCTGAAGTTCATCCGGTTCCAGCGAGGCCTTGTGATCCGGGCCCTCCATGTTCCGGTCCAGCGTGAAATGCTTTTCGATCACCGTTGCGCCCAGCGCCGCAGCCGCGATGGGTATTTCAATTCCCGTGGTATGGTCCGAGTAGCCAATATGGACATCATATGCCCGTTTGATGGCCGGCATGGCACGCAGATTGACATCCTCAAAGGGTGTGGGATATTCCGTATTGCAGTGAAGCACTGTAATGCTTTTTTTAGGTGTGCCGCTGGAAACCAGCACCTGCAGCGCATCCCCGATTTCCTGCATGTCTGCCATGCCGGTGGACATGATGATCCTTTTTTTCAAAGCGCCAAGTTTGCGCAGATAGGGCAGATTTGTGATGTCGCCCGAGGGGACCTTGATCGTATCCAGCCCCAGACGGTCCAGCAGGTCGATGCTGTCAAGGTCAAAGGGAGAAGAGAGAAAGCCAATGCCTCTGGTCCGGCAGTGTGCAATCAACAGTTCATGATCCTGCACCCGCAGTTCCAGGCGTTTGATCATGTCGTACTGG
>PWWP01000163.1 GCA_003562075.1 Gemmatimonadota bacterium
CTGCCGCCCCAACCCGAAGGGCTTCGAGGGGTTGCGGCCCTGGATCGTCGTTGGAGCCCTTTGCCGAAGCACTGCGGCATCGCCTTCAAGGCTCCGCCTCGCCCAGGGCCGCAAGACCCCGACGCGGCGGTCGCTCCTGTGCTTCAACAGCCTTTTGAAGGCATCCTTTTCAATCAGGATCTCTCCTCCACGGACTCCAACCGCATGGACTCCACTCGGCTTCCCGACGCCATCGAAGGCCTCCTGCCAGCCGTCCTGGAGACGGTGTCCACCCCGGTGGTGGTCCTGGATCGGGAAGCCACCATCCAGCTCTTCAATCGGTCAGCCGAACGGGTGTCCGGGTACGAGAGGGACGAGGTTCTGGGCCGCCCGGTCTGGTTCCTTCTTCATCCCGACGACCTGCCTCAAGCCCAGACCTTGCTGGAAGGGCTCTTTTCGGGGACGCGTGAGCACCTGGCGGGAGCGGAGGTCTCGTGGGTCACCCGAAATCACGAGCGCCGCCCTATGGCGTGGACTACGGCCACTCTGCAGGGGGAGATGGAGGGGCAGGAGTGGATCGTTTGCACCGGGCTGGACCTGACGGAACTTCACCAGCTCCAGGACCGGACTCGCGACCTCCTGGCCGAGGATGCTTTGCGCCAGGCTCGGGAAGACGCCCTCCGGAGTTCGGAAGCCAAGTTTTCGGGCATCGTGGAGATGGCGTCGGATGCCATCGTCTCCGTCGATTCCCGGCAACGGATCGCCCTCTTCAACAGAGGTGCCGAGAGGATCTTCGGCTGGGCGGCGCCAGAGGTAATGGGTCGGCCGCTGGAAATCCTCCTTCCCCTCACCGCCCGAGAGTCCCACGGGGACCACATCCACGGCTTCGGCCGGTCTACGGCGCGGGCTCGACCCATGGGAGAGCGACGGGAGATCTCCGGTCTTCGGAAAGACGGTGAGGTGTTCCCTGCCGAAGCCTCCATCATTCAGACGGATGTGGATGGCGAACGCTTCTACACCGTGGTTCTGCGAGACATCTCCGAGCGACACCGAGCTGAACGGCAGCAGCGCTTTCTGGTCAGGGTGAGCAACGTCCTGGCCGAGTCGCTGGAGTGGGACCAGACCCTGGCCACGCTGGCCGAGATCGTGGTGAGTGAGTTGGCGGAGTACTGCATCATCGACCTCCTGGAGGAGGTGGGGGAGGTGCGCCGGATCCGGGTGTCGGCCCGCGAGGGCGTGGACCCGGCGTCGGCCCAGACCCTGGAGGAGATCGATCTGGATCGGACGCGCAACCACCTGGCCTATCGGGCTTTGGTCCATGGCGATGCCCACCTGGTCACGCCCGTCACCCCGGAGGTCCTGGATTCTCTGGCTCAGAGCCCACGTCACCGGGAGGCCCTGGGTGGACTGGGCGCTGTCTCGTTCATGGCGGTGCCGCTGGAGATAGGAGGAAAGGTTCTGGGTGCCCTCTGTCTCATCGCCTCCAGTGAGCGACGACCCTACGATGAAGCGGACCTGGAGGTGGCCCGGGAAGTGGGGCTCCGGGCCGGAATGGCCGTGGAGAACGCCCGGCTATACGAAAACGCCCAGCGAGCTATCCGGGCCCGCGATGATATCCTCGGGGTCGTCTCCCACGACCTGGGCAATCCGCTTCAGGCAGTGTTCATCGGACTGGAGGCCCTGGAACGGGCTCGCTCCCGGAGAGAAGGGGGATCGGCAGGGGCACCAGTCGGCGACGACTACTACCTGTCAGCCATCCGGCGGTCGGCTGAACTGATGCAGCGCCTGATCCATGAACTCCTGGAAGTCCGGAGGATGGAGGAAGGACATCTGGCCATGAATCCCATGCTCCGTCCCCTTTCACCCCTCATTGATGAAGCCCTCCAACTCATCGATCCGCTGGCCCGGGTGAAGGCTGTGACCCTGAAGCAGGAGGTGGACGGCGATTCCGACCTTCATGTTCTGGCCGACGGTGACCGGGTGTTACAGGTCCTTTCCAATCTGGTGGGAAATGCCGTCAAGCACACGCCAGGGGGGGGCACTGTCAAGGTGGAAGCGTGGGAGTCTGACGACGAAATCTGTCTCGCGGTACGGGACAACGGGCCTGGAATCCCCAAGGATCACCTGGATCAGGTCTTCGATCGGTTCTGGCGAGCCGAGAAGACGGGTGGGAAAGGAATCGGCCTGGGGCTGGCCATCGCCCGGGGTATCGTGAGAGCCCACGGTGGCCGGGTCTGGGCAGAGAGTGAGCTGGGCGAAGGGAGCACATTCCACGTACGACTTCCTCGCCCCGACGATTCGGCTGCCAATCCGGAGCCGAATGGAGCTTGAACTGGGTTCTACGCTCGGTCGGCTGGGGATCGCCGTTGGGATCGGTCTCCTGGTCGGGCTTCAACGGGAACGGGCAGAAAGTCCCATCGCGGGCCTTCGGACCTTTGCCCTGACTGCCCTTCTGGGCGCGCTCACCTCCCTCCTGGCCTTGGAGTTTGGCGGCTGGGTCGTGGGTGCGGGGATTGTCTCCCTGGCCGGTTTGGTGGTGACGGCCAATCTCATGAAGCTCCGGGCCGGGCTTCCGGACCCGGGGCTCACCACCGAGGTGGCCATCCTCCTCACCTTCGGGTTGGCTGCATACCTCATGGTCGGCTACGTGGAAGTAGCCATCGTGACTGGGGGGGCATTGGCATTCCTCCTCCACGCCAAGGCCCGAGCTCGGCGCTTCGTTGAGACACTGGGCGAGAAGGATGTGGCGGCCGTCATGCGGTTTGCCCTTCTGACCCTGGTCATCCTTCCCGTTCTACCGAACCAGTCCTACGGTCCCTTCGACGTTCTGAACCCCCGCCAGATCTGGCTCATGGTGGTTCTGATCGTTGGGATCGGTTTTGCCGGGTACCTGGCTTACCGATTCCTGGGGGCTCGGGCAGGCACGGCCCTTTCCGGGATTCTGGGTGGAACCATCTCCAGCACCGCGACGACGGTAAGCTATGCTCGAAGGGCTGCGGTGACTGGAGTCAGGGTCCCATCCTCCGGGGTGGTCATCATGATCGCCTCCACGGTGGTCTTCGTTCGGGTACTGGTGGAGATGGCTGTAGTCGTGCCGGAGGCACTGCCGGAGGTGGGACCACCGGTTGCCACTGTCCTCCTGGGATTCGCCATCCTTTCGTTCATGAGCTGGCGGCGGCATGCGCAAGGGGAACCCGATGCCATGCCGGAGCAGGAAAATCCTACTGAGCTGCGGCCTGCTCTGGTATTCGGGGGCCTCTACGGTCTGATTCTCCTGGCCGTAGCAGCAGGCGAGAACTGGTTCGGGGCCGAGGGACTCTACGTCATCGCCCTGATCTCAGGCATGACGGATATGGACGCCATTACCCTCTCCACAGCCCACCTGACCAGGGAAGGACGGGTAGAGCCAGCCATGCTCTGGCGAGTGGTCCTGGTGGCATCCCTTTCCAATCTGGTGTTCAAGTTGGGGGTGGCCTGGGTCATGGGTGGCCGGGCTCTGGCCCGGCAACTGGCACCGCTCTATGGGGTGGGGGCGGTGTTCATCCTCCTCATCCTCTTTTTCTGGCCCCTCAGCTGACCCATGCGCCTCGGCTTCTTTTTGGGCCCCCTGTGATGCTTGAACGGCTTCCGAGTGCAATGAGTCAGGGATTCGCCGCGTGACGAATGCCGGCGAATCCCTGACTCATTGTGCTAGTCCTCCGATTCGTCAGGAGCACGGCGGACGGCCAGAATCGGAAGCTGGGCGCTCCGGACCAGCTTGTCGGCTACACTTCCCAGGACCAGTCGGCTGACCCCTCCCCGTCCACGGGTGCTCAAAGCCAGAAGGTCCACGCCATCTTCCTTGGAACGGTTCAGGAGGGCCGATGCCACATCCTCAGCTGCCACCACGTCGGTGACCACCTTCACCCCCTCCGGGCTCCACCGCTCTGACACTTCCTCCAGGTAGTCTCGGGTACGCTTCTCTCGCTCCTCCAGGATCGTCCCCTCCTCGACGGCGTGGGGGAGGTAGGTACTCGCCAGGGGGAACGGCCTGAGAAGTACCGAGATCAGAGTCACCTTCCCCCCCGTCTCCGGGAGCATGGCCCGGAGCGGATCCAGAACCTGCTCCGCAGCCCGGGATCCATCCAGAGGGACCATGACGTGGGAGGGAGACGAGTCCTGGCGGAAGAGATCCCGGCTCCCTTCATTGTTACCGAGGAGAAGGACCGGCCGGTGCGCCTTCCGGATCACCCCGTCGGCCACGCTCCCCAGCCATGCTCGCTGCCAGGCCCCTCTTCCATGGGTCGTGAGGGCGATGAGTTCGGCTCCCGCTTCCTCGGCCTGGGCCAGGAGCGTGCGGGATACCGGGCCCAGCTCTACTCGGGTGTCCACCGAAACTCCCGGGTACTGCTCATTGACGCGCTTTTCGACCTCCTCAAGGTACCGAGCTGCCCGCTCCTCCTCTTCTTTGAGCCAGTTGGACACGAGTTCGCCGTCGCCGGCAGAAAGGGGAACTGGGGGAAGATCGGAGACCACAGAGGCCAGGACCACGTCGGTGCCGTGCCGGGACGCAAGGCGCAGGGCAGGATCCAGGGCCTGCTCTGCTAGTTCGGATCCGTCCAGGGGAATAAGGATCTTCTTCATCGAGTGAACGCTCCAGTGTGGAAGGCACCCGGGAACCGCTCTGGATCCCGGATCAGCAGGTTTTTCTTTTGCATCTGTCGTGCCAGCATGAGACCCAGGAAGTTGCCTGATTGAAAGCCGGTTCAGAGAGACCGGCAGGGACAAACCGGGTCATATGGACGACTCAAGCCGAGATAGTATGTCCCGCTCCGGGGAAAGGCCAGGGCCTGGATCAGGACCTTCTCCTTCTGGCCTGGCCATCCCGGGCCCGGTCCTCCTGATTCCTCCACTCCTTCGGCGGACGACCAGACCCTCACCCTGACGGCCCCGAGGGGAACATGGCCCCCGCGGCGCGTTAGAAGGGGAAAGGATGTGTTCACCCCTTCCAAGGTATTTCGTGTCCTTAACTCGCCTCATCATCCCGCTTCTACTGGGCCTCCTCCTGCTGCCCCTGAGCGTGGGTGGGTGGGGCAGTGAGGTGGACTGGAGGGGGGACGAGCTGACTGGGGAGGTGCTGGATACGGACGGACGACCCGTGAGCGCAGCCAGCGTCCAACTCCTGGCCCAGGGACGGGTCGTGGCCTCCACGCCTACAGGGCAGGACGGACGGTTCTCCGTCATGGTTCCAGTGCGCTGGCAGGGTCGTTTGGCCGACCATGCTCTGGCCCTCCGGGTGGAGCGGATGGGCTACGACCCGCTGGAGTGGACGGTGTCGGGGGCTGGGGACCAGGGAACGGTAACCCTGATTCCGAGACCCATCCCTCTTCCGGGCTTCCAGGTGGAAGGAGAGCGGCCCACCTGCGAGGGGGACGATGAGGAAGGCCTGGGCCGTGTCCTTTGGGAGGTGGCCCGTGCGAAGCATCCAGGGGGATTGGACACCCTGGGGGTGGCGACCTACACCCGGGTGCAGGTGGACACGTTGAGGATGAACTCGGGGCTGGGGGAGGACGGCGAAGGCGGAATCCTCGCTCCAGGTCAACGAGGGTCGTCCCCACTCCTACGATTGGGATGGGAACGGAGGATCGACCGGGAAGGATACGCCTTCCCCGTACGACGGACGGACCGCTCTGGCTCCTTTTCTTCGTGGTCGTACGCCCCCCTCGATGCAGACCTGGCCCCACACTTCGGTCTGGAGTCCTTTGGCAACAACCACTATTTCCAACTTCTTCCCCAGGCATCGGGCGAGGAAGTGGCTCTCGTTCGCTTCTGCGGTCGCCATCAAGAACATCCCCATCTTGATGGACGCCTCGAGATCGGGGCTGACACTCTCATCCGAGCCGTCGAATGGCGGTTTCTGACCCCTGAGCCTCAGGAAGAGGCTGGCGGAAGAGCCGTCTTTCCACCGGGCGACCTGGCCGGCGAGGCTCCCGTTCTCCTCCCCATGGAGAGCGAGGTCTGGGTGACTCAGAGAGATACCCGGACCATTCGACGAGCCCAATGGTTCGAGGAGTGGGTCCTGGCCCCTGGCGACTCGGTGCCCTTCCTGCCTCGACGGGCCGGTGAGGGTGGGGCACCCCCCAACTGACTTCGACACCTTCCATTCATTCGACGGTCTTTGATCCATGCCTTCATCCCCACTGAGCCCGTGACCGCTTCGAACCCGGAAAACCCCGTGAATCCAGGCACGCACCTGGACCCAGGCTGGATGAAAGGCGCACCCGTTCCGGATGAAATCCTGGACGACCGCCTCCAGGACATCTGGACGACCTTCCCCTCGAAAATGGATGAGGTAAAGGCTACCAAAGCACTGCGATCAATGGACCTGACATCCCTGTCCTCCGATGACACGCCGGAGGTTGTTCGACGGCTCTGTCGACAGGGACGAGACCCGTTGGGTTTCAACAAACGAGGGGGGCCCATGGAGGCGAGCCGAAGGGAGGACGGCAGAGCTCCCTCTCAGGACCCGGAGGGCGTGATCCGGGTGGCTGCGGTGTGTGTCCACTTCCCCTTCATTCCCGTAGCTCTGGATGTTCTGGAAGGAAGCGGCGTTCCTGTGGCGACGGTCGGTGGCGCCTTTCCACACGGCCTGACCCCCCTCCCGGCTCGGTTGCTGGAGATTCGGTCTGCCGTAGAGGCCGGAGCCCGGGAGGTGGATGTGGTCATCCGCCGGGACCTGGCCCTTACGGAACGATGGGAAGAGCTCTACCAGGAGCTTTCCCGATTTCGAGAGGCTGTGGGGAGAGCAACGTTGAAGGTCATCCTGGCCACAGGGGAATTGGGAGACCGGGGGCGGGTCGCCCTGGCCGCCCGGATCGCCTTGATGGCCGGGGCCGACTTCCTGAAGACCTCTACAGGCAAGGAAAGGGTCAATGCCACCTTTCCGGAGGGCCTGGTCATGTTGAACGAGATCCAGGAGTACCGGCGTCGGACCGGTATCCAGGTGGGATTCAAGGCGGCTGGCGGGATTCGAACTCAGACTGCAGCCAATCGGTGGATTCACCTGGCGGCGTCGGAGATGGGAGATGACTACATTTGCCCGAAGACCTTCCGAATCGGTGCGTCCTCTCTGCTGAATGACCTCCTGGAGCATTGGCCCGGGGTGCCGGAGTAGGCGAAGCGCTCCCCTCTTCATTTGATTGAAGGTCCGGAATCCCTGATGTGGGCGGGTCCACCGGAGCCCGGTCAAACCCTGGCGAGGGAGGCTCCGGCAGACCGCATGGCGTTCGGGGCGGGGAGATCCAGCGAGGCGGCTCCCTGGCAATCGAAGCGCCGACTCCCTCAGCCCTTGACCCGGGCGATGGCCTCAATCTCTACATCCACCCCTTTTGGGAGGGCCGCAGCCTGAACGGCGGCCCGGGCGGGCCGGTGGTCCCCGAAGTGTCGGGCGTAGACCTCATTCATCTCACTGAATCGCTCCATATCGGAAAGGAAGACGGTGGTCTTCACCACCGTTTCCAGGTCGGCCCCCGAATCCTGGAGGAGGGCTTGCAGGTTACGGAGGACCAGGTCGGTCTGGGCGGCCACCGATCCCTTCTCCTGCTCCCCGGTGGATGGATCCAGGGGGATCTGTCCGGAGGCAAAGACCCAGCCGTCTACCACGACGGCCTGTGAATAGGGTCCGATGGCAGCCGGCGCGCGGTCTGTCTTGATGGTCTGGATCTCACTCATGGAAGTTTTTCCTCAGGGTTGATGGAATGAAGTGTGTGGACGACGAGACGACAATTGGGGCCCAGATGACTGGGAGACCCCTTCGGTGCGTCAGGGGAGCCGGCCCCGGGCCTCCAGAGGAACGACCCTGAACCCCTGGGCATCAGCGGCCAGAAGGCGATCCTGGAGATTGACGGACACGCAGACATGGTTCGGGATGATGGATACCTGGTCTCCGACACAGGGTTGCCAATTGGAGGAGGACAGGTCCAGGACCCCGTGCTCCTCGGAGAGAGCCCGGACCACGACCTCCGGATGCTCCAGTACCTGTCCGAATCCTTCGCCTCCACCTCGGAACGCTTCCTTCGCCAGGGCCTTGGAGCCGGCATCCACCACGGCCTGACCGGGAATGCTGGTGCTGACCACCGAGGTGAGGATCCGGTAGGCCACCTCATCCTGGGTGCAGACCCCGAGTTCCAGGGTGTCGCGATCGTGAAAGATGCAGGTCCCGGCCCGGATTTCAGTCAACCCCGGAATCCGGTGGCTCTGCCAGAGCGTTGGTGTGGATCCTCCACTTACCACCTCAGGGGGAAGGCGGGCTTCGTGAAGAGCCCCCAGCATTTCCTCCACTCGGTTGGCCACGGCCTGCAGGGCCTCCTCCTGCTCCTCGGCACGGGTCCGGATGTGTCCAGGGTAGAAGAGGATGCCCCTGAAGTGGGTATGAGGATCGTCACTGACCTCCCTGGCCAGGGACACAACGTCGGCGGGTCCAGGAAGCCCGACACGGCCCATGCCCACGTCCGCTTCCACCAGGATGGAAGCGGTCCGATCTGCGTCACGGGCTGCCTGTCGGACGATGGCCAGGGACTCGGAGGAGTCCAGTCCCACGGTGAGTGGATGGCTCTCCAGGAACCGGGAGAGGCGCGTCTGTCGGGCCGCTCCCACCGGCGGATGGGCCAGGAGGAGATCCGCGCGCAGGGGCGCCATGGCCTCCGCTTCCTTGAGGGTGGCCACCGTCAGCCCCCGGGCGCCGGCGTCGAGCTGGAGTCGGGCGATGGTGCGACTCTTGTGGGTCTTCACATGGGGGCGCCAGGAGAGCCCGTGACTTTCCAGGAAGGTGACGGTCTTCTGGGCGTTGGCCCGAGCCCGGTCCAGATCCACCAGTGCCGAAGGAGTGTCGATTTCGGTCCTGGCCAGAAGAGGTGCCGGATCCGAGGTGGGCCCGGGGTCAGGGGGAGTCGGATCCAGGTCCCTGGCTTCAGATGGATGCGATGGAGGAGAACCCATGTGTGACTAGACGGTGTGGGAAGATCGTTGACGATCCCGGTACCCGACGGAGGGTGTGCGTCACCACCGGGCCTCCCGGATCGTTGGAACTCAAAGAGAAGCGACCGTATTCTGTCGGGAGGCGACGGGTGACGCAACGCTTCCCTGCCCTGAGCCGAAGTTATCCGGGTCCATGGGGGTGCCATGCCGGACCCATGGGGGTGCCATGGTGCATCGACCATGATCTTTCTTGAGCTGGAACGGACCCGGAAGGGGGACCCCGTGTAGGAGAGCCAACGGCTCCCCGCCTTCCCGCCGGCTCCGTACAAGACGTGGCTGGAGGTCAGCAAGAGCTCCTTTGACCATCCGAGGTTCCATCATGCCGTTTATCTGCCGCGGGGATCGGCGCGCTCCCGCCAACCTTCTGGCTGGGATCGCTGCGGTCCTGGCGTTGGCCTTTCTCCTTCCGGTCACCGTCGAGGCCCAGTATTTCGGCCGGAACAAGGTCCAATACGACGACTTCGATTTCCAGGTGATCGAGACCCCTCACTTCGACATCTATTACTACCCTGAGAAGGAAGAGGCCATCCAGGATGTGACACGGATGGCGGAGCGGTGGTACGAGCGTCTGGCCAGGCTTTTCCAGCATGAGTTCACCGAGCGGAAGCCGCTCATCTTCTACGCCGACCACCCGGATTTCCAGCAGACGAACGTCATCAGTGGGATGATTGGCGAAGGGACGGGGGGGGTTGCCGAATCCCTGAAGAACCGGATCATCATGCCTCTGGCCGGTTCCTATGCGGCCACCGATCACGTCCTGGGACACGAGCTCGTTCACGCCTTCCAATACGATCTGGCCCAGTCGCGTCGGGGGGGGGGGATCCAGGCTCTGGGCCGCGTGCCACTCTGGATGATCGAGGGAATGGCCGAGTACCTCTCGGTGGGACAGGATGACACCCACACAGGGATGTGGCTTCGGGATGCGCACCTCAGGGACGACTTCCCGACCCTGCGGCAGCTCACTCGGGAACGACGCTACTTCCCCTACCGATTCGGGCAGGCCTTCTGGACCTATGTGGGCGGAACCTACGGAGACGAAGCCGTGGTCCGGACCTTCCGAACCGCGTTGCGAGTGGGATGGGAGCCGGCCATTGAGCAGGTCCTGGGTGTGCCCAGCGACACCCTCTCCATCCAGTGGCGGGAGTCGGTGGAGGAGCACTATGGGCCCCTAATGGAGGGGCGCACCGCTCCGGCTGAGGTGGGCACCCTCCTCTTGTCGCCAGCCACCGGCGCAGGACGACAGAATGTGGCACCGGCCGTGAGCCCGGATGGGAGTCGGATGGTGTTCATGTCGGAGAAGGACCTCTTCTCCTTCGACCTCTTCCTGGCCGATGCGCGGACCGGCGAGATCATCCGTCAGCTCACCAGCGCCACGGCCGATCCCCACTGGGACGCCCTTCGGTTCATCGATTCGGCCGGTGGATGGTCACCGGATGGAGAGAGCGTGGCCTTCGTGGTCTTTGCCGGCGGCCGGAACGAGATCGTCATCGTGGACTCGGAGCGAGGGCAGGTACAGAACCGGGTCCCCCTGGACGAGGAGATCGGTGAGGTGAGTGGGCCCACCTGGTCCCCGGATGGACGCCACCTGGCCTTCTCGGGACAGGTAGGAGGACTGACGGACCTCTTCACCGTAGAGGTGGAGACGGGTCAGACGACTCAGCATACGCACGATCGCCACGCCGTCTTCCAGCCCGTCTTCTCACCGGACGGGCGGCACATCGCTTACGTTTCGGACCGAGGCGAGGAGACGGACTTCGACCGACTCTCCTACTCGGAGATGCAGATCACCCTGTTCGATCTGGAGACGAGCGAGATCCAGGTCCTGGAGATCTTCGGGCAGGCCAAGCACATCAATCCCCAGTTCACCCCCGATGGGCGGGGGCTCTACTTCATCTCCGACCCTGACGGCTTCAGCGATATCTTCCGGCTGGAGATGGAGACGGGCGAGGTCCAGCGGGTGACCCGGATCGCCACTGGAGTGAGTGGGATCACCGGTGATGCCCCGGCCATGAGTGTGGCTCGGGAGACAGGAACCGTGGTTTTCTCCGTCTTCGATGAGTTCGAATACCACGTCTACTCCATGGATTCCCAACAGGTGGACGAGACCCGGACCGTGGCCGAGACGGTGGATCCGGTGGGGCGCCTGGTTCCACCCCGGGAGCTCCGAGTTCCTTCTCGAGTGGCTTCCTACCTGCAGGACTACGAGACGGCCCTGGCTTCGCCCTCCACCTACCAGGGCGAGCAGGCCCGGGCCTATGACCCGGGTCTGAGCCTGGACTGGGTGGGTCAACCCATGGTCGGGGTGGGCACCGACCAGTTCGGCACCTTCGTCGGTGGGTCGGCCGCCGCCTTCTTCTCCGACATGCTGGGGAACCGGAATCTGGGCGTGGCCGTCCAGGCCCAGGGAACGGCCCGGGACATCGGGGGCCAGTTCGTCTACCAGAACCTGGCCCGGCGCTGGAACTGGGGGGTGTCGGCAGGTCGGATCCCATATCTGCTGCCTCAGGCCTATGGGACCAGGCGACCCGATGGAGGGGTGGACTTCATTCAGCAGCGCTTCCGGATCTTCGACACCTCAGCCATGGGTCTGGCGTCCTACCCGTTCTCCACCACCCGGCGGGTGGACTTCTCCGGTGGCCTGACCCGGCTGAGCTTCCACCTGGAGGAAGAGCTCCTGCGCTACAATCAGTTCGGTCAGCTCGTGGAACGGGAGCGGCGGACCATCACCGAGGGAGTGCCGGATCCCCTGAATCTCTTCCAGAGCTCTGTGGCCCTGGTAGGGGACAACTCCTTCTTCGGCTTCACCTCTCCCGTTCGGGGGACCCGATACCGGGCCGAAGTGGGGACCACCACCGGAACGGTGAACTTCCAGTCGGTGAACCTTGATTATAGGCGATACTTCAACCCTCACCAGAATCTGACCCTCGCCTTCCGGGGGATGCACCGGGGCCGGTACGGGTCGGACGTGGAGTCAGATCTGCGGGATCCGAGACAAACCACCCAGTTCCAGGTGATCCGCCCCTACTTCCTGGGATGGGAGACCTACATGCGAGGGTATTCGGCCTATTCCTTCGAGCCGGCCCTGGAGTGCGTGCCTTCCGATGAATTCGGTTCCTGTCCCCAGTTCACCCGGCTTCAGGGGCACCGTGTCGGAGTCATGAATGCAGAGGTTCGCATTCCCCTGATCGGGACTGATCAGTACGGGATCCTGGATTTCGGCTTTGTTCCCACCGAGCTGGTCCTCTTCGCCGATGCCGGTGTGGCATGGGACGGAGAGAATGAGCCGAATCTGAAGTGGAGCACCACTTCCCTGGACCGGATCCCTGTGGCCAGCACCGGTGTCAGCGCCCGGATCAACCTCCTGGGCATGTTCATCATGGAGATCTACTACGCGCAGCCCTGGCAGCGGCCGGACAAGGGAGCCCACTGGGGATTCCAACTGGCGCCCGGGTGGTAGGCGCAACCCCGGGCCTCTCGAAGCCGGTTGGAGAAGTACAGGGAGCCACCGTTGGGAGCGCCAGAAAGCCCATGGTAGGCGGCGACGCGATCAGAAGAGGCGCAGCCGGATGTAGCGGGACGGGTTCTCCTGGACGTCTTCAGCCAGCTCCAGAATGGCCTGGGCAGCGCCGTTCAGGTTCTGATACAGCTCGTCATTGGTGGAGAGCTGTCCCAGGGTCCCCTCACCCTCCTCCACCCGCTGAAGCACCACCTCAAGGGACCGGGTGGCCCGATCAAGGCTCCCTCCAGCCTCCTGGAGGATAGCCAGGGTGGAGTCGGTTCGGGCCAGGGCCCGTTCCAGGTCTCCTCGGGCCAGCGCGTCGTCCACTCGTTCAGCGGAGGAGGAGAGGGTACGAGAGAGCCGGCGGAGCTCCTCCTGTTGCTCCTCGGCGGCCCGGGTCAGGATGGCCAGGAACTGGTCCATTTCCGACGCCGAGGACTGGAGGTGGGCGATGGTGGTGTCGGAGAGGAGGTCTCTCATCCCCCGGGCGATGGCAATGGCGTCGTCGCCCAGGGTGTCAGCCAGCTCCAGGAGGCCGTCTGCCGCATCCCCGGGGATCACGGCGCCGGCCGGTAGGCTCTGGGGCGAGTCACCTGGGACGATCTCCACGGTCCGGCCACCCAGAAGGCCGACGCCTGCGAGTCGGGCATGGGAGTCTGTGGGGATGTCCCACTGGCCGTTGATCTCCAGGAGGATGGCCACACCAGGTGGGCGCATCTCAAAGCTCCGAACTCGACCGATGTTCACCCCCCGCATCTGGACCGGATCACCGGCCCGGACACCACCGGCATCCTCCAATTCGGTGGTGATCACGTACCGTCCTCTGAAGGTGGCCGGGTCGGTGAGGAGGAAAAGGAGGATGAGGGTAGCCAGTGCTCCCACCAGGACGAAGACGCCGATTCGGATCTCCCGTCCTCCGGCCACCGACGGAGTGGCCTTCCGCAGTTCTTCTGTGGAAGGTCCGTTCCTGCCCTGATTCTGCGTGCTACTTCCCGTACCGCTCATCAGACCTCGACTTCGTCCAGGGCGGCCAATGCGGCCGCCCGATCCACGAATGCTCGAACCACCCGATCCTGGCTGGTCCGAAAGGCTTCTGGAGTCCCTACGAACCGCAGGTGGCCCCCTTCCAGCATGGCGACCCGGTCACACATCTCCAGCCCCCCCTCAATGTCGTGCGTCACGATCACGGAGGTGACGTTCAGCTCGTCGGAGAGCCGAGTGATGAGTCGCTCGACCGCTGCCGTGTTCACCGGATCCAACCCGGTGGTGGGCTCGTCCCAGAGGAGAATCTGCGGACGCCCCACGATGGCCCTGGCGATGCCCACCCGCTTCTTCATGCCTCCGGATAGCTCTGCCGGCATCTTCTGCATGACCTCGGCCGGTTCCAGGTTCACCAGCGCCAGCGCGTCCCAGATCCGTGCAGTAACCTGGATTCTCTTCATGGACCGGAGCTCCCCTTCAGGTAGGCCCATCTCCACATTCTCGTACACGGTGAAGGAATCGAAGAGAGCCGCATTCTGGAAAACGTACCCGACCCGGTGTCGGACGCGCTTCAGCGAATCCTTCCCACTCCGATAGACCGAGTCACCGGCCACGCTCACGTCTCCCCGGTCCAGGTCGATGAGGCCGATGGTGGTCTTGAGGAGAACGCTCTTTCCGGTCCCGGATGGCCCGAAGATCCCGAACATCTCGCCCTCGTTCACCACCAGATCCACTCCCTGGAGGACGGGAATGTCGAAGGCCTTCCAGAGCCCCTCATAGCGAATCATGGGTCCCTCGCCTCCGCCGGTTCGTTCTGTCATTGGAGGAGGAGTGGGGGGAAGAGAGCGTCGAGAATCAGGATGGTCAGGGTCATGAACATGACGGAAGCTGTGGTCGTCCGCCCCCCTCCGGCTGCGCCGCCCCGGGTCCTGAGCCCCATGTGGATGGAGATGATGGGGATGGAGAGGCCAAAGACCACAGCCTTCGTCAGGGAGTACAAGAGATCCCAGTTGTGCCAGAAGAGCCGGGCTCCATAGAGAAACGACTCGTAGCCCAGTCCCAGGGTCAAACGGGCGGCAACCATTCCAGCCAACACACCCACCACATTCGCGATGGCCACCAGGATCGGGACGGCGATGACACCGGCAAGAACCCTGGGGGCAGCCAGGATGGCAACGGGATCTCGCCCCAGCGCATGGTAGGCGTCGATCTGCTCAGACACCTTCATGGTCCCGAGTTCGGCGGTGATCCGGGCTCCGACCCGGCCAACCAGAACGATGGCGGTGAGAACCGGTCCCAGCTCCAGAACCACCGAGGCCACCACGATGCTTCCCAGCACGTAGAGCGGGACAGCCCCCTGGAACTGGTACCCTCCCTGCTGACTGGTGACGATCCCGGCCAACACGGCTGTCACGATCACGATGGGGATGCTCTGCACCCCGATGACGTAGATCTGCTGGAGCACCGACCGGGCCGAGACCTTCATCGTCACGAAGGCTCGGGCACAGCCGAACACCAGGATCCCCAACTGACCCGCGTGCTCTGCCACATTTCGAGCCACCCGTCCGATGGACTCCAGGGGCCGGTCTACCAGGCGCTGTCGGAGGGGAGAGGTACGGGTGGTGGACACGTTACGGAGGATGGACGGAATAACGGCCGGATGGGGGCACGAACACTGCCAGATGGTGCGCCGTATGATGGGCGCAGGCTGAGAAAAGTCTCTAAGATCCCGTTCGCCGGCGCAAGCCGGGAACCGGCCAATGCGCGCAGGGACCGGCGGTCAGCGTCTCAGGAGGGCCCGGGTGCGAGCCAGGAGGAGAGGAGGCGAGGGTGGCTTCCGAAGAAAATCCGAGGCACCCTGCTCCAGAAGCTCGACCTCCACCTCGCTTCCCTCTTCTCCGGTGAGGACGAGGATCGGCGTCTGGTCGCCCTTGCTCCGCAGTGCTTGCACGACCTCCCTCCCGCTCAGGTCAGGCATGGCCAGATCTACGATCAGGAGTCGGACAGGCGGGGAGCCCACTCCCGTCATCCGTGCGAGAGTCGACTCACCACCATGGGCCTCCTCCACGGTGAGACCTGATCCAGTGAGGACCTGGCTCACAAGGAGCCGGGTGGTGGGGTCATCGTCTGCCACGAGAACGACGCCGTCGGACACTTCCCCGACGGATCGACCCTCCTCCGGCAGGGAAGGATCCAGCCCCATCCCCTGTCGAAGGTGATCCAGGAACTGGGGTTGAACCACCAGCCAATGGACTGCCCGTCCGGACCTGAAGCGGATCTCCAGTTCGTCTTCCAGGTCCACAGGACAGCTGGAGGCCACCGTCACCTCTTCGTCGTCTACCGCCAGAGTGAACCAATCGGCACCTCCCGTCGCATCCGCCCGGAGGCCGGTCGGGACGGGTCCGGGCCTTGGCACCATCTCAGGGGCTGGAAGGGAGAAGCGGTCAGCGACCAGCGATGCCAATTCCCTTCCTCCCCCAGGCAGGGAGCGGGCAACGGTCTCCCAGGCCTGACGGTGGGTGGGGGCCCGGAGGACCGACTCCTCATCGGCGTGGTGGTGTCCCACCCGTAGGAGCCAGCGATGGGGCGATCCCTGCAAGGGGTCGCGGAAGGCCAGAGGGCGCAGGAGGCGGATCAATCCTTCGGTTCGCCGAACCAGATCCTCGTCAGGGGCCACTTCCACCTCTGAAGCCACCATGCTCACCCGGGGAAAGCGGAAAGAGGCTCCGGACCCCCGGAGCCGCCGTGCGATTTCCCGGATCTCCTGGCCCGCCACCTCAGGGTCGTCACGGGTAAGCCGGGTCAAAAGGCTTTCCAGCTGATGCACCCGGGTCTGCATGGCTCGGGTGTACCAGTTACGGAGGTCTCTCCAGGGCAGGGTCGCACTTCGAGGTTGGGTCGGATTCACGTGGAGTGACTCCTGGGAGCTTGAGGATGCAGGGCAGCTTCGGGTTCAGGTGCCAGATCCAGGGTGAAGGTGGCTCCCCGGCCCAGACGGCTTTCCACGGTCAGGTCAAAGCCCATGAGTTCGCAGAAGGATCGGGAGATGGCCAGGCCGAGTCCGGTGCCTCCGTGGACCCGGGTGTGAGACGCATCCACCTGTTCGAACGGTTCGAAGATCCGCTCGAGCCGGTCTGGAGGAATCCCAATGCCGGTATCTGCCACATGGATCTTCTTGGGGGTCCCGTCCTGGGAACTCTCAACATGGAGTCGGACCCCTCCTTGTTCGGTGAACTTGACGGCGTTCCCCAGAAGGTTCAGGAGGATCTGTTTGAGGCGGCGCCGGTCGGCTTCGATGGGTTCCATTCCGTCGGGTACCTGGGTCGTGAGATCCAACCCCTTCTTCCGGGCCTGGAACTCCAACGTGTCCACCACTTCCGACACCAGTTCATCCAACTGCACCGGAGTGGGTTGGAGCTCCATCCGTCGGGCGTCGATCTTGGCCAGATCCAGGATATCCTCGATGAGGGAGAGGAGGTGTTCACCGTTGGCGAGGATTCGTCGCAGATAGTCCTGCTCCCGGTCCAGAACCTTCCCGTCCAGTCGCTTGTTGAGGATATTGGCAAAGCCAATGACCGAGTTCAGGGGTGTCCGAAGCTCATGGCTCATGTTGGCCAGGAAGGTGCTCTTGGCCCGAGAGTTTGCTTCCGCCTCCTCCAGGGCCCGCCTCAGCACGCCCTCAACCCGTTTCTGGTTGGTCACGTCGCGGATGATGAGGACCTGAGCTTCCTGGCCCTGCATGAGCGATTGGACCACCGTGAGTTCCATGGGGAAACGGCTTCCGTCCGACCGACGTCCCTCCAGCTCGACACTGTCGTGGTGATTCTGGGCGGGAGCCGAGGTTAGGTAGGCGCGGGCCCTCTCCCGCCCGGGCCGGGCTACCAGGTTGAGAACCGGGTCGCCGATGAGCTGAGGAACCGCTACGCTGAAGAGTTCGGCGGCTCGGGCATTCGCGTCCACGATTCGTCCCCCCCGGAAGATGACGATTCCTTCGAAGGAGGCGTCGGCCAGTCGCCGAAACCTCTCCTCGCTTTCCTTGACCTGCACCAGGGCATCTTCCAGGGCTTTCCGGGCTTCTTCCTCTCCTTGCCGTGCACGTTCTGTCTGTTGAAGGGCCGTCTCCAGCTCCAACTGTCGGATTCGCTCCTCCCGTCGGAAGCTGGCCATCCTGTGGGCGCCCCGGATCCGGACGTGGAGGATGACGGAGGCCAGAGCCGTACTTCCCAGAAGTGCCCCGCCGAAATAGACCCACTCGGGTTCGGCCAGCCTGGGGCCGGCCACCACCACCCACCCTCCCAGGATCAGAGTGGCCATGGCGGCGAACCAGGCTGCGTCCAGGAAGAGGAGGCCTGTCCCCAGGATCAGGAGGAGCAGGTAGGTGGTCTCCCGGGGCTCCCCCAGCACCTGAAGATGGTGAAGGAGGACGACCAGGGTCAGGACCCCTGCAGCCGTGGCCGCCACGTGGGTCCAACCCGGAGAAAACTCCCACCGGATGAGGGCGAAGCGGGACAGGAGGAAAACGAGGGACGCACCCACCTTCCCCACCAGGAGGGTGGGCGCGTGGGGCTGACCGGGGAGGGTGGCCTGGGAAAGGGCCAGGATGGCCATGAGGAGGGCCAGCCCCGTCAGGATGGGGGGAAAGAGTTCGCCCGCCCTCCGGTCCAGGTCCAGGGCCAGCCCCGGTCCACTCCGGCCGCGATACACCGGGAGATCGGAACGGTGCGGATCCCGTTCCAGCCAGGTGGCCTGGAAGGTCACGTCACCCCCTCAGGAGGCGGGTGTCTCCAGCCGCACATCCGGTCTTCTCGATCAGCGTGGCTCCATCCGGTAGAAGTCGATCCCGGAGGCCTGTTGTCCCACCGGCGCGGAATCCACCAGTTCAAAGGTTTCCAGATCGAAGACGTCTACCTTCCCGGGCTCGGAACCCACCCCTTCCACACTGATGAAGGCGTATCGGTCGTCGGGCGACAGAGTCACGCCGTGGACGACGGTGGTGGAGGTCGGGGTGACGGCAACCGACTCACCCGTGGAGAGGTCGAAGAATTCCACTGCGTGACCCTGTTTCAGGGTGGCGACCAGGATCCGATCATCGGATGTTAGGGCGAGATTATAGGGCCCCCGGCCGGTGGAGAATCGTCGCTCCAGCTCCCAGGAATCGTGATTCACCTCCAGGATCTCGTCCCCTACATTACAGGCCACATAGACCCGGGAACCATCGGAGGTGGGGACGGCCCAGGTGGGAGAGCAGCTGGCGTCATGGTCGTGTTGTTCCAGGATGGCGTCCTGATCCGGGCGTCGGCCGTCGGGCGCGTGGTCCATGTGATCCATGTGGTCCTCGTGGTCCATGTGCTGATCATGGTCCATAGCCAGCTGTGTCGGGATCTCACCGGGTTCGTCCAGATCCACGGAGAAGCGCCGGGATACCTGAAAGGTCCGGGTATCCACCTCCACCAGTTGGTCGTCCATCATGCAGACCGTGAAGACGAAGTAGCCGGTGGCGTGGGTACGGACACCATGGGGCATGGTGCAGAGCTCGATCTGGTCCACCTCAACCACGTCCGGCGTGTAGACCACTGACATGGTGGACGGAACCATGGCCCCGTAAAGGTTGAAGTTCACCACGAAAGCGTAGAGTCCATCCGGCGTCACATCCATGGTGGCGGGAAATCGCCCCAGGAGGATGGGTTCGGCTACCAGGGAGTCTGGGCCGATCTCGAACTTCCAGAAGTGACCGTCCGGCACCCCATGCCCCGTGGTCATGTAGAGATACTGACCGTCAGGGGAGACGACGAGCCCGTGGGGGCCCTCCACCTCAGTGGGGACTCGACCGATGGTGCGCGTCTGCTCCACCTCCATCCCATCGGGACCAAAGCGGACCCGGTGAATCTGGTCTGCCGACTCGGAGCCCACATAGACCCAGTAATCTGCTTCAGGCGGGGACGAAGTCGACCCTGCCTGAGTTCCGTTCATTCCTTCCGCTGCCGGGGCGTGAGCGGCTCCGCCACCTCCGCATGCAGGAAGGCCCATGAAGGTCAGGACAATGAGGATGGAGAGGACGCGGTGTATCATTTCAGAACCTTGAGCATGGCAGATGCACGCCATGGGTAAAGGGAACAGGAAGAGGAAATCTACGGGACGGGCACCAGCATTGGCCACCCCTCGGCCCCCTGTGAGAAGGGTTTGATCAACGGACGATTTCCAGCCTGGGGTTGGGTCGATGCCACCGTCCCGCCTTGGCCATGGGCTCTCCCTCGACCAGGACGACGTCGGCCGTGAAGTCGTAGGATCCCCGTACCAGTGCTGAGCCCACTCCGTAGGCATCTGCCGGAATGTCGTTGTCCTCGAAGGCCCGGATCTTCTCTGCGTCGAACCCTCCGGAGCAGATCACTCGCACGTGCTGGAATCCTTCCCGGTCCAGGGCCATTCTGACCTTCTCCACCAGCCGGGGGTTCACGCCTCGGGGATCGAAGTCTCCCATCTCCCCGAAAAGAGATCGGTCCACCATCTTCTCCGAGGTGTCCAACCGCACTCCGTAGAGACGGTCGCCCAGGGCCCGAGCGACGTCCAGCGACGTCTTGACGTTGTCGTTCTCGAAGTCCACCAGGGAGATGAGATTCACGTCCTCCGGCATGTGCCGAGCGAAGGCCTCGGTGGCCGCCGCCGTATCCCCGCCGTAGGCGGCAATGAGGGCGTGGGGGACCGTACCTACGCCCTCCGAACCCCACCAGGACGCCTGGGCATCGGTGGAGACCCCGATGGCACCGGCCACGTGGGCGGCCCAGCCGTCTCCGGTCTGGACCATCCAGTGGTCGTGTCGAGCCGGGAAGAACATGATGGGCTTGGGCCAGGCTGCCTCCACCCCCTCCCGGGTCTGCGTCGCGATCCGGGTTCGACGGCCCAGGACCCCCACGTAGAGGGTCTCCAGGTGAGCGAAGGCGGCGTATGGTCCGGTGATCTCCATCACCGTCTCCCACGGTGCGGCCCGGTCCCCATCCCGGAGACTCCGAACCTCCAGGTCGCTCCAGTCATACCCATCGGTGAGGCAGAGCTTCAGGATGGCGATGGCTTCGTCGGTGCCGGCCACCCAGGCATCCTTCTTCTGAAAGACCTGCATGGTGACGGAGGGGTTCCGGCCGTCCGCCAGGAGGACTTCCCGGGTCCGGACGAAATACTTATCCGAGTAGTAGCCATCCTGCATCTTCTCCACGGGGAGCTGGAAGGTCTCCGGTGGAAGGCGGGATTCGCGTTGGAGGGGGGCCGGAGCCGTGATCGGATCGGCGCCGTGCGCTTGGGCAGAGGTCATGGGCTCAGCTCCGGAAGTAGGTCGTCCTGAAACTCCGGGTGGGGTTGGGGCGTGGATCCTTCTTGAGATCCCGATTCCTCCGACCTCGGTTCCAACATCGCCCCAGGGTCCCCCGTGGAGAGAAGGATGGCCAGGAGGTAGACGTGCTCCGCCGTTCGCATCATAGCCGGAACGTCCGCCCATTCTCCGGATTGGCCTCGATCCCCTCCCCTGCTCCCTCCCAACCCGATGGCTGGGATCCCTCGGGCCACAGCCACGTTCATGTTGGACGAGCCGGCTGGATTGAACGCCGGATCCAGGCCCAGGTGTCGGGCCACCGACTCAGAGGATCGAACGAGGCGGGAATGCCTGGCCCCGGGGATCTGTCCTCCTGGTATCAGGTGCTCGGGTTCCATGGCCAGCGTGATCCCCGTCTCGCTCGATACCTCGGATAGAATGTTCTGCACCCCTTCCTCCATCTCAGTCACCTGGGGTCCATCCATGGACCGCAGATCCAGGGAGAACCAGCCTTCAGCGGGCTTGTGGTTGAAGACCTCACCGCTCCGGAGGACGGCCACATTCACTGTGGTTCGGCGTTCCGGATCCTGGAAGGGCCGGGACCACTCCAGAATCCGGTCCACGGCTCGGGCCAGACCCTGGTTCACATTGGGGAGTCCACCTCCCAGAGAGTGGCCGGGGGGACCCTCTCCTCGGATTCGCCACCAATGAATGGAGAGGGCGCCGTAGCTGATGGAGCTGCCGTCGCCCAGAATGTCGATGTAGGCCAGGGCTTCATCACCCAGTTCGTCCACCAACTCATGCATCCCGCCCAGCCCGGTTTCCTCCCGGGCAACGGAGGTGAAGATCAGGTCATGCTCAGGCTCGATCCCCTGTCTCAGGAGGTGGGCCGCTGCCGTGACCATGGCCACGGTCACGGTGGAGGTATTGGTCCCAGGGCCCAACACTCGATCGTCCTGGATTCTGGGCGGGTCTTCGGCGGCGCGTTGATGGATGGCCACCGTCTCCAGGTCGTCCAGGGTGGACACGAAGACAATGGCCTTCCCACTTCGACCGGGGATGCGGGCAATGACGTTGGGGGCGTCGGTCACCCGGACCTCTGGAAGGCCCACCGCCTCCAGCTCCCGAGCGACTCGGGCTGCCCGATCGTGCTCGGATCCGGAAGGGCTTTCGATGGAGGCCAGTTCCACCAGGAGGTGGGCAGCGTAATCGTCATCCCCTCGCAGCCTCTCAAGGCCGGAAGCCAGCTCCGGATCGTCCAGGATTGCCCTCAACTCAGCTTCCGGAAGGGGCAAGGGCTGCCCTCGGAGATCGGTGGGGGAAGCCAGGATTGCCGTGAGGAAGATGAGGAGGATCGCGCTGGAGCGGGGTCCTCCTTGCGGGAGATCCGGCTGAAGACAGTGGCGATGGGTCATGGTGCGCATCCGAATGGTTTGGGAGTCCCGGAGAGAAGGGGGCTGTCCCGCTTCACCCCTTTGCGGTGGTTGATGACCTGGTTGATCAGGGAGGTTCGTGATTCCTCCAGGACGCTGGACCACCCGGTGCCTGGGCGGGTATCCGTGCCCTGCAGCTTTCCAGGTGGCGCTCACCGGACCATGTCCGGGCCCGGGTCGCCTACTATGTCACTCAAGTAGAAGAGACGAAAGGAGGAACCATGGCGGTTCGCAAGGCGGAAGCAAAGTGGAAGGGAAGCCTGGCCGAGGGCCAGGGAACGGTGAAGTCCGAGAGCGGTGCTCTGGACGGGGCATACTCCTTCTCCTCACGGTTCGAGGAAGGGACGGGTACGAATCCCGAGGAGCTCATTGGCGCTGCCCATGCGGGCTGCTTCTCCATGGCCCTGGCTCATGGGCTGGCCGAGGCAGGGCATGCACCAGAATCGGTCCAGACCACGGCCCATGTCCACCTGGACAAGGTCGAAGGGGGCTTTTCCATCTCCAGGATTCGGCTGGTCTGTCAGGCCCGGGTACCGGGAATCGACGAGGCCGACTTCCAGGAGCAGGCCGAGGGGGCCAAGGAAGGTTGCCCGGTCTCCCAGGCCCTGAAGGCGGTGCCCATCGAGCTGGAAGCCACGCTGGTCTCCTGAGGAGGTCTGACACGTCTTCCGGGAGCTTTCGGGGGAGAGGGCGGTCATGGGGCCATGGGACTCCACGAATCGTGGCGACATGTTTCCGAATCGTGACGCCGTGGTACAGGAGCGTCGCTCCATGGCCCGGCCCTCCCCCGTCCCTTGTCTCCGCATCGGGCCTCTTCGATAATCGAGGACCATGACCACGCTCGCCTGGGTGCTGGGGATCTCCCTCGCCGTTTCCTTCCTCTGCTCCATCCTGGAGGCGGTCCTTCTCTCCATCAACCACGCCTTCGTGGCAGTGCTTCAGGAGGGGGGGAGCAGGGCCGGCCTGTTCCTTCAGCGAATGCAGCAACGGATCGACGAGCCCATCTCGGCGATCCTCACCCTCAACACCATCGCGCATACGGTGGGCGCCGCCATGGGCGGGGGGTTGGCCCTCCAGGTCTTTGGACAAGAGTGGATGGCTCTCTTTTCAGCGGCCCTCACGCTGGCCATCCTCCTCCTTTCCGAGATCCTGCCCAAGACGTTGGGGGCTACCTACTGGAAGGAGCTGGCTCCGGCCACGGCCTGGACACTCCAGGCGCTGATCTGGGTCATGAAGCCCATCCTCATTCCACTGGGTCTCTTCTCGAGGGCGATCGCGAGGGAGCGAGCCCACCACTCTACCGTCAGCCGCGCCGAGCTGGAGGTTCTTGCCGAGATCGGCCGCCGGGAGGGAACCCTGGCCGAGGAGGAATGGCGGGTCGTTACGAACGTCATGAATCTGGATACCGTAACGGTGGGAGAGGTCATGACGCCCCGGACGGACATGGTAGCCGTCGGTGTCGATGCCACCGTAGACGACGCCAAAGCCCTCATGCTGGATGAAGGACATCTCCGCGTTCCTGTCCATGAGGGAAGTCTGGACCGGATCACCGGGATCCTTCTGGCCCGTGATCTATGGCAGGCGGATCGGGAGGGTGTCGGGACCATCAGGGGCATCCTTCGCCCGGCCTACTTCGCGCCGGCTGGTAAGCCGGTGCAGGACCTGCTCATCGAGATGCGACAGCAACGAAGCAAGATGGTCATCGTCCTGGACGAGTTCGGGGGCACTGCCGGGTTGGCCACCCTGGAAGACCTCATCGAGGAGATCGTCGGCGAGATTCAGGACGAACACGAAGGTGATGAGCCGGTGGACTTCCAGGAAGCCGAGGGGGGCGCCGTCCGGATCTGGGGCGGGGTGACGCTCCGGGAGGTGAACGAGCGACTGCAACTGGATCTTCCCGACGACCAACACGACACGGTGGGCGGGTTCGTCTTCGGGGCACTGAACCGGGTACCGGTGGCCGGCGACGAGGTGAGCCTGGAGAAGGGGGTTCTTCGGGTGGTGAAGATGCGGGGCCGGAGGGTGGAGTATCTCCGGTACCTTCCCGCTGGTGGGGCGGAGTTGCCGGCCCGAGGGTCGGCCATCAGTGGCCACGGCGAGGCATGACCTACCTCATCGTCGGAGGTGGGATGGCAGCCGACGCGGCTGTTCGTGGGATCCGGAGCCAGGACCCTGACGGCCGGATCGTCCTGCTGACCGAGGAAGCCCATCCTCCTTATGACCGCCCTCCCCTGTCCAAGGGCTTGTGGGCCGGAGAGGATGAGTCCCGGGTCTGGCGGGGAACCGAGGAGTTGGGTGTCCAGATCGAGACTGGACGGCGAGTGGTGGCGTTGGATCGGGATGCCCAACAAGTACGGGATGACCTGGACGCAGAGTGGGAGTATGATCGCCTCCTCCTGGCGACAGGGAGTCGGGTTCGCCGACTTCAGGGGCCGGATCCCGGGGTCATCTACCTCCGGACCCTGGATGACTACCGACAGCTCCGCAGACGCCTGGACGCCGCTGGAGGAAATGGCAGGACTGTCGGGCTGATCGGCGGTGGTTTCATCGGGTGCGAGCTGGCCGGTGTCCTGGTTGAGGGCGAAATCGAGGTTCGGCAGTACTTCCCTGAGGAGGCCCCCCTGGCAAGGGTCCTTCCGCCAGAGTTTTCCCGGCTGCTGGCTGAGTATCTGGAGAGCCTGGGCGTGGAGCTCCATCCAGGTCAGGGGGTGACTTCCACGGAAGAGGTAGAGGATGGCTGGCACCTCCGAACCGACGACGGGGCTCTCTCCGAGCCGGTGGCGGCTGTGGCAGCGGGGATCGGTGCAAATCCCAGGACTGAAGTGGCTCGGGACGCGGGCCTCCCCGTGGATGGCGGGATCGTGGTCGATGCCGGGCTCCGGACTCGCGACCCTCGAATCTTTGCTGCCGGGGATGTGGCTCGATTCCCCTCCAGTATGACCGGGCAGCTGGAGTTGGTGGCTCATGAGGAGCACGCCAACGAATCGGGTATGTTGGCCGGTCAGGCCATGACGGGGGCGGAAGTCTGCTATGATCCCCTTCCCTATTTCTATTCGGGGATCGGTGGTCTCACCCTGGAGGTTCTGGGTTTCCCTTCACCGGAGGACCAGGTGGAGAGGGCTCTACCTGAAGCAATCACCGGCTCCGGGCTGGCCAGGTTCAGGCGTCAGGGTCGGACTTCGGGGGTTCTCATCTGGAACCGACCGGGTCGTGCCCATCGGATCCGTCGGCTCTTGGCCTCGAGGGAGGCCGAATCCGATCCAGAGTTCAGGGAACTCCTGGCGACTGCCCTGGACTGACCGGTTCCCTTCCGGGATGGAACGGTCCGACGATCGATCTCAGTCTGGTGCGGCCGTTGGTTCTGCATCCTCCCCATCGTCTTCCTGGAGGAAGCGGGTTTTCAAATCGGCCTCGACTTCATCCACATGGAGGTGGAGGGTCCGGGTGGGGAAGGCGAAGCTGATCCCCATCTCTTCGAACCGTCGGTAGAGCTCCATGTTGATGGACTGTTGGGCGTCCCTATACGCAGGGAAGTCGGGAACGGTCATGAAGTAGACTACCTCGAAGTCCAGCGAGGAGTCACCGAAGTCGGCGAAATGGGCACGATCGAAACGGGCGTTCTCCGTGGCCTCCACCGCCTCCTTCGCCATCTGGGGAATGGCCTCGAGTTTCTCAGATCCCGTGTCGTACTGGACTCCGAAGTTGAAAAGGATCCGCCGCTCCTCCATCCTCTTGAAGTTCCGGACCCGAGCCGAGAGCAGGTCCGAGTTGGAGAAGATGAGTTGCTCCCCGGAAATCGACCGGATCCGGGTGGTCTTCAATCCCACGTGCTCCACCGTCCCCATGTGATCGCCAACGATGATGAAGTCACCGATGACGAAGGGACGGTCGAAGATGATGGACAGGGAGGCGAAGAGGTCACCCAGGATGTTCTGCAGAGCCAAGGCTACGGCGATACCACCCACTCCCAGGCCGGCGAGGGCCGGCCCGATCTCGAAATCCAGGGCCGAGAGCGCGGTGAGGATGATGATGGACCAGACTCCCACCTGGGCCAGGAATCCCATGGCGCCGATGGCAGTGGCGGCGCCGGGGTCGTCATCCAGGTGGCGGCTTCGGTAGCGGTCCAGGGTCCAGTGGACTACCTCTGCAGCCCACAAGCCTGCCTGGATCAGGATGGCCAACTGGGCCAGCACGGCCATTCGAGACGCCCAATCGGGGCTCAGGGTGAGGGAGGCGATCCAGAGGGCCAGGATGAAGACCACGAATCCCTTGGTCTTCCGGAGGAGGGTGGCCAGGATGTCGTCCACCCGCCCAGGGGTCCTCCGGGACAGGGCCTCCAGCCGGCCTGCCAAGGCAGAGAGGAGGAGTTTGAGGGCCGGGTGGGCCAGGAGGAGGACCAGGATGGCCAGGGCCCAGTTCAGGAGGGAGCTTCCCAGGAATTCCCAGTTCAGGAACTGGAGGCTCTCAGGGAGCTCGATCAGGTCCCCCAGGACGAAGGCTGCCGGTTCACGATCCTGCTCAGCTTCCTGGCTCATGGATGTGGAGGGTGTGGAGGTTCAGGAGTCAACGTTGATCCACCCGATCCAACTCGGGCTCGGAGTTGGCGTCGTCAGCCCGACGATACTCTGCCTCCTCCCGCCAGAAGTGGATGGCCAGGAGAATGGCACCCACCGTGATCCCCATGTCCGCCACATTGAAGATGGGCCAGTGCATGAACCCCAGGTTGATGGGCCCGATGAAGTCCACCACGCCCTGGTCCCAGCGGACCCGGTCGTAGAGGTTGCCCAGGGCCCCGCCCAGGACGAGAGCGGCCGCAAGGCTCTGGAGGTGTTGCCCAGGTCCGGCCCGGATGATGAGGACCAGGAGGAATCCCACTGCCAGCACTGTGATCGGGATGAAGACCCAGCGCGGATCGTCGCCGATGGACAGGCCGAAAGCGGCACCTCGATTGAAGGCCAGGGTCAGGGGGACCCATCCTCCCAGGAGTTCGATCCGACGACCATCGCCCAGGGCGCGGAGGGCCCAGGACTTGGTGATCAGATCGGCGATGAGGATTACTGCCGTCAGGGCCGCTGCAATCACATGCTGTCGTTTCACTCGATTCCCTGGAGCCGAGGGTTCCTGGCTGATCAAGATGGGATGTGAGCGTCCGATGGCCTTGTCCCCGATCTCGAGCCGCCGCAGGTGTCGGAACTGTTGTGGCGGAGCCTACGCAAGCCGAGGAATCTCGGGGGGAGGACCCGTGAACGCCACCCCTGTTCGAACCTGATCGGGTCTTCTACCTCTTCCCTGCCACCTTCCAGCCAGCTCCTCCCATGGTCCGGGAGTTCAAGCTCCTTCCACCCTGAGCCGAAGGGTCCCTTCCACGGTGGAGTGAAGAAGGAGGGCTCCCGGTGTGGCCTGGATCTGGCTCAGTTCCAACGCCGCCAGACTCCCTTCCAGCCGCATGTTCGGCGAGATGGTATGGCTCAGATCCTGGGCCGCCAGCAGAGTTCCAGGCTGAGTCCACTCCTCCGGTGCCCAGGCAACCCAGTCTCGAGCCATTCGCGTGAGTCGTGGGCGCAGGGTTCCCATGGCCAGCCGGGCCAGAATATTCCCCTGGGCCAGGAAGAGTTCCAGGTCTGGAACGCGGATTTCTCCTGACTCCGGGTCCAGTCGAGGTGTTCCGGCCAACCAGAGGCGGCCCGAGAGGGGGCCGTTTGCCTGGATTTCGATCACCAGGGCGCCTCCGGCTGCTCCCCAGACCCGAGCTTCCTCGATGTGCAACTGCCGGCCCATGAAACTCAGTGGTTGCCGGGAAAGCTCCTCTGTGAGGAGCTGGGAGAGGGTGGTGTAGCTCACCTCCCCCTGGACGGTGGCCTGGCCTCGGCGTCCCTGGAGATCGTCACTCAGGTCGGGAAGTGTCCTGTCGGCCATCTCCGGTCTGGCACCCAGGCGGACTCGAGGTTGGAGTTGCAGCTCGACCTCGGCTCGGAGCCATCGTTCGCCCTCCATCCCTTCTTCTCCCGAGACGCCTGCCAGGGCCACCCCACTGGGTTCCAGGGCAAGCCATATCTCTGGACCGATGCCGATGGGCGTGACGAGTTCTCTCCAGGCATGGTCTGCCGGGACCCGCAGGGATACCTGGGAAAGAGAGTTCTCCATGGAGGCCAGGTGCCCCTCCAGGGCCTCTGTCACCAGTTGCATGAGGAACTCCGTGAGATCGACCTGGAGCCCGGCCGGCCGGCAGCGATCCCGGTCGGTGGAGGTGAGCGGCTCCACCGCGTGGACCTGGAGGGTCGGATCCAGCGTCCAATCCGGGGCGATGGCCAGGTGTGCTCGAAGGGTGACTCGGGCTCGGGGTCGGAGGGTGCTTCCTGCCGGGCAGCCGGCCCGGACCGTGGGGAAAAACCCGGACTCGTACCAGCCTCGACCCTCATAGGCCAGCTCCGTCGTCAACGTCAGGGTATCACCGTGCACATCCACCTGGACTGGTCCCCGGGTCGCTTCAAAAGCGAAGGAGAGGCCCGGCAGATCGGAGGCAGGGATTCGGTCTCCCAGGTCTCCTATGCGCTCCGGGATCTGGTCCGTCAACTGACGGTCCACTCCTGACAGGTCGTAGAGGACCGGCACCGTCACCACTGACAGCGGGGGGGGAGCAGGCGTCGGTGCCATGGACGCTGCAGGAGGCGGCGCCAACTCTGTCGGTAGCTCGTGCGTTCCCCCGAGCCACACCAGGAAAGCGGAAGCCATGAGGAGTGGGAGGGCCAACCCCAGGAGGGTCATGGGAACCGGGCGGATGCCTCTGGATCCGGAGGGGGAAAGGGGGTTGGGCTCAGAGGAAGGCATGAGGGAAGCGCTGACGGCAGCCAGGGTTGGGGAGAGTGGTTCCAACCCTTGCTACACCTACAGCATCCGTCGGTTGCTTTCCGGCCGTTGCGTGGGCCGACCCGTCGCGGTCAGGTCCGTCAGGCCCGGGGGTCGGAGGCCACCAGGGGGGGAAGTGGCAACTCGAGGCTTTCAGCTACCGCCCGGAGGAGTTCAATCTCCTGGGTCCGAGCTCGGCCGTCATGGAGTACGGCAGCGGCGCATGCTTCCAGGACTTTCTTCCTGACCTCCAGCTTGGCCCGCTCCAACCTGTCCAGGGCGTGGTCCAGCTCGGTCAGACCTGTGGCATGGGTTGGAAGGAGGGTGAGGGTGGATCCCTCCTTCCCCAGGCTCCTCAGTCCTTCGCGGAAGGCGGCCTGAGTCCCGTCTTCATCGGCGCCGGACCCGCGGGCGAAGGCTGAGAGGAGCATCTGTAGCTCGTTGCGGAAAGAACCCAGGGAGCTGGAGCCCGAGTGCCTCCGCCGTACCCGATCTCCCCTCCCGGGAAGGTGGCGCCAGAGGATGTGGGTCACGGCGAAGTCGAACACCCGGAGTTCCCCGTCAGCGCGGATGACCCGGTCCACAGAACGGCGAAAGCCATCGGCCTGCTCCACCGTCAGCCCGTGGAGGGCCGGCAAGCTGAGGTCCACGACGGGGAGGCGGGCCTCTGGTGGAAGGTCGAGTAGGAGGGGCCCCAACACCTCGAGGGATCGCTCCACCTCTGAGCCCAGTTCGGCCGCCACGGTTCGTCGGATCTCATCGCTTTCGTCGTTCCTGCCTCCCAGAAGTGACAGGAGGATTGCCTGGGCGCCGGCAGGCTCGTGGGCAGCATCCCTGATCTGGGAAGGGATCTCCTCCATGAGCCCCTCTACCCACTCCATGTGCTCCTTGCAGGGTGTACCCACGGAGGCCATGAGATTAGCTGCAGCGGCGACGCCGGCCCCGGCCTGGAGCCCCGGACCAGAGTGGGTGCCGCCAGACGCTGCTGAGCCCTCACCACCCCCTCCGGGCACCGGACGGGCGCCGGGGCTCCCGGCAAAACCGGAGGCACCTGCCTGTACCGCTGTGCCGTTTGAGGGGGAAGCAGGAGGCCCAGGAGTTCGAGACGAGTCGGTCCGGTTGGCGGCGGCAAGATCCGGGTCGAGGCGCCGGATGCGCTCTTCAATGGGGGGATGGGTGGCCATGCTCCGGGCCAGCGCCCCTCCCACCCCATCGGCAAAGAAGAGGTGGCTCAACTCCTCTGCGTGGTGATCCTGGATTCGGGATCCGGCCTGACTGTCGGCAATTTTCCGGAGAGCACCGCCAATGCCGCGTGGGTTTCGGGTGAATTCCACCGCCGCCGCATCGGCCAGGAATTCGCGCTGCCGAGAAACGGCCGCCTTGATGAGTTTCCCGAAGAACACACCCACATAACCCAGGACGATGAGGGCGAGACCGAGGAAAAGTCCCTTCGAGTTGCTTCTCCTTCGCCGAACCATCTGCCCCCGGAGGAGGCCCCGCCCTACCACGGCGAGAAGGAGGATTCCGAACAGGAGGCCCACCAGGCGAATGTTCAGGCGCATGTCGCCATTCAGAATATGGCTGAACTCATGGGCCACAACGCCCTGCAATTCCTCCCGGTTCAGTTGGTCCAGAGTCCCCCGGGTGACGGCCACCGCAGCATCGTGAATGCTGTAACCGGCGGCGAAGGCATTGATGCCAGGTTCGTTCTCCAGCACGTAGATGGCCGGGACCGGTGTGCCGGAGGCCAGCGACATCTCCTCCACCACGTTCACCAATCGCCGTTCTCCTTCATTCCGGGTGGCCGGGTCCACCGGTCGGGCCCCCAGGAGTTCGGCCACCGCCGACCCCCCTTTTCGAAGCTGGGCTGTCCGGGTTGCACTTCCTCCGGCAATGAGGCCCAACGTACCGATGGCCACGACACCGAAGAGGATCGGGTCAAATCCGAAGTTGACCCCCATCCCCATCCCGCCGGCCAGGAGTAGAACCAGGTAGACACCGATCACGATGGAGATCACGGCAGCTACGAAGAGCCCTACCAGAACGAACGTCTGGCGCCGGGCATGATCCTGCGCTTCAAAGAAATCCATCAGAAGGAGACTTCAGGGGCCTCCCGTTCCTCCTCGAGCTCGATCTCGAAGAGCTCGGCTGGGCCGAAGTTGAAGGCGTTGGCCACGATGTTGGTGGGGACCGAGGCTCGGAGGGTGTTGTACCGCATGACAGCATCGTTGTAGGCCTGGCGGGCAAAGGCAATCCGGTTCTCTGTCGTGGAAAGCTCCTCCTGCAGACTCAGCATGTTCTGGTTCGCCTTCAAGTCCGGATAGCTCTCTGAGAGGGCGAAGAACTTGCCCATGGCGCCGGTCAAAGCTTGTTCAGCGGCCAGGAGTCCTTTCATGGCCTCCGGTTCGCCAGGGGCCTGAGCTGCCTTGCTCTCGGCCTGCTGGGCCCGCGTTCGAGCCTGGGTTACGGCCTCCAACGTCTCCCGTTCGTGCTTCATGTACCCCTTGGCGGTCTCCACCAGGTTGGGGATCAGGTCGTACCGTCGCTTGAGTTGGACATCGATCTGAGCGAAGGCGTTTCTGTACCGCTCCCTGAACTTCACCAGCTTGTTGTAGTTGACGACCAGGAAGAGGGCCAGGAGTACGAGTACAGCCAGAAGAATCCAGATCATATTCCTGCTCCGGGAAGCGAGGTTGACGTGCCGATGAGGGGGAGGCCGACAGGTGAACATTTCCCCCAATGGAGGCCAATCTCTGGACTGTCCTCCTCCGGCGCCAGTGGTAGCGCCCCTGATGGCCGTCGGGTGGACCGGGAGTTGGCCAGCGGTGGACGGGACTCCACGGCAGAGGACAGACCCCACGATGCGTCATGGAATCACATTAAAGTAATATAAAAGTAAGGATATGAACGGTGTTGTGGTGTGCGGGACCGGGAAGCAGGCCTGCAGTATCTGTGATCATCCATAATTGTAAGGCTTGCGTAAGAATCATTCCCGCCCCAATCTGGGCTTATAGACGGGTCCCAGGGACTCAGGACGGATCCCTGGCCCAGGTCTAACTTCTTCATGCGGAGGCGGAATGCGCATTCCAATTGTGCTTGCAGCCGTGGCCCTCGCTCTCTGGCTGGCGGCGCCGGTCGTGGTGGAGGCCCAGACCGGGACGGTGTCGGGGAGGGTTCTTTCCGATGACGGTTCCCCGGTTTCAGGAGCGCAGGTCAGTGTGATGGGTACGGGGCGGGGTGCCCTGACCAACGCGCGTGGTGCATTCAACATCGGGAATGTCCCGACCGGGGCCCACACACTTCAGGTCCAGTCCCTGGGGTACTCCACTGCCGAGATCTCCATCGAGGTGGTAGAAGGGGGAACGGTGAACGAGACTCTACGGGTGTCGCCGGAAGCGGTGATCATGGAGGGGATCCATGTGACGGTGGGATCCCGGACAGGTATCACCGCCGCAGACGAACTGGTGGTCCCGGTGGATGTATACTCCCGTGCGGAGCTGGAACTGGCATCCCCACAACTGGAGATGGGGACGGTACTCTCGGAACTCTCTCCCTCGGTGTACTTTCCTCGGCCCCAGATCGCCGATCTGACCTCCGGGATCCGACCCTTTCAACTTCGAGGGCTGAGCCCGGACCACTCCCTGGTCCTGGTCAACGGGAAGCGGCGCCACTCCACCGCCATTGTCCACGTCTTCGGTGCCGCGTCCGGTGGCTCGGGCTCCAGCGGTGTGGACATGAATGCACTGGTTCCGTCAGCGTTGGGCGGAATGGAGATTCTCCGGGACGGGGCTGCAGCCCAATATGGCTCTGATGCCATTGCCGGGGTGGTCAACGTCCAGCTTCGGGACGATATCCACGCGCCAGAATTCAATCTCACCCTGGGGCAGTACCGACCATCGGATTTCGATCCCGATGGAGAGCGGATCGAGGCGTCGGGGAGCTGGGGGTTTGGTCTGGGAGAGGATCGTGGGACCATGGTCATCTCCGGCATGTACTCCCATCGAGAGCCCACCTTCCGTTCCGGAGCGGACCCCCGGGATCAGGTCGTTCCCGGCGATGCAGATGTGACGGAGCGGGACAGCGAGGGGATCCTCCGGGTGGTGGAAAAGCGTAACCAGGCTCCTCAGCCAAACCATCTCACCGGGGACGGTGAGACCGACAACGTGGGCTTCTTCCTCAATTCCAGCTACGATCTGCGAGGCGATGGGGCGCACAACCTCTATGCCTTCGGGGGATACAGCTGGCGGCGGGACCTCTCCTCCGGCTTCTATCGTCGGGGGATCGACAATCGGAACTGGCCCGAAATCCATTCGGTAGGCTTTCTCCCTAGCTTCCGCGGGGAGACCTCGGACCTGCAGGCCGTGCTGGGCCTGGAGGGCTTTGCCGGAGACTGGGCCTACGATCTGAGTGGGCAGTGGGGTCGGAACCGGCTGGACACGGACATCTACAATTCCTTGAACGTGTCTTTGGGGCCGTGCCTGGATTCTCCCTGTGCTCCCGGACCATGGCCTGCCGGGGTCGATCCCATCCCCAACAAGACCGACATGTATGCCGGCGCTGTAGCGGCCAATCAGGGGATCCTGGCGGCCGACGTGGTCCGGGAGGGGGAGATCGGGACCCACTCCCCCTTGAACGTGGCCCTGGGAACCGCCTTCCGAGCCGATAACTTCCAGCTTCATGCCGGAGAACCGGCGTCGTGGGTGAATGGGGGGCACCTGAACCGAAGTGGCGGAGTGGCTGCGCCGGGAGCTCAGGTCTTCACCGGATTCCGGCCGGACCAGGAGGTGGATGAGTGGCGAACCAATGTCGGGGTCTACGCCGAC
>PWWP01000074.1 GCA_003562075.1 Gemmatimonadota bacterium
CGTCCGGGTCCACCTGGGTGTCCAGAGGCAGCTCCGCCTGCTGGGCCATCAACAAGAGGACATGCACCATAGCCCACAGGAGCATGAACATCAGAAGGTGAGGGCCTGAGAACCAAGAGTCGCCCTCACCTCGTTTGGCCAGTTCTATGGAACCCATTTTTCTTAGAGTATGCTCCGGGTGCGGGATATGGGTCGGGTGGTAGGGTAGGATCCAAGCTGGGAGAAGGCAAGCCACGCCTTGAGGATCCTCTCTCCCCCGCATCCATGCCTCTCCGGGGAAGCTGACGCCGGCCTCCAGGGCGCTGGTTGTCCTGTCTTTGCGAAAGGGGGTCAGTGCTGGTGTTGCGGGGTCTGAAGGGTGGCTCTTCAGGATCTTTCAACACTCAGAGGAGCATTTGGGGCCAGATGAAGCCGCTGATGGGCATCAGGGATCCACCTCCCGCACCATAGACAGGCCAAGGAACAGGATCCCGTCCCCAGCCGTGGTCACGATCCTTGAAAGCACGATTGCGAGGAGGATCTCCGACTCCGGGAGCGTGCCATGAAGGAGGGCAAGGAGCGCGACTTCCCTAACCCCGATGCCGGCCGGGGCTCCGGGCGTGAGCATTCCCAGCAGCCAACCGACCAGGTATCCCGCTGCAAGACGCCCAGTAAGAGAGCCTGTGAGCACGGCAGGCCCAGATATCAACCCGACTACGACCACGAATAGCGCTACGGAGATAGCCAGAAAGAGGATCGCGTGGAGGAAGGCCCACGCGACTTGGGAACCGAGCCATCGTCCCAAGACCACCATTCCACCGAGCAGAACCAGACTCGAGGAGCACTGCACCACCCTCGGTACATCGCTGGACCACCAAATCCACGATACCGAACCCAGAAACGCACCTGCGGCCGCGACTACTGCCACATCCCAAAAGGCTGATCTCACGAGGGCCCAACCTGGCAGCCCTCCCGCCATCCCCATAGCCTGGCGCCCGGCGAAGTGGAAGATGTTTCCCGGAAGGTACTTCGCCACCTGGCTTATCCCGTAGGTGCGGACCGCCCACCACCGGGATACGCCCAATCCCTCCCGTCGCAGGAGGTGACGCCACCCAAGAGCCAGAAGCAGATTACCTCCTCCGTAGACCATTGCGAGAAGCAAGAGAAGGAGGGCTTCGAGGGCACCAACTCGACCCAAAGAGATCGTCCCGGCCTGGTTCCAGATCCGTGCTCCGACGAACGCCAACCCTCCGAGAGCCAGCAGAAGCCCCGCGGTCTTCAGGGTGCGGCTCCCTGGTTCGAGCCCGGAGGATGATCTCACCGGGTCCCGGCCACCACGATGTTCCACGCCAGTCCACGAGCTGCTCCAGGCCAACGCCTCTCTAGCCATCGGTCAAACGAGGTAGCCCCACAACTCGCCACATGGGCGACTCGGCGTGGACGGAGCAGAACCTCTGCGAAGGGTGTGCTGAGGATCCCCTGTCCGGCGCATCGGATGCTGCGGAGCCCGGCTACCCGGAAGGCGTCGGCGATCTCCGTGGCGGAAAGCTCCTTCTGGTCGCCGGAGTAGCTCCTGTCCACCCGACGACGCACCCGCCGAGCTGTCCGGACTAGGAGATTGGAAGGTTGGGGCTCGTTCACCGCGAGCCAACCACCAGGAGTCAAGAGCTGGGAAAGGTGACGGACCACCGTTTCCCAGTCCGGAATGTGATGGAGCACTCCGACGGCAAAGATAAGGTCAAAGCCCCGACGGTCGTGAAAGGCCATTGCATCCAGGGCTACGAACCGGGCAGTGGGAGCACCGTGGTGTTTCCGGGCGATTCGGATCAGCTCCTCAGAGGGGTCGATCCCAACGTACGCTCCGTACTGGCCGGAAAGATACTCTGATGCAAAGCCGGCACCGCACCCGACCTCCAGGATCCGAGTATGACTCGATGCGGGGAGAAGGCGGAGCGTTGCCAGGGTTCTCTCCTTCCTCGCGACCCGGGAGGCTGCAACCATATCCTTCCGGGCATACCCTTCGGCAATGCGATCGAAGAGCGCACGGTCCCTCTCCGCTAAGGTCGCCTGCCGGTCACAACCCTTCACGATTGCTGCTCCCGCCCGGTCTGCTATCGTCGAGTATGCACGATGATCTCTGCCAGAATCCCGAAGAAGAGGGTCTGGAGACCAAAAAGACCCGAGCCCAACACCAGGTTCACATTCTCCACGGGACGCGTGGTGATCCCTTGCCACCACCAGTTTACCTGGACCAAGAAGACGCCCACCGCCAGAAGCAGAAACGCCAGTCCGACGGGCCCAAAGATCCTCAGGGGCCTTATGGACACGATGACCATAAGGATCTGGGGGAGGACCTTGAACGGGTATCTGAGGGAAACGAACGACCGGCCAGTCTGACGCTGCCGGAAGGTGACCGGCACATGGGCGAAACGCATGTGCTTGTGATAGGCGTCCAGGAGGATCTGCTGGGTGTAGTTATAGTCTCCGGGAATCGAGAAAACCTTGAGGTAGTCCCGGTGCACTGCGAGGATCCCCGGCTGGCTGTCCCGCAAGGGCCATCCGGTGAGAGTCGCCATGAGTCGGCTGAAGACGATGTTTCCCACCCGGCGAACGAAGGGCATCCGGTACTCGATGCCCTCGAAGCGGTTGCCGTAGACCACGTCCGCCTCGTCCTCGAGGATCGGCTCGATCAGTGCGGGGATGTCCTTGGGATCGTGCTGCAGGTCGGCGTCAAACTTCACGGCGATGTCGAACCCATCGTCCCGGGCCGCCTGGAGCCCCGTTCGAGCCGCCGCACCTAGTCCCTGGTTGACTCGGTGCCGCAGGACCCGATCGGCTCCCGTTTCCCGAGCCAGCGCGCCAGTCCCGTCTACGGAACCGTCGTCCACGACGTAGACGCGAAGGTCCACGCCCTGAGGGCGGAGCCGCAGAGCCCCGGCCCTTAAGCTTTCGATGGTGGGAACGATTGCGCTTCCCTCGTTGAATGCGGGCACGATCACCACCACGCGTGCGGCACGATCCACCTCGCCGGC
>PWWP01000129.1 GCA_003562075.1 Gemmatimonadota bacterium
ATGTTCACCGTATTTGACGACAACCTCGAACCTCTGCTGACCGATGGAATGGTGTCCACATCAGATCATATTAACCTTGTGTTCCCGGGTATCACATTCCCCGGATGGGTTGAAACCTGTTTCGATGCAGTGAAAACCATCACGCTTGCCGGTCAGAATAAAGAATTCGTTGTGAAAGAAGGTGCTTCCGTAACCCTGATCGCCGGCGAAAAAATCCGTATGCTGCCCGGCACGCGTATCGAAGAAGGAAGCTACTTCAACGCCAGGATCAGCGAAACCGGCGAATTTTGTGACCTGCCGCCGCTGCTGGCCGATGAATTCATTCATGAAGATGAAGAAGGCCAAAGCCCCGACGGGCAAATCATGCCCACCGAACCCGAAAAGATGACGTTCGAACTTTACCCGAATCCGACAACCGGACATTTCACCATTGCAATGGCAGGATTCTATGCGGATGACCCGGTCAGGGTGGAAGTGGTCAGCCTTAACGGACATATCGTGATCAGCACACTGGTCACCGCTCAGCCTGCCATCACATTGAATCTTACCGATCAACAACCCGGAATCTATTTTGTCCGTGTGAAACAAGGAAGCAACCTGACTGTAAAGCGACTCATCAAATACTAATTTTCCAAATATCCATTCCTAACCAAAAACAAACTGATTTATGAAAAAGAGAAACATCCGGCTTCTGCTACTGTCAATGATTTTTTTCACTTTTGTGAATGCTGCGCTGGCCGGCAGCAATGTAATGTTGATAACCCACGAGACCACCGATCCGGGAGAAGAGATCCAGATGGAACTGGTCATCAACAATGATGATGACTTCACGGGCTTCCAGGTGGATATCGTATTGCCCGAGTCCTTTACCTATATTCCCGGATCAGCACAGTTAAACCCGGACAGAAGAGACGGTCACAATATGACAGCCAATGTGCTGGCAGGTAATGTACTACGTATCGTCGCTTTTTCATTTTCCAACAATCTGTTTGCCGGAAATGAAGGGCCCGTGGTTTTCTTTAACCTGCAAACAGCCGATATGCCGGGGCTCTATCAATTGCCTCTTCAAAACGCCATTATATCCAATGTCAATGCCGAAAATATCATCACACAAACCCTTAACGGTTCTGTGACCCTTAATCCCGGCACCAATGTGATGCTCATCCCCGATACCGGCGCAGAACCCGGTACACAAGCCCTTATCGAAGTGGAGATCAACAATGAAGACGAATTCACCGGCTTCCAGGTGGATGTACTCTTCCCCGAACCCCTGACCTATGTGCCCGGCTCTGCAGAGTTGAACCCCGATCGCGCCGACGGCCACACCCTCAGCGCCGTGCTGCAGGGCGACCAAACACTGCGCATCACCGCATTCTCCTTTGCAAACAACCTCTTCTCCGGCAATGAAGGTACGGTGGTCAGCTTTCTGCTCCAAACCACCGGAGCTGATGGAACATATAACCTGCAACTCGAGGACGCCATCATCAGCAATGTGATCAGCTTTAACCTGCTTACAGATACGCAAGACGGAACCCTGACCGTTTCCCATGATGTGACACCGCAAAACCTCATGCTCATTCCACAATATACGGCCTTCACCGGCGAAATCATCACCCTCGCACTGGAAATTGCCAATCATGACCAGTTCAGCGGCTTCCAAACAGATATTCTCATCCCCGAAGGATTTGTCTATGTCGATGAGTCGGCAGTGATCAATCAAGACAGGGCAACAGATCACACGATCTCAGCCTCCCTGCAGGAAGGAAATGTCCTGCGCCTGACCTCTTTCTCAATGGGGAATGAGCTATTTCTCGGAAACTCCGGTCCGGTGGCCTTCTTCCAACTGCAAAGCCCCGAAACACCCGGCCTGTTTCCAATACCATTGCATGAAGCATTTATCAGCGACACGGATGGAAACAACATCATTACCGGAACTTCCGACGGCTCCGTTAACCTGCAAAGCGAATCCCAGCTTGTATTGCAGAACATGACCATCGAAGATGGCGAAACCGTGTGCTTCCAGGCCACAGAAACCATAACGCTGGCAGGAAACGATACCTATTTCATCGTGCAACCGGGCGCATCCCTTAACCTCATCGCCGGCGAAAGCATCACCATGCTGCCCGGAACCCATATCATGGAAGGAAGCTTCTTCCACGCATGGATATCAACCGAAAGGATGTTGTGCCTGCCCGACGATGAACCCGCAGCCTCTCCCGCCGATGACCTCCTCGCAGGCAGCGGCATCCAGGAAAACGCAACATTATTCACCGTTTACCCCAATCCCACACAGGGTGTGTTTAACATCAGGTTATCCGAAACCAATCCCGGCCTGCCAATGATGGTGGAAGTGTTCGGCATCGCAGGAAACAAAATCATCAGCAAAGAACTGCAGGCACAAACACAACAAACCATCGACATAGGTAACACGCAACCCGGAATCTATCTCGTTCGTGTTATACACGACGGGAAAGTCCATGTGGAAAGGATATATAAAAGGTAAATTCCCCCGGTTTTAAAAAACCGGTGCATTCAAAACGAAAAGGACAATGCTTCACCGTTTACTGTTTTTCCTGCTGCTTGCAGGACTGCATTTTGCCGCCTATCCCGGCTCAAACGTGATGCAGATCCACGATGTGGCAGCCAATACCGGCGAAACCATCCTGGTGGAGATAGAGATCATCAACGATGACCCCTTTGTCTCCTTCCAGGTATTCGTCCCATTGCCCCCGGGATTCCAGTATATGCAGGGTTCTGCCGTGCTGAACCCCGAAAGGGAAAATGGCCACAACCTCATCACCGGCCTCAACGAGCAAACCAACACCCTCTCACTGCTCACATTCTCCGGAAATAACGCCACCTTTAACGGCAACGACGGTGTGGTGGTGTCCTTTTCGATGCAAAGCCCCCTCATCCCCGGTGATTATTTGCTGGATCCGCAAGATGTCATCATCCTCGGAACCTCATTCAACAACATCCTTACCGGCACCATACCGGGCACGATCAG
>PWWP01000270.1 GCA_003562075.1 Gemmatimonadota bacterium
CTCCAGCCAAGGTCGCAGGCCCCGGTCAATGCCCCCGGACCGGTGGAACCCTTCAAGCTCGAGCGAACCGTCAGACCACCCGCGCAACCAGGTCGTACTCCAGGACGTCTTCGATCTCCACGGTGACGATCTGCCCGGGAACCAGGGTGGTGGCCGGGTTGGTTCGGGAGCCCGGGCCACCTCCGGTCGCTACCGGCCTGGTCCCATCCCCAGCAGCTGTTCGGTCGGCAGACTCGATTCTAGTTCCAGGCTCAATTCTGCTCCCTGGCAGGCGAATCCGGGTGATCCCATCCACGTCCACGGCCTGGGTCCGGGCGTGTCCCTCAGCTGCGAATTCCGGATCATCGCTGAGGGTGCGGTCCACCAGGACCTCCTCCCGCCGTCCGATGAGCCCTTCGTTCTTCTCAAATGAGATCATGCGCTGGACGTCCATGAGGGTTTCCAGCCGGTCCCGCTTCTCGGCCTCCGACAGGTGGCCTTCCATCTCGGCGGCCGGAGTCCCCTCTTCCAGGGAGTAGGGGAAGGCGCCAACTCGCTCGAACTGGATTTCCTCCAGCAGCTCCAGCATCTCCTGGAATTCGGCCTCGGTCTCGCCGGGGAAGCCGACAATGACGGTGGTACGGAGGATGAGTTCGGGGACGGCCTCCCGAAGCCACTCCACCCGTTCGCGGATGGTGGCCTGCCGTTCAGGGCGGCGCATCCGCTTGAGAAGAGTGTCGCTCCCGTGCTGGATAGGCATGTCCAGGTAGGGGAGAAGACGATCCTCCGTGGCCAGGAGCTCCACGAGCTCGGGGGTGATGCCTGAGGGATACATGTAGAAGAGCCGATACCAGGGGAGGTCGGTCCCGTCCAGGAGTGCTCGGAGAAGATCCGGCAGGAGAGGGGTGGGTTCCGGGGTGCCCCCCGAGCCGGCAGCCTGGACGGCGGCTCTTCTGAGATCCCGGCCATACCAGGTGGTATCCTGACTGATGATGTTCAACTCCCGGACGCCTCGACGCTCCAGCTCCCGGGCCTCTCGGACCAGCTCCTCCACCGGGGCCGAACGATGCAGTCCCCGCATGTGGGGGATGGCACAGAAGGCGCAGGTGTGGTCGCACCCTTCGCTGATCTTCAGATGGGACGTGTGGGGTGTGTCTGTAGATAGGATCCGGAGGGGTCGCTCCATGTTCGGGGTTGAGCTTCCAGCCTCGGGAAGAAGGCCTCGACGGCGGAGTTCGGGGACGAGTCCCTGCATTTCGGTGAGCCCTATGAAGAGATCCACCTCGGGAATCTGCTGGGACAGCTCATCCTTGTATCGCTGGACGAGGCAGCCGACAGCCACCACCGCCTTCACCTCCCCGTCATTCTTGAGGGCGCAGGCCTCCAGGATGGTGTCTACCGACTCCTCCTTGGCCTGGTCGATGAAACCGCAGGTGTTGACGATGACGACCTCGGCCCCGTCGACGCCAGGCACCACTCGAGCCCCGTGGCCCACCAGGGCGGCCATCATTCGCTCCGAGTCCACGGTGTTCTTGTCGCAGCCCAGGGTGACGAGCCCGATGCGGGGGCCTTCGTCCGGGCCTACGGTGGGAAAATCGTGATCCACCGCAGCGACGTCCGGTGAGACCTGGGGCCGGACCGGGTCGGGTGTGACGGGGAAGACAGGAAGGTCACGGGTGCGTAGGCGCCCGGTGGCGGGGGACGAGTCACTCATCGGCGGATGACCTGGGCTCCGGAGGGAGGGTCGAAGTGGAACCGTTCCGGGGCGATCTCGGGGTTGAGACGGATGTTCCGGAGTTCAACGGTTCGGACGAACCCCTCGTCTTCCGTGATCTCAAGCTTCCTGAGCATGGAGTCCTGGGCATCCACCCAGATCCGAGCCCGGAGAAATGGGGACATGCCGGTAGGCTCGAGGGCCAGGACGAAGGTGTTTCGGCCATCCACCTGCTCCTGGCCTTCCAGGGTGGGGCGGTAGCGCTCACCGGGATCGCTGAGGAATTCCCGGTGGAGATCGAACTGCCCACTTCCCCCGTTGAGGTCGCCCTGGAAGACCTGTCCGGGATCGGCGCTGGGGAGGTAGATCCAGATGTGCTGGCCGTCGGCCACGACCCGATCGCCATCAGGATCGCTGAATCGCATCTCGAAGCGATCGGAATGGGCCTGGCAGAGCTCCCCCTGACTCCGCATGGTCTCGCGGAGAATGTCATTCACCACGACCTGCCGGAAGTGGGCGCAGAAACCGTCCAGCCCTTCATGACGTTCGGCTGCTCCCTGGAGGATGGCCATGGCATCCTGGGATGCTGGATGCTGGGCCGTTGCATCCTGGGATGCTGCACTCTGGGCCCATGCATCCTGGGCCGTTGCACCCTGAGGAATGGTCAGGCTTGAGAACACGACGAGGATCAAGGCCAGGAGCCAGGCCGGCTTCATGCTGCCTGCCTCGCTCCTGGTGGCCTGTATCGAATGAGGTTGATTCATCCCGGTAATCTCGAAGAGGTGATGGGCAGGGGGAAGACCCTGAGGAGCTTGTACACGGACCGGCGTAGGATCGTTCGGGGCGTTGACACCCTGGGTCTCCCCTCTCCGGGTCGCCTCGCTTCCGTATCTCCTCTTCCCGGATTCCTCCTCTTCGGGATTCCCTCTCTCCGGATCATCTCTGCCCGGATCTCCCCCAGGCGTTTCAGCGGACGGGGGTATCCATTTAACCGGAGTCAAAGGGGAGGACCGCCGTGGGCAGGCAGCTCGGGCGACGTTATGGATTCCCCAATTGCCACACAGGCGCCTTGTCGTTATTATATTATCACTTATAACACGTCATCCCCGTTAAGTGATACTATGTTACCGATCGAACTCAAGAGTGCACGAGAGGTCGCGCAGATGTTGGGGCGTCGCGTAAAGGCGCGCCGATTGGAGCGCGGATGGACACAACAGGAGATCGCGGACCGGAGCGGGATTGCCTTGGCTACATATCGCAGGTTCGAGAGGAGCGGTCGAATCTCGTTGGAGCGCCTACTGA
>PWWP01000296.1 GCA_003562075.1 Gemmatimonadota bacterium
CTCGGATCCTCCGGGATCATATCAGTGTCCCCACCATCCCGGCCCTGGCTCGGGCCCGTCGGCACATGGACCAGCGTTGCGGCCGGGAGGTGACCCTCATCGTCACTGGCGGACTGCGCACGCCTGAGGACTTCGTGAAGGCCTTGGCTCTGGGCGCCGACGGCGTGGCCCTGGCCAACGCCGCTATTCAGGCCATCGGCTGCGTGGCCGCTCGGATGTGCCATACGAATCGGTGCCCTGCCGGCATCGCAACACAGGATCCGGAGTTGCGACAGCGGCTCAAGGTGGACCAGGGTGCTGAACGCCTGGCTCGCTTCTTCCAGGCCTCGGTGGAGCTCATGAAGGTGCTGGCCCGGGCCTGTGGGCGTGACTCCCTGTCCGACTTCTCTTCAGAGGATCTGACCACGTGGGATCGAGAGATGGCTCATCTGGCCGGGGTCGCCTACGGTGGCGTAGGTGAGCTCTGAGTCAGAGGCGGGATCCCATCTGGGGGAAGAGCCGTTCCGGGCCATGTTCGAGCTGGCTGCGGTAGGGATTGCCCGGGTGGAAGTGAAGACCGGGCGAATCCTCCGCATCAATGCCGGCTACGAAGAGATCACCGGCTATTCCCAGGCAGAGCTCCTGAAGATGACCTTCCAGGATCTGACCCATCCAGAGGATCGAGGCAAGGACTGGGATCGGTTCCGGGACGCCGCAGAGAGGGGCACCCCCTACCGGGCGGAGAAGCGGTACCTTCGCAAGGATGGGAGCGTGGCCTGGGTTCGTCTGAATGTGGCTTTCGTGCCGGATCCGGAGGGTCACTTCACCACCACTGTGGCGATCTGTGAAGACATCACCGAGGCCCGGCGGCTGTCCCAGATGCTCTTCCAGTCCCAGAAGCTCGAATCTGTCGGCCGGTTGGCCGGTGGAATCGCCCACGACTTCAACAACATGCTGAGCGTGATTCTGGGAAACGCTGGGCTGGTACTGGACGAGCTTCCCCCGAAGAGCCCCATTCGAGGCGAGCTGGAGGAGATCCAGGAGGCCGCCCGTCAGTCGGCGGAACTCACTCAGCAGCTTCTGGGCTTTGCGCGACGACAAACCATCGCGCCCCGTCTGCTGGACCTGAATGGGACGGTGGCTTCCATGCTGCGGATGTTGTCCCGCCTCATCGGTGAGTCTGTGGACCTTCAGTGGAACCCCAGGGACGACCTGGCTCCGGTTCGCATCGATCCTGCCCAGTTGACCCAGATCCTGACCAATCTCCTGGTGAATGCCCGGGATGCCATGGGATCGGGTGGCGGGAGGGTGACGGTGGAGACGGAGGCAGCCCAGTTTGACGAGGAATACTGCAGGGCCATCCCCGGCTTTCAGGTGGGCAGCTATACCGTGCTGGCGGTGAGTGACAATGGACCTGGGATGGATGAGCCCACACGGGAAAGGGCCTTCGAACCATTCTTTTCGACGAAGGAGGGCGGCACAGGGCTGGGCCTGGCCACCACCTACGGGATCGTCCGGCAGAATGACGGATTCATGAAGCTCGATAGCGAGCCTGAAGGGGGGACAACGGTTCGGGTCTTCCTGCCTGCAGTTGAGGGGGCGACGGCCGAGGTGGTGGATCCTGAGGAGTCCGCCGACGTTCTGGGCGGATGGGAAACCATCCTGGTGGTGGAGGATGAGCCGGCCATCCTCAAGGCCGCCACGAGGATCCTGGAGCGTCTCGGTTACACAGTGATCCAGGCGTCTGCCCCGGCCACAGCCCTCCGCCTGGTGGAGGAGACCCAGGGGGAACTCCACCTTCTTCTCTCGGACATGGTCATGCCGGGAATGAATGGCCGGGTTCTGGCCCAGGAGATCGAACGGATCCGGCCCGGAATCGCCATCCTCTTCATGTCTGGCTACACAGCCGACGCTGTTGCCCATGGAGGCATCCTCGACGAAGGGAGCCACTTCCTTCAAAAGCCCTTCTCGTTGAGGGACCTGGCTGCCGCGGTCCGGAGCGCCCTGGACGAGGCCCCCCAGGCTGCACGTAGGTTGTAGAGGTCGCGTGTTTCGACGGGTGCCCGGGGCCTGAGTCCTCAGTCAGAGCGGCACAGTTCGCCCCCCGTTCCCACAGACTGTCAGAACGCCACCCGCACCCCCAGGAAGAGGGTCCGGGGAAGCCCGGGCCGGGCGCCGGCCGGGCGGCGTGCCACCACATAGGGGCGATCGGTGAGGTTCTGGATTCCACCGTAGAGGGACGCACCGGAGAAGCCCGGTAGCTCCGTGTCGCCGTCCAGGTTGAGGGTCATGAATCGGTCGGTGGACTCCAGCTCCGCCACGGCGCCCTGTCCGGCCTGGGTTCGCATGGCGGTGGCCCCGTTGGCGGACAGGCTGATACTCCACCCGGCGTCCTCCACACCAATACCGGCGGAGAACTGGTGGGTGGGGAGGTAGGGGAGGTGATCCCCTTTCTCTACCGTGCCCCACGGACCGAAGTCGCTGTCGAAATCGGTCCGGAAGGTGGCCCGGCTGTAGGTGTAGGAGGCTGAAACCGGCAGACGGACAGCCAGGGTTCCATTCCCTCCCAGGTCATGGTCCAGGGATGCTTCCAGGCCAGCGGCCCGGGCGGCCCCTCCGTTGAACATCTCCCCTGCGCCGCCTTCCCCGGTGGCCAGGGTGGCCTGGCCCAGGATGTTGCTGTAGCCGCTGAAGAACCCGGCCACCTGGAGCCCCACCCCTGCCCGTCGGGTCCGCAGCCCCACTTCATAGCTGACACTCTCCTCAGGGCGGGTATCCCGGGATACACCTGGCCCTGGAGGGCTGAACCCCTTGTGAACCCCACCGAACAGGTGGGTGGATGGCTCCAGGGCAAAGACAGCGCCCAGTCCCGGGGTCACGGCCGATACGGTGGTGGAGCGCACCCGAGAGGGCTCGCTCCGGGAGGGTGCGTCGGTGGGGTAGTCGGTCCGGGTCAGCTCGATGTGCTCGTAGCGGATGCCGGGGACCAGCGTCCAGCGTCGGCCCAG
>PWWP01000239.1 GCA_003562075.1 Gemmatimonadota bacterium
CCGGGAGTCGGATCCTGGAACGCCTGAGGCCAAATGGATTCTGCGCCTCAACCTCGCAGGCCGCTCCCCCCTCCACCGGGAGCTGTCTGACCCGGAAGAACAGCTGCAATTGAGCCAGGAGCTGGCCATCCGACTTGACCTTCTGGACGTGGAGATCCGAGCTGAGGCCATCCGCCCTCCCCTCGCGCCGGCAGACCATCGGAACCGAATGGACGTGCTGGGCGAAGCCCTGCGGATCCTTGAAGAACTCACCACCGAAGACGGTCCTTCCCCATCCCGGACGCTTGGACTGTCGGAGGGAGAGCTGGCGGCCCTGGGGCGTGCTGAACTGGATCCCTACCTCCGGGAGCTCCTTCGAAGTGAGGAGCCGGAGCTTCTTCAGGCGCTCCTGGTCGAAGGAGAAACGCCGTGAGGCTCCTCAGACTGCAGATCCAACACTTTGGACCCCTGACCCACTTCGACACAGGAGAGTCCAGGCGTCTCCCTTCACTCGTGGCGGTTCTGGGACCCAACGAAGCCGGGAAGAGCACCCTGCGAGAAGCCGTCCTCTCCCTCCTCTTCGGATTCTATCCAGCTACCCGGGATGGAAACCCCCTGGCACCCTGGAGCGGAGAGTCCCCGGAGCTGCGAGGATGGCTCCAGGTGGGAGATGGCCCCGAGCTCCAGATTCATCGCCGGCTCCTCTCCCGCCCTGATGGGCAGCTTCACCGGGAGGATTCGGTATCCGACATCCGAAATCAGGAACTCCCCCAGGTTCGACACCTGCGCAAGGAAGTCTTCGAACAGGTCTATGCCGTCACCCTCCCGGATCTGGCCAACCTGAAACACGAGGGTTGGCAGGCCATTCAGGATCGGCTGGTGGTGGGGGTGGGTACTCAGGACCTCACCCCCCCTCGGGAGGCTGTGGCCGCGCTTCAGAACCGGGCTGATTCCCTCTGGCGCCCCGACCGTCGGGGGAAGCCACGCCACGGCGAACTCCTGGGGGAGATTCGAACCCTTCAGGAATCTGTGCGGGAGGCCAGATCCACGGACCAGCGACTTCGAGAGCTCCATCAGATCATCCCTGACCTGAGGAGCCGGCTCCAGAATCTCCGGGCCCAGGAGTCCGAGAGGAAGGAGCAGATCCGGAAGATCAACCGTCTCCTCCCCCTCCTGGGAAGACTCCGACACCTGAAGGATCTGGCTCACGAGGCTGGGCCAGCCAGTGAACTGGAGGCTCTCCCCGCCGACCCTGAGGCAACGCTGTCCACACTGGAGGAACGCCTTCACGAGCTTCAGGGCCGAAAAGAACGGCTTGAGAGAGAACTCTCACGGGCACGGGAGCTGGCCACTGGTCTGACAAAGGCGGAAGCGTCGGTCCTGGATAGCCGGGAAGACCTTCGGGCCCTGGCGGACCAGATCCCCCTTTTCCGGGAGCGAGCCACGGAAAGGGGTCGACTCGAGGGGGATCGCGCTCGGCTGGCAAGGAGGGTGGCCAAGCTCCAAGCCCCTCTCATCCGAGCAGGGGACTCCCTGGACCCCAACGCCATCCGCGAACTCCCCACGGATCGTCTACACGAGCTGGTTCGGGAGCTGGAGCGACAGCGCCGGCAGATCCTCTCCCTGAACGATGCCCTCGAGGAGGTGAATGACCGGGCCATTCCTCAGGCCCCGCACGCCCCTTCTTCATCCACCAGAGCTGGGCTTGCTGCAGGAATCCTGCTCGTTCTGGTTGGAGCGGTTCTGGGATGGCTCCTCCCCGGAGACTTCCCGGGCTTGGCCATCTTCCTGGTACTCCTGGGGACTGGGGCTGCCGCATGGAGTGGAAGCCAATACCTGCGTTGGCGCACGCGGGCGGAGCTCCAGGACGAGGCTCTCCGCCTACAGCGACAGGATATTGAGAGGCTGGAACGGCGAATCACTGAGCTCCAGGGGGAGGCAGCGCAGACCAAGCAGCGGTTGGGTGATCTCCTGGCTCCTCTTTCCCTCCGTACCCAGGTGCTGGACGACCCACCGCCCTCCCTGGTTCAGGACCTGGAGAGACTCCGGGACCTCTTCCTGGACCGGGCCGATATGGACGAGCGGCTGGGAGAGCTGGAGGCCCAGGAGAATCGGATAGCCGAAGCCCTCCGCCAGTGCCGCAACGAGCACACAGCCCTGGCGGACCTCCCCCCCGATCCGCTGAAGGCCCTCCCCGAATTGGCCCGCCGTCTGGATGACCTCCAGACCAGGAGTGATACTGCCAAGGGAGCCGAGCGGGAATTGGAGCGCCTTCTGGACGAATCAGACCGGCTCGAGAAGGAGATCGAGTCAGTGAAACGCCGTCACGGCACCTTGGTCCAGGCGATCCGTCGTGCCGGAGGGGAGGAGACGCTGGAGCAGGCCCTGGCTGAGGCTGTGGCTCGACTGGAAGCATCCCGGAACCGTGGTCGAATCCGGGAGGAATTGCAGCGGGAACGGCCGCAGTTGGCCCAGGAGGAAGAGGAACTGGAGGTGGCCCGACAGGCTGGGGAGCCCTGGCTCGAGGATCCGGATACCGTCGCCCGTCTGGAAGAGGAGAGGAGCGAGTTGAGCCAGCAGAGGGAAGAGGTGCGGGGCGAACTCGAGCGGGCCCTGGAGGAGGCCAGGAATCTCTCTTCCAGGGACACTGTGGATGTCATCGAAGGGCGAATCCTGGCCCTTCGGGAGGAGATGGGTCACCTGGCCAGGGAGCGGGACCGCCTCTTCGTTCTGGGCCGCTTGATTCAGGTGGCCGAACATCGTTTCCGCCAGGAACATCAGCCGGACCTTCTTCGTCGGGCCGGGGGACACCTGGCCCGAATCACCCAGGGACGCTACCCTCGATTCATCCTCTCCGACTCGAGCCGGGATGAGCCATTTGCCCTTGACGCTCCACACCTTCCCAGACCGCTGGCGGTGGACACGCCCCTCTCCACCGGAACCCGGGAACAGGCCTACCTGGCCCTTCGGCTGGCCATCGTGGATCACCTGGACGAGGGGCGAGCACCTCTCCCGCTCTTTCTGGACGAAATTCTGGTGAACTGGGATCCGAAGCGCCGAGGGGCAGGCCTGGACCTCCTGACTCACCTCTCTGGAACCCGCCAGGTCTTCCTCTTCACCTGCGATCCAGGACTGGCCGGGGCCGTAGAGCAAAGGGGCGGCCAGATCGTTCAGCTCCCTTCACCGGAGACCCGGACATGAGCAGAACCATCACCTCTCCCTTCCATCTCGAGTCGGTGGGGCAGGGGACTCCTCCGGTGGTTCTCATCCACGGATTCGGTGCCAATGGCCGTTTCTGGCGGAAGTGGATCCCTCGCCTCAGCAGCGACCACGAGGTCCACACCCTGGATCTCATGGGATTCGGAAGGTCGGCGACCCCACCGGGAGGCGACTACTCACCGATGGCTCAGGCACGGCATCTGGTCGAGTACCTGAGACGGTTCGGGAATCATCCACCGGTCGTCATCGGTCACTCTCTGGGCGCCGGCATCGCAGTCGCCGCGACCCTCCGGCTCATGGATGAAGGGGGCGCGTGGACCCCAGGGGGACTGGTGCTCATCAGCGGAGCCATCTACCCCCAGAAACTTCCTCCCTTCCTGGGGCTGGCCCAGCTTCCCCTCGTGGGAGAACTCTTCCTCCTGGGCCGACCTCCTCGATTCGCCTTCCGGTGGGGACTCCAGACCATTGTCCACGATCGGGCATCACTGGACCGGGACCTGGTGGACACCTATCGAGACCCACTCCGCTCCCTGCGTCGGAGGCGGGCCATTCTCCGAGCGGCCCGCCAGGTCAGCACCCGGGAGGGGGCACAGCTGGCCCACCGGCTCCCGGAAATCCGGATTCCTTCCCTCGTCATCTGGGGTGAGGAGGACCGGGTCATCCCACCCGAAGTGGCGCATCGGCTCCACGGCGACCTACCGGAGAGTGAGCTGGTGCTTCTTCCGAAGGTGGGACATCTCCCTCCAGAGGAAGCGGCGGAGGCGTCCTTGGCGCCGGTTCTCGAGTTTCTGGCCCGGAGGAAGGGGGCACGTCGCGTGGCCGGGGGGAGAGGCATCGGGGGAGACGCCAGGCAAGGGGCGTCCGGACCTGAACTCCCCCGCCCTGGGACGAAACCTGGCTCCCAGGGGAGCGACACCCGTGATCTCAGCGGGCCCGAAGCTCCCGAAGGAGGACCACTCCCATCTTGAGGCCTGCCATGACGGACCCCCGGAGAGAGCCGGAGACCTTGGACCGCCCGGCGATCCTCCGTCGATGGGGAACTGCCACCTCCAGGTATCCCAGCCCGGAGTGATGGGCTCGCAGTTGCATCTGCAGGGTCCAGCCCCAATTGACATCGTCCATCTCCAATGCCTGCAGGGCCTCCCACCGGATGGCCCGGAAGGGCCCCAGGTCGCTGAACTCTACGCCATGGAGTATCCGGGCCCCTGACCGGATCAACGCCTCCCCCCATCGGGCATGGAATGGAACCCCCCCTCCGCCCTCCTCCGTCTTCGGTCGGACCCCTACAACCAGATCGGCGTCCCTTTTTCGGACAGGGTCCACCAGCGATGCCGACGCCTGCGGTTCATCACTTCCATCCCCATCCAGAAAGAGAACGATGTCGGGGGGATCCGTCATTTCCTCCAATACCTTCATCCCAGCGAGGCACGCAGCCCCGTAGCCTCTTCGAGGCTCTCGGACCACCTGGGCACCCCATCTGCGAGCCACCTCGGCTGTACCATCGGTAGAACCGTTGTCCACCACCATGACGCGGGAAATCCCTGCCTGAGCCAGGCCCTGGAGGACGGTGGGGAGTGCCTCCGCCTCATTCAGCGCCGGGATGAGCGCCAGGACCTGAGGAGACCGGGTCAAGGGATGACCCCGGTAGGCTGGTGCTCCGCCTTGCCGGCAGCTTCGCGACTGGCGGCCTGGGAGGCGTCCGGAATCGGATGGGGAGTCACGGCACTACGCCCAGTTCCCGGGCTGAAGAACTCCCGGAGGGAGCCGAAAAGCAGCCAGAGATATCCTCCTCCAAAAAGCAGAAGGAAAGGGAGGGTAGCCACATACCCCCAGACCAAGGCCCCCACCACGCCGAGGCCCATCCAGGTGACAAGGCTGGCCTTCAACGCTGCATCCCCCCACTGCGCGAGCGGTCGGTAACGATGCGTCCCCTCCCCTCGCTTCGGAGTTCGAATGAAGGGATCCTTCGAACCGCCAAGAAGCCCTCGCAGAACCGCCCGAGTCACGCTGGCCGTGAGGCCCACCCCCAGCGCCAGCGTTGCCACCGCCCGTCCCACCAGCCGCCAGAGAGGCCGGCCCCGCACCCGTCCAGCCATGACGTACACGGTCAGGAAGGAGAGAGTGGCGCCGGCGAATACGGCCGCATCCAGCCAGAGAAACCGGTCCAACTCCAGTGACGAACGAGCCACGGCCGAAGGAAGCAGTAGAAGTCCAAGCAGGAGGGTGAAAGGGTGGGCCAGGTGACCCATGAGGTGGGCCACCCCTTCCGCCTGGATGCGAAGGGGAAAGGCACCCGGCCCCCAGGCCACCAATCTGGGAAGGATCTTCTTCCCCGTCTGGACCCCTCCCTGGGCCCACCGCTTCTGTTGAACCTCCAGAGCTCGCTGGTCCTCCGGCAACTCGGCTGGAACGCCCACGTCTCGGAGGAAGACAAATCGCCACCCCCTCATCTGGCAACGGTAGCTCAGGTCCAGATCCTCCGTGAGAGTGTCCCAGGACCAACCTCCGGAATCCTCCAGTGCCTTCCGCCGCCACATCCCAGCCGTCCCATTGAAGCTCATGAAGAGGCCGCCAGAGTACCGTCCGCCCTGCTCAAAAAAGAAGTGGGCATCCAGGAGGAGCGCCTGACAGCGGGTCAGGAGGGACCGGCTCTCGTTCAGGTGATCCCACCGGGCCTGAACCATGGCTACGCCATGATCCATGAATGGAGGAAGCAGGCGATGGATCAGGTCCGGTTTCGGTACGAAATCGGCATCCAGGATCAGGAGAAAGTCTCCGGTGGCGTACTCCATGGCCTGAGCCAGCGCTCCGGCTTTGAAGCCGGTCCGATCCTTCCGATGGAGGTGCTGAATCTGGAGACCGTCCTCTCGTAGTTCCGCCACCCGGATCGCTGCATAGCGGGTGGTCACGTCGGTGGAATCATCCAGGAGCTGGACCTGTATGCGATCCCGCGGATAGTCCAGCGCCGCAACTGCGTCCAGCAGCCGGACCACAACCGAGGCCTCATTGAAGACGGGTAACTGGACCGTGACCCTTGGGAGCGGCCCCTCCCAACACAGAGACTCCGATGGACCCTGCCCGCGACTCAGCAACATGAGGCGAGTTCGATGGGCGGCCAGGACAATGAGAAAGGCCAGGGTGCCGGCGGTCAACGCGAGCACGCTCCAGGCCAGCGGGGCCGGTAGGACCGGAGGGGTGGAGAAGATTGGATCCATCAGCGAGAGCCGGTTTCCTCACCCAGATCTCCGTCGGCCTGAAATCCGCTGCACCGAAGAACCGGGATGGGAGGATATCGACGGAAGCGGGGGTCCTCAGCCGCCAGCTCGCAGAGGTAGAAGCGGGACCCATTTCGGTTGACGATGACCCGGACATGGTTGCAACGACCACACAGCCCCGGGTCAGGGGAATTGCCAGGCCCCTTCATCGTCGACTCCCGGGGCGGCCCAGGTACCCAAGGAGGGCTACCTGTCGGCCAGCATCTCCTTTCCGGTGAGAGAAGAAGCGGGGATCGTCATGGACGCAGGTCTGGGAAATCTGGAGGTTTTCGGACTCGATTCCTTGCCTCAAGAGGCGCCGAGCCAACTCCTGCCGGAGATCCAGGCACCCATCCCCCGGCAGATCTGTCCGACCCAGGGCATTGAAGACCTCAGCCCCCACCGGATACCGGGCTCGGGATATGGCTGGCCCCAGGTAGACGTGCACCTCCCCGGGAGAGATTCCGAATCGCCGATACATTGCATCAACCCCCTGCTCCACAATCCCCGCAGCCACACCTCGCCATCCGGCGTGGAGAAGCCCCAGGACGCGGGATCGGGGCTCCACCAGGAAGATGGGGACGCAATCGGCAATGGACACGGCAAGAAGAACGCCTGCCTCCCGGGTGAGATGCCCGTCCCCTGGGGAGGAGAACTGGAACCCGCCACTTCCCCCTCTGGCCACCCGGATCGTGGAACCATGAACCTGCTCCGAGAGCACCACGGTGTGGAAGGCCAGCTCCTCCCGTAGCGTCCGCCACCTGGACAAGACCTCGCCGACGGGTCTGGTTCCTCCGACCCCCAGATCGAACTCGTCGCCTGCAGGGCTCAACCGGAGGGTGATGCCGTGAACCAACCAGGGAAACTGCCGGCGCCAGAGGCCGGCCTGGTACAGAGAGAATGCGCTCCCCTCAAGCACCTGCTCCTCCGTCACAGACACCCGATCCAGGTCATCGGCTCCAGTGCTGCTCACTTCGGCGTCACTCACCTGGAGTCCAGCCCACTGAGGGCTCGAACCTCTCCACCAGCCGCCAGGTCGCCCTGTCCCTCCCACCGGGCGGGGAGAGAGCCGCAGGAGGCCGATGGTTGAAAACGTCGACGAAACACAGGGGCAATGGAAAAGTCACAGGAGGTGGATTGGCGGCGGGCATGTCGATAGAAAGGTGCCCCGTCCTCCCATACTGGGAAAGGGGAGGTCCGAACCGACCGATGGGCAATGGGTCGCATCCTTCCGGAAAATCCATACCTTAATAGGCGGTGCCATTCGCCGGTGGAGACGATCGCCACTGGCTCGGCTTCCGGAAGCGATCCGGGCGCCGACAGAGTAGAATCAGAGGGGTAGCCCCCCGGGAATGCATGGGAATGTCGACCTCGACCCTATTTGACGGATACAACGCTGGGTATGTGCAGGATCTCTACGAGCGTTTCTCACGCAACCCCGACTCCGTTCCGCCGGGCTGGCAGGAGATCTTCCGGCGTGATCTGAATGAACTCATCGCCGAGGGACTCATCATCCCCGATGGGCTCCAGGTGAATGGGCGACCTGCTGTGGCTCCGGCCCAGGCGCCCAGTCCGCCGGCGGCTGTGCCCGAGACCTCCGTCTCCGAAGGGATCGCCGTGGACACGGGAAGGACCCGGCTCCTTCCCGAGATCGCCCGGGCCGCCGCCCTCATCCAGGCATTCCGCGATCACGGCCATCAACTGGCTCAGATCGATCCGCTGGGAAGTGAGCCACCAGGCCATCCCCAGCTGGATCCGGAGTTCTTCGGAACCTCCATGGAGATCCTGGAAGAGATTCCCACCTCCCTCATCCTGGAGGATGGGGGCGATGTCCCACTCTCCGAGACACTCCTGGCGCTCCGGGACATCTACTGCGGCTCCATCGGTTTCCAGTTTGAGCATCTCGAAGATCCGGAAAAGGTCCGCTGGCTCTGGAGTGAGGTGGAATCGGGCAAGCACCGGGAAGCCCTGTCCGAAGAAGCAAAGATCCGGCTCCTCCGGCGACTCTCCCAGGTCGAGGGAATGGAACAGTTCCTCCATCGCACCTACCTGGGACAGAAGCGCTTCTCCGTCGAAGGGAACGACATGCTCGTTCCCATGCTGGACCTGGCCATTGAGGAAACGGCCCGTGCCGGTGGTCAGAAGGTGGTCATGGGGATGGCTCACAGGGGCCGGCTCAACGTTCTGACCCATATCGTCGGGATCCCCTACGCCGCCCTTCTGCGAGAGTTCGAAGGTGCCCCCCAGGCCGAAGGAGCCCTGGCCCTCTCTCAGCCGGGAACCGGAGATGTGAAATACCACCATGGTGCCCAGGGGAACTACGAGCTTCCCCAGGGTGGTGAGGTGGAAGTGAACCTGGCACCCAATCCCAGCCACCTGGAATTCGTGAATCCGGTGGTGGGTGGGATGGCCCGGGCCCTCCAGTTGGAGGGATCCGGCAAGGAGTCGGAGCAGGATGACGCCTCAGTCGTCCCTATCGTCATTCACGGCGACGCGGCGTTCGCTGCTGAGGGCGTGGTGGCCGAGTCGCTGAACCTGGCCCGCCTGGAGGGCTACCGGGTGGGAGGCACCGTTCACATCATCGTGAACAATCAGGTCGGCTTCACAACCAACCCCATGGATGGGCGCTCCACTCGGTACGCCTCGGATCTGGCCAAGGGATACGACATCCCCGTTCTCCATGTAAATGCTGATGATCCGGAAGCGTGCCTTGCGGCCGTTCGCCTGGCCATGGCCTACCGGATGACCTTCCACGATGACATCGTCATCGACCTTGTAGGATACCGTCGACACGGGCACAACGAGGGCGACGAGCCTGGCTACACCCAGCCCTCCCTCTACTCCCGAATTGCAGAGCACCCCACTGTCCGAACCCTCTGGGCCCGAACCCTGAGCGAATCGGGTGTGGTCTCGGAAGACGAGGCGAAGTCCATCGAGGACGAAATCGTGGAGGTCCTTCGGGAAGCCCAGAACCAGGTGAAGGAAGAGAAGGCGGAAGCGGACCATGACCCCTTCCCCCCCCCGCCACCCGAGCCTGAACCCATCCAGGCCTCCACCTCCGTGGATCTGGGTACGTTGGACCAGGTGAATGAACGAGCTCTCAGCGTGCCCGACGGGTTCACCGTACATCCCAAGCTCAAGCGACAGCTGGACCGGCGACGGGATGACTTCAGCGAGGAGACCCGACTGGATTGGGCGTGGGCCGAATCCCTGGCTTTTGGCTCCCTCCTGAAGGACGGAACCCCCATCCGACTCACGGGACAGGACTCGGAGCGGGGAACCTTCTCCCAACGGCACCTGGTCCTCCATGACGCGGAAACAGGGGAGAAGACCACCCCCCTCCGGGAGGTGGGCGACGCCCGATTTGAAATCTACAACTCCCCCCTTTCAGAAGCGGCGGTCCTGGGTTTCGAATACGGGTGTTCGGTTGTCGCCGAGGACGACTTCGTCCTCTGGGAGGCTCAGTTCGGCGATTTCGTCAACGCGGCCCAGGTCATCATCGACCAATTCATTGCCTCAGGCAGGACCAAGTGGGGCCAGCTCTCCCGTCTCACCCTCCTTCTTCCCCACGGGTACGAGGGACAGGGGCCGGAGCACTCCTCGGCTCGGCTGGAGCGCTTCCTCCAGCTCTGCGCCGAGGACAACATGCGGGTGGCCTATCCCACCACCCCGGCCCAGTATTTTCACCTCCTCCGCCGGCAGGCTCTGGGGGTCCCCCGACGCCCCCTCGTGGTCATGACGCCCAAGAGTCTCCTGAGACATCCCCGAGCCACCTCTCCGGTGAGTGAATTGATTGAGGGGGGATTCCAACCGGTCCTGGCAGATCCGGTCACTGAGACACGGGATGAAGAGATCACCCGTCTCGTGCTCTGCTCCGGGAAGGTGTACTACGACCTCCTCACCTCAGAGGGTCGGGATGAACTGACCCACGTCTCAGTGGCCCGGCTGGAAGAGCTCTATCCCTTCCCGGCCGGTGAGCTGGAGGAACTGGTGGGCCGATATCCCAACCTGGAGGAAGTGGTCTGGACCCAGGAGGAGCCCCGAAACATGGGGGGCCTCACCTTCGTAGGCCCCCGGCTTCGAGCCGCTGTTCCCCGAAGCATCCCACTCCGCTACGTGGCGCGGCCGGAACGGGCCTCTCCGGCCGAAGGGCGTGCCAGCGCTCACGAAGCCAAGCAGGGCAAGATCGTCCAGGATACCCTCTGGCCCGAGAGCCAGCGCTGACCGGTTCCTGAGGTCTGGAGAGGAGAATGTCCGCCGGAAGGGAATGAGACGGCAGGAATGATCCTCGATCTGTGCGAAGGGGGAGGCCAGCTGGCCTCCCCCTTCGTGCTTCTACCACCGAAGCAGGATCTTCCCGAAGTTGAGTGAGTCCTCCATCCGTTCGTGGGCCCTGGTCGCTTCCCCTGCCGGAAGGATGGTGTCCACGACCGGTCGGAGTCTTCCCTCCTCAAAGAGGGGGACCACCAGCTCCTCGAAGGCCCGAGCCAGGACAACCTTCTCCGCCGACGAACGAGTTCGCAGGACGGTTCCCCGAATGCTGGCCCGGAGGGCCATGAGCCGCCGAAGATCAAGCTCGCCGCGAGAGCCACCAGGCACACCGACGATGATCCATCGGCCATGCCGGCCCAGAAGCCCCAGGTTCGCTTCCAGGTAGCTCGCTCCCACCAGATCCAGGATCACCTGCACGCCGCTTTCACCGGCAAGTTCTCCAGCCGCAGCCTCCCAGTCTCCCTGGGCCACCACCCCCCGAACCAATCCCAGTTCCCCGGCCTTCTCCACCTTTTCCGGTGTCCGGGAAGTTCCGATGGGCCGAGCTCCAGCAGCAAGGACCAGTTGGAGGGCCGCCGTGCCAACGCCACTGCCGATGGCGTGGATCAGGACCTGTTCTCCTGCCTGGAGTCGGGCCTGACGAAAGAGGGCATCCCACGCCGTCATGAACACTTCGGGGATGGCCC
>PWWP01000318.1 GCA_003562075.1 Gemmatimonadota bacterium
GCCGCCTCCCCGACGGGACCCGAAAGATCGTCTCCGTGTCGGAGATCACGGGGATGGAGGGGGAGGTCATCACCATGCAGGATCTCTTCGTCTACGAGCGTGAGGGGATACTGGAAGATGGGAAGGTGAAAGGGCGGTTCAAGCCCACGGGGATCCGGCCCAAGTTCGCCGATCTCCTCAAGGCCCGGGGGGTGGAGTTCGATGGGGCCACCTTCTTCGATGTGGGGGATCCGGCCCACAGAGGTGACCGGGGGAGGGGGAGGATCTGGAGGCCATGAACGACGCCATTTGGATTCCAGCCATCCTGGTCTTCGTGGCGGCCGTGGCCGTCACCGTGGCCCTGGCCATGGCCATGGAGCTGGCCCGGGACTGGTGGCGCCGGCGGACCGTGGCCCGCCGAGTCAAGCCCATCCTTTCGGGTCAAACCCGGAGGGGCAAGGACATCCATGACCTGGTGAAAGGGGACGACGAGGCCGACGGAGTTCTGGGAGCCGCCTCGAGACTGGTGCCTGGGGTCCAGGGCCTGGAAGGGCTTCTGGAGCAGAGCCGCCTGGACTGGAGCCCCGGGACCTTCCTCATCCTCATGGCGGGGCTAGGGCTGGGGGCCGGCGCTGTGGCTTTCCTGGTCACCGGGTCTCTCTTCTGGTTCGCCGCCTGGGTGGTTGCGGGGGCCACGGTGCCCTATGTCTTCGCATCCCAGAAGAGGAAACGTCGGTTCAGGCAGTTCGAGGAAGAGTTTCCCCAGGCCATCGACCTCCTGACCCGGGCCATCCGGGCCGGACACCCCCTCTCCTCCGCACTGGGGATGGTGGGGGACCAAGGTCCCCCGGAGGTTTCTCTGGAGTTCCGGAGGGTGTTCGAAGAGCAGCGATTCGGCATTCCCTTCGAGGAGGCCCTCCTGGGGATGGTGGACCGGACGGACATGATGGACGTGAGGATCTTCGCCATCGCCGTAATGGTGCAGCGGGAGGTGGGGGGGAACCTGGCGGAGATCCTGGACAACCTGGGCCATACCATTCGCCGCAGGTTCTATCTACGGCGTCAGCTCCGGGTCTATACGGCACAGGGTCGAATGACCGGCTATGCGCTGGCTGCTCTGCCTTTTGTGGTGGGGTTCGGGACCTTCCTTTTGGCTTCAGAGTATCTGTCGATCCTGTTTACCACCCTCTTTGGCCAGGTTCTCGTGGTAGGGGCCCTCTTGTTCCAGGTGTTAGGCACCTTGTGGATCCGGAAGGTCGTCAACATCGAAATGTGATGGAGTGCGTCGCGTGCCGTATCTGATCGCAGCTGGCGTGGCCCTTTCGGTGGGACTCCTTGTGGCGGCGTTTGCCACCTTCATTCCATTGGCTACCCGCCCATCTCGGTCCCGCTTGGCGGCACTGGGCCTGAGCGATGTCTTTGCCCGGGACGCCGCCGCCCGGCGGAGTCGGACCCGGCACCGAGTCCAGGACCTACTGGCGTACCTGGGAGAACGGATCGAGAGGCCCCAGAGGGATTGGGGCCCCTCCAGGACTCGTCTGGTGCACGCCGGGTTTCGGGAGCCCTCGGCCCTCCCGATCTTTTTGGGTATTCGGGTGGCCGCCGCCGGTCTTCTCTACTTCTATGGGGTCTTGGGCGCGTTGGCCATTGGGGCCTCCGGAGGGGCTGCCATCTACCTGGGTTTGTTGGGAGCCGCCTTCGGATGGGTAATCCCCAATTTCCTTCTCAGCACCCGCATCACCAAGCGCCAGAAGGCCATCCAGAAGCTTCTGCCGGACGCTGTGGACCTCCTGGTCATCTGCGTGGAGGCGGGGCTGGGCCTCAACCAGGCCTTCCAGCGGGTGGCCCTGGAAATGCGTCATGCTGGGGAGCTCCTAACCACCGAGATCGCCCAGATGAACCTGGAGATTCGGGCTGGCACCCCCCGGGAACAGGCCCTCATGGCCATGGCAGAACGGACAGGTGTGCCGGATCTCCGCTCGCTGGTGACCATGCTTGTGCAGACGGATCGGTTCGGTACCTCGGTTGCCGATGCTCTCCGCATTCACGCCGACACCATGCGTACCGCGCGGCAGCAGCGGGCGGAAGAAGAGGCTGCCAAGACCACCATCAAGATGGTCTTTCCCCTGGCCCTCTGCATCTTTCCGGCCCTCCTCGTGGTGATCCTGGGACCTGCGTTCATCCAGATCATGGCAGTCTTCTCCGGTCTGGTGGATTGAGTCGTCATGCGCATTACCAACCGGACCCGCAACACCTTCCTGGGAACCAGGGTGAAGGCCGCCACCACGTTCTGGAGCCGCCTGCGGGGGTACATCGGCCGGGCCCGGCCGAAGCAGGGTGAGGGGATCCTCCTGGTTCCCTGTGACGCTATCCACACCTGGTGGATGTGCTTTGAACTGGACGTCCTCTTCCTGGACGACAGAGGGAGGGTGCTGGAGCTGGTCCAGTCGCTTCGTCCTTGGAAGCGCACCCGGAAGGTGCCGGGAGCCCGGTACGTCCTGGAGGTACCGCCGGGAACCATTGACGCCTCTGGGACCCGGGTGGGGGACGAGCTATCCTGGCAGAGCCAGGCACCGTACAGCCTTTCCGTCCTCTCCCCCGATTCCCGAGAGGACACTCCTTCCTCCATCACCCACAGGAGGCGTACGGGATGACGGACGTGGATTTCTCTCTGGCCCATGCCGCCACGGTGCAGGACCCGGACAATGGGACCGAGGCCCCCGCTCCGCCCGCCCCCCAGTCCCTGGCGGAGGCGGGACTCTCGGACTCCCAGGTCCTGAGCCTCCTCCTGAAGACGCTTTTCCAGCAGGGGGCTCTCACTGGGCACGAGCTCGCCGAGAAGGTGGCCCTTCCCTTCGTGATCCTGGACGACGTCCTCCTGACGGCCAGCCAGAGGCACTTCGTGGAGGTCTTGAGTGCCACAGGCCACAGCCGAAGCGGATACCGCTTTGAGCTGTGGCCTGTGGCACTCAAGACCTCCACGAAGTGCCACAGGC
>PWWP01000033.1 GCA_003562075.1 Gemmatimonadota bacterium
TCCAGCCCGGCCTTGGTAGCCCAGATAAGGGGCCGTACCACGGCTGGGGGGTTCACCTTCCGGAGTCGCATCCCGACCAGGTATCCGATCCCCACCCGGGCGCCAGCCGAGATGGCCTCGACCCAGAGCCGAACCGGGATGATCCAGAGGATGATGACCAGGAGAACCAAGAGGCCCAGCAGGGCCATACTGGTGGTGCCGAAGATCAGGTCTTCCGTCATCCGTCACGTGCTCCTTGAAGGAGGTCGTCTCGTCGTTCCAATAGTGGTCAGGAGCGGGATGGCGCCGTCGGGAGCCCTCCTCTCCTACAGATCGTACAGTGTTGCTCGCACTTCGCCTACCCGGGAGAGTATCAGGATTTCCCCTCGGAGGGGACCCCTTCATTCCCGCCGGACAGGACCCGTCCCCGGGGCAAACCCCGGTGAGTGCCAGCCCTGAAGGCCGCCCTGGATGTCAGGGCCAGGGTAGGGACGATGCCCCTAAGACTCGCCGGAGACCGTCTCTTCCGGCTCGGATTCCCGGATCAGCCGCACCACGTGGCGATACCCTTCCGAGGCCACAACTTGAATGGGACTGCCGGCTTCGATCCATTCCTGCTCGGACACCACATCCAGCCGTTCATCTCCAAAGATGCCCGTTCCGGACGGCCTCAAGTCCGTCACCGCTCGGCCCTTTCGACCCATGAGTTCATCCCGTCGGACTGACGAGGTGTACCCCGTTTCCCGGGCCGTCTCTTCGCCCAGGAAGATTCCCAGTCGGGTGAGCCGTCGGTTGGCCGGCAATCGTCGGATCAGGAACCAGGAGCTCACCAGGACCAGGACCAGCGTCATGGAAAGGATCATCCCGGCTCGGGTGTAATCCTCGGTCGTCGGCACGCCACCCAGCAGGGACATGTAGATTCCTGTCAGAATGGCGAGGGCACCCAGGATCCCGAAAACCCCCAGCCCAGGAAGGATCAGGGCCTCCACCAGGACCAGGACCACCCCGATCCCGAAGATGATGAGCCCCTCCATCCCGGCCAGACCGATGATGAGGTGGGATCCGAAGAAGAGAGCAAGGGCCAGGACTCCAGCCCCTCCCGCCAGCCCGATCCCTGGAGACTTGATCTCCACCAGGAGCCCCAGGAACCCGAGAGAGAGGAGGAAGGGCGCGACCACCGGATGGGTGAGGAATCGGACGGTGCGCTCAGCCCAGTTCGCCTCCTGCTCCCGGACTTCGAGATTCTCCGTCCCCAGGACCGCCATGAGCTCGTTCCAGTCCGCTACCTGCTGGGCGTATCCCAACTCCTGGGCCTCCGTACTGGTGAGGGTCAGGAGTCGGCCGGCCGCCACCACCCCTTCGATCTCGATGTCCGGATCCACCATGGCTTCGGCAATGGCCGGATCGAGGCCCCTGGCCTCAGCCAGGGAGCGCATGGTGCTCCGCATGACCGAGACCACCTTCTCCGGAGCGGTTTCGCCCGTCCCGTCCACCGGGGTGGCTGCACCCAGGCGCGCTCCGGGCCGCATGTAGATCCCGTCGGCGGCCAGCGAAATGAGGGCCCCGGCGGAGATGGCCGCCCGGTTGACGAAGGCGTAGACCGGGACTTCCGAATCGCTGACGGCGTCGGCGATTCGTTCCGCGGCGTCCACCCGCCCCCCGGGAGTGTCGAGGTCCAGGATGATGACCGACGCCTCCGCCTGTGCCGCCTCCAGGACACTTCGTTCAACGAAGGGGGCCAGTCCCAGTTCGATGACCCCCTGGATTGGGATGCGGTACACGGGCCCATCGCCCAGTTGCCCCTCCAGGACCTGGACCGCCTCCCCCTCTGCAGCGTCGGCATCCACAGTGTCTGGCGCAGGCTGAACAGCCGGCTCAAGGCCATGGAGTTCAGGAGCGTGGGAGAGAACGGCGACGGCCCCGTGGCTTACGATCCAGGGTGCCACCAGAGCGAAGACGAATACAAGGAGAGTCCTGCGGTCCCGGAGGGGTCCTCGAAGTTTGATCATCACGGCACTCGGTCCAGGGGGCCCGGCCAGGGCGCCGGTAGAAACGCTGGTCGGGTCAGGGTTCGCCCCGTTCATCCATGAGTCGGACGGCATACCAGGCCCGTCGGAGAGCCAGGATGTGCGCGCCGTCATCGAATGCGGTACGGGATCCGATGAGGAGGCGTTCTACTCGTCGCCGTTCCTCTTCCTCATACGAAGAAACCCCCTGAACCCTTCGAAAGGTTTCTTCCGCTTCGTTCAGGATCTCACTGGCCAGGGTCTCCGGCGAAGTGGCGTGAAGCCGATCTGCCGCAGTCATGACATGGAGGAGAGCGCCCTGCTCATCTCCCTCGCCCAGCGCCTGGTGGGCCAGGTCCCGTTCCTCCCGAGCCGATCCAAGAGTCGGTGCCAGGTGGGCGGGGAAATCCCCTCCCAGCAGATGGTCCACCCGGTCGAGAAGCCGATCCAGATCCGCAAGGACCCGGGAGATGGACTCACCATCCGCTCGGTCAGCCAGGAGGTGGGAAACGGCCGCACGAATCTCTTGACGTCCCTCCTCGGCCTCTCCAGGGGGGAGTTCCCAGGAAGTCCTCCATTCCCTGCTCAGGTCGGCCAGAGCATTCCCCCCCTTCCAACGGTCGACCAGAACCGGAAGGACCGGGAGCTGCCCGTTGAACTGGAGGCTCGGAACTGTTTCCTCGGATGAGATCTCCACCGGATCGGTGAGGTCGGCATCACCGCAGCCAGCCAGAAACAGGCCAGCCGCCAGCACCGCAGCAACTCCGGGTGCCACCCGGGTGAGACAGACCACCGACGAGAAGAAACCGGTTCCCCTGCCTGGGCATTGGAACGCCCTTGCGAGGGTGGAGTGTCCGGCAGTGACAGCGCGATGCACCAGAATTGTGCCTCCCGAGACTCGAAAGGGGGACATTGGGTAGGAAATCTGACCGGGAGGACAACGTATCCCTCGGCTTGCGACTTCGCCATGGCTCTACACGCCGGACCA
>PWWP01000171.1 GCA_003562075.1 Gemmatimonadota bacterium
CCGAACCCCACCACCAGCAGCGACATCATGAAGACCGTCACCGGGCGTTTAAGGATGCGTTCGGTTATGGTGATTTTTTTCATTTCAGGTGGATGTGTTTTGTCCCGGGTGGATGCGGTTGCGGCCTCACGATGCGGCCGAAGCCCTACTGTCGGACAGCGGGTCTTCCTTGTGCACCGAATCGAATCCGGCTTTTTCGACCAGCGTGTTGACCAGGTTGTACATGCACGGCACGGCAAAGAGCATCAGGATGGTGGACATGGTCAGTCCGCCGATCACCGTACGCGCCATCGGACTCCAGGTCTCGGCGCCGGCACCGATCTGCAACGCAAGCGGGGTCATGGCCAGGATGGTCGTCAGCGCGGTCATCAGTATCGGCCGCAGCCTGCGGGTCGCCCCGTTGACGATGGCCTGGTGGCGGTCCTGTCCGCGCGCACGCAAAATTTTAATGTAGTCGATCATCACGATGCCGTTGTTGACCACGATCCCGGTGAGGAGCACGAGTCCGACCATGGCCGTAACACTTATGGGGGTCGAGGTGAACCAGAGCATCAGCAGCACGCCCGACAGGGCCAGCGGAATGGTCACGATGATGATGAGCGGCTCAAGCAGGCTTTCAAACTGCGAGGCCATGACCATATAGGTCAGTATGCCGGCGATGAGAAAAGCGATCATCAGATAGAAGAACGAGCGCTGCTGGTCTTCGGCCGCCCCGCCAACTTCATAGCGGTATCCATCCGGCCAGTTGAGCTGATCCAGCGCAGCGCGCGTCCGCTCCGTAGCCGAACGCAGATCGATGCCCGCCAGATCGGCGTTGATCTCGACCATCCGCTCCTGGTTGATGCGGTGGATGCTGGCCGGACCGGTGACGCGGTCGATGCGCGCCAGATTCTTCAGGGGCATCCAATCCCCTGCCGGCGCGCGGATCTGTATCTCGTCCAGCAGTCCCGAATGGGCCCGGTCGAACGGGTCAAGCTGGACCAGCACTTCAAATTCCACGCCCTGATCCACAAATGTGGTGGCCACATCACCGCGGACCGCGTCGCTGACGGCGCGGGTCACCTGTGCGGTAGTCATACCTACGCGGGCGATGCGCTCGCGATCCATGTTGATGCGCAGTTCGGGACGCCCCTGGTCCACCGAGCTGAACAGCCCGGCTATTCCATCGATTTCGCGCATCCGGAACATGGCAGCATGCGCCAGCCCCTCGCGGATTTCGGGATCAAAACCGTATATCTGGACGATCAAACCGGTTTCGCCGTCCGGACTGAGCGGATCCTCCCGCAATTCACGCACATTGGCCGCAGGCACGTCCTGAAGCGCCTGCAGAAGGGCTGCCGTAATCTCAAACTGGCTGCGCGAACGCTGTTCGATGGGCACCAGCTCTATGCGGATGACGCCCTGGTTCCCACCCGGATTGTCCGCGCCCTCAATACCGGTCTTGTCACCATAGTCGGAAACGATCAGGCGCAGTTCGGGCACATAGCGGTGGATAATCTCTTCCATCTGGATGATGGTCCGCTCCAGCTCGAACAGGTTCACCCCGGGTTCGCGCTGGACCTCCAGCACGATGCGGTTCTCATCCACTGTCGGGAAAAACTCTCCGCCCAACTGGTAGAAAATGGGGATGGTGGCGGCCAGCAGGACAAAAGCAAGCAGCACGGTGACGCCGCTGTGCGGAACTACGGCATCGATGGTCTTGCGGTAGCGGTCTTCCAGCCGCTGAAACTGGCGGCCAAGAAACGGGGCCACACGGTCGCGGAAAAATGCGCCTGTGCCGCCGAAAATCCACGCCAGCGCAAGATAAAGCGGGTAAATCGGAAGTAGGATCAGAAACACCGGGATGCTGAGGATGCGGGTGACCATGTTGCGGCTGCGCCACTTAAGAAGACGGCGGAACGGTGTTTGGTTGGAATCCGGGTTGTGTTGACTGGATTTCGGGTTGTCTCGAGAGGAATCCGGGTTGTCTGGGCCGGAGGAAATGCCGTTAACATCACCTGCTGCGCTCTTTCCGGTTGCATTTCCACCTTGCTCGCGGTAAAACCGCGAAACCATGACCGGGATGAGCGTAAGCGCCACCAGAACCGAAACGATGAGCGCGAATGAGACGGTCAATGCCAGATCACGAAACAGCAGGCCGGCTATGCCGGGCACAAAAAGGACCGGCAGAAAGACAACAAGCGTAGTGAGCGTGGACATCACCACCGGTCCGGCCACTTCCTGCGCTCCGGAGACAGCCGAGGTGGCGCCATCGTTCCCGTCCTCCCGGAACCGGAAAATATTCTCGAGCACGACCACCGCGTTGTCGACGACCAGCCCTACCGCCAGGGTAAGCCCGGAGAGCGAGATGATGTTCATGCTGACGTCCGCCCAGTGCATGATGCTGAACGTGGCGATGATCGAAACGGGGATGGAGATGGCCACGATGAGCGAGGAGCGGCCGCTGCGCAGGAAAATGAGCAGCATCAACATCACCAGGAAAACGGCCTGGAAACCGGTCCTGATCAGGTTGCTTATGGACATTTCGATAAAATCGGCCTGATTGGTGAGTACATCGAGTTGCACACCGGCAGGCAGTATGGCGCGCAGATCATCCAGCGCCCCCATGACACCGCCGGCGGCCATGACCACATTGCTGTCACTCTGGCGGTAAATATTGATAACCACACCGTCATTGCCCTGCACGCGCACGTTGCCGATGGGCTGGGCGATACCGTCCTCGATACGCGCCACATCGCGCAGGTATACCGGATTGCCATCGAAATTGCCGACAATGGTATTGCGGATCTGATCTATGTTGCGGAAGTCGCCAACGGTACGCAGCGAGTAGGTGGTCTCACCCTCCTCCAGTTGTCCGGCCGGCACCTGGATGTTCTCCTGGCGCAGCGTGCCGGCGATATCGGCAATGCTCAGGTTATAGGCGCGCATGTCGGCATTGCGGATGCGGATGTTGATCTGGCGGTCGTACCCCC
>PWWP01000351.1 GCA_003562075.1 Gemmatimonadota bacterium
CCATCACAACAGCCGTACTGTTTTCCGCACAAAAATTTTGCCTAATTTGCCACTTGTTGATAGACGTGCAAATATAACTGTGTGTGGTTGTAAATGGGTGTCCTATCCGGAAAACAGGAGATTTTTCAGTGTATTTTTCTTGGCGAACTCCGCCTCTTTGCGGTGAGAAAAAGCCCCCACAAAAAACGCAAAAACTTTCAATCCCACCAAAGCCAATCAGCAAACCTACAAATGTCCCCCTCTTCCCCAATGTCTCTCAAGTCTCTTAAGTCTCTCAAGTCCCTCACGTCCCTTAAGTCTCTTAAGTCCCTTAAGTCCCTTAAGTCCCTCAAGTCCCTAAAGTCTCCCTCAACTCCCCCTAAACGGCTTCATCGTAACCTCCCCGCTCTGATTGATCCCTTCACGGGAAAACACCTTCTTCACAGTGAGAAACAAGATTTTCACATCCAGCCAAAAGGACACATTATCCACATACCACACATCATGGTCAAACTTTTCTTCCCAGGTGATGGCATTTCTTCCGTTGACCTGCGCCCATCCGGTGATGCCGGGCCTTACTTCGTGCCGCCGTGCCTGTTTTTTGTTGTATAGCGGAAGGTATTGCATCAACAGCGGACGTGGCCCTACCAGGCTCATCTCACCCTTCAGCACGTTGATCAGCTCGGGAAGTTCATCCAGGCTGGTGGATCGCAGGAAACGACCAAAACGGGTGTGGCGCTGCTCATTGGGAAGCAGATTACCTTCTGTATCAAGGGCTTTGGTCATGGTGCGGAACTTGATCAGGGTAAATGGCTTGCCGTGGAGGCCCGGGCGCCGGTGGGTGAAGAATATCGGACGGCCAAGCCTGGTGGCCACCAGGACGCCTATAACAAGAAAAACCGGCGATAATATAATCAGGCCGATGAGGGCGAGGATGAAATCGAGGATGTGCTTTAGGTTACGGTACATGTTGGATGATTATGAGAACTGAGAGCTGGGAGCTGAGAACTGGGAGCTGAGAACTGAGAACTGAGAGCTGGGAGCTGAGAACTGGGAGCTGAGAACTGAGAACTGAGAGCTGGGACATGGGGTCAGGTGTTGATTGAGTTAACTGCTTTTACGAATTCTCTGCATAGAATGGTTTTGTCGTATTTGGTTTCAGCCAGCTTGCGGGCATTCTTTCCCATTTCAGCTAGTGATGCTGGGTTGTTCTTCCAGCGAATGGCCAACCCGGCCAGCTCTTCCGGCTTTTCAGGATCAACATAGGCCCCGCAATGGTTTTCCTCCACCATGGTTCTTGTCCAGCCGTTGGAGTTGACCACGACGGGAATGCCTGCCGACAGCGAGTCGAACAACTTGTTGGGCGAATTTGTGTAAAGAATGGGCAAATTAAGAAATGTAACCAGCGACACATCACACAGGTTGACAATCTCCGAGGTGATATCCATCGGTTTTTTCGGAATAAAGCTTACGTTGTCAATGTTCTCCTCAGCCTTGCGCTGCCTGAGTTTATCCACCACCGCCCCATCCCCGAGGAAAACAAACTCAATATCCTGATCGGTTTCTTCCTGAACAATTTTGGCCGCATCCATAATATAATCCAGTCCGTTGGCAATGCCCATGGCACCGAAATGGATCAGCTTGAATGATTCCTCCCTTAGGCCGAGTTCTTTGAGCAAGGTCATGTTTTTATTGCGGCGCCAAAATTTATCCGGTTTGGCCATATTGGGGATCATTGACACATTGTCATCATGTCCCAATACGTTGACAACTCCTTCTTTCATTCCGGGTGACAGCGCCACAATGTGGGCGGCATTTTTGTATATCTTTTTTTCCAGCCATAGCGCCATTTTCCTGGGCACAGGATTGTTCAGTGCGCCCATCTGGATGGGCACCTCCGGCCACAGATCGCGCACTTCAAAGAGATACGGCACCTTTCGCAACTTTTTATACAGAAGGGCTGGCACACCTACCGTGAGCGGTGTGGATGTGGCGATTACCAGGTCAACCTTTTTTTGTTTGAACAAAACCCGCGTTGATTTCCACATAAAGCGGAAAAAGGACTTCGCGCGTTGGATGATGCCCATCCTGTTAGAGTAGGGGTTGCGGATGTAAATCACATCAATTCCTTCCACCTGTTTTTTCACCACAGCTTCCGCTTGTCCTTCCGGCCTGGCAGCGATCATGGTTACGGTGTGACCGTTTTTTATCAGTTCCTGTGAGATAAAAAAGGAGCGGGTGCCTCCGGCGTCGGCGGGGGTTTTAAAATGTTGGTGGATGTAAGCAATGTTCATGATACAGAAGTCAGATGCAAAGGTGCTGAGTTACCAAAATTTTCACCCAGGTCAATGGTGCACAAGCTGCGCACCCCGGTATATGTGGCATCAAAACAAAGCTTTGTTCCGGAGCGGTCCCACCGGGGATGCAGGTCGCAGGCCCAATGTTTATAAGAGGATGGACTGCGGAATTTGGCAGGCATTGGCAGCCTGGCAATGTCGTACCGGACTTGCTTATACATGTCATACAAAACCAGGTTTTGTACTCGACGGCGATCCGGATAGGTGTCTGTTACAAACCAACGGCCGGTTTTATCAAAAGAAGGGTGACCGTCGCTTGTAAAAACCTTGTGGCCAACAATTTGATAATTTGCGGGTTCTTGATCTTTGAACAACACATATTGGTCATCATATTCGGCCACTCTGCAATAGGCAAGTATATGTTGCGGGTCGCGCCAGGCAATATGTGAAACCATATCAATGGTGGGAAAGATATGCATATTTCCTCCTTCAATATCGCAGGAGATCATCCGTGACCAGCGTTTGCTTACGTCATTTTTGGTCCATCGGTGCAAAAAGACAAAACGCTTCGAGTCTGGTGAAAAAATGGTATGTGTAAAAAACTGCTTTGCACCCTGCATAGACTTCTCGGGTTGGATTTGTGCAAGGTCGTCAACACTGAACAGCAGCCTGGTTTCACC
>PWWP01000158.1 GCA_003562075.1 Gemmatimonadota bacterium
GGACGAAGCCAAGAGCCAGGCCTCCGGCGACCCGCCCAGGGTGCCAGGTCACGTCCCTCTGCTTTCCTGAGTTCATGGTTGATTCCTCCTGTCTTGCTGCGTGGGATGGGGTGGAACCGATGGCGGGTCAGGTCCATGCCGAAGGAGGATGGTCCCTGAACCAGCGGCGCGTCAGAACTTCTCGCCCTTTGCCTCACGGATGTGGCTTCCTACCGGACGGATCCGAGTCCACATGGTCCAGAACTACCGTGCGAGGCCGACGACCTGACCGAGCCCCCCCAGTACCACGATCCAGGCCAGGAGAGAGGCATCGACCGATGCCCGGGCCAGTTCCGCCAGGAAGCGGGTGGCAGTGGAAATTACCAGGATCCAGGTCCCACGCAACAAAAAAACGCGGCCCCTGGCGGAGAACCGCCGTGGACCGCGCATTAACCAACAGTGGGCCTGGGTAGACTCGAACTACCGACCTCACGCTTATCAGGCGTGCGCTCTAACCACCTGAGCTACAGGCCCGGGTAGAGGCCGAGAAAGGTATCCTCCTTTCCCTGCGCATTCAACCCCTGGCGGACCAGGCAGACCGGCCTGGCGCCATCCCCCTGGCTAAAGCTGGCGGCACGCCCCATGTTGATCCCGTCTGGGACTCCAAATTCAAATCCATCATCGCATGGAGGAACGCAGTCATGACCCAACCTGACCCCATAGAGACGGTGCCGGCCGGAACATCCACCGGACTCGCCCCCAACGTTTCAGGGGCGCTGGCCTACCTCCTGGGCCCCATCACCGGGATCATCTTCCTGGTCCTGGAGAAGAGGAGCAGCTACGTCCGGTTCCACGCAGCACAGAGCATCGGGATCTGGGTGGCATTCTTTGCCGTCTCTATCGTCCTCTCCGTCCTGATGATGATCCTGACCCAGATTCCCGTGATTGGCGTGCTCATCGGAATCGCCTGGTTCCTGGTTTCCATGCTCCTGGGCCTGGGCGGGTTCCTCCTCTGGATCTTCCTCATGTACAAGGGCTACAGCGGCGATGAGTGGGAATTCCCCTGGGTGGGACGTCAGGTCCGCCAGGTCCTCCTGAAGGGATCGGTCTGACCGGCCAACGGTGGCAAGCATCCGGGAATCGCTTCATCACCCGTAAGTTCCGGACACCGGGCTGACCCCTGGTCCCGCGTTCTACCCGCAGAAAGGGGCAGGACACGGAGATGGTGATGAGGATGTAGGGGTGTTCGCCAAGGTCGGCGAACGCCCCCTCACTCCATCTGGGCCACCTCGCCCTGCCCGGAAGTGACCTGGGCCACCTCCCGCCGGAGCCGCTGCAGGGCTTTCGTTGGAACGGCTGCCGTCACCTCCACATCTTCCCCGTACTCCTCCCCTTCACGCACGGCCCCCAGCGCTTCCAGAAGCCGAAAGAGAGGATCCACCGCAGCGTATTCCACCCGGATACGCACCGGGGTCCGGTCCACCTTCTCCGCGGTAGGAAGAGACTCCAGCGCCAGGTTCACCCCGCCGGCGTAGGCCCGTCCCAGCCCCCCTCGTCCCAGCTTGGTTCCCCCGTAGTACCGGGTCGTGACGGCACAGATCTCTCCAACCTGGGAATGGAGAAGGGTTTCAAGCATGGGGCGGCCCGCCGTCCCGTGGGGCTCGCCATCATCGCTGAGACCGATCCGGGCTGTTTCACCAGGAGGCCCGGCAACGAAGGCCCAGCAGTTGTGCGTGGCGTCGCTGAACTCCTGACTGATTTCCTGGACGAAAGCCCTCGCCTCCGCCTCATCCCGGGTCCTGGCCACTGAGGTGATGAAGCGACTGCCCCGAATGGTCTCCTCCACCCGGTGGCGGCGGGCCGGAACCTGGAAGGCACCCCACCCCTCCCTCTCCTGAGCTTCTCCACTCATCCTGATCCTCCCTCCAATCCACCCTGGGAACCGGCACCCTCGGACTCGCAATTGCCCCCTCCGGGAGAGCCAACAACCCCCGGGCAAGAGGCCCCGATGCTCCTGGGACCGATCTCGTCCCCCGGACGGCAGGCCCTGGGCAGTCACGATCCCCATCATTGATCATAATCGGAACGATTCCTATTATGACAATTCACCTCGCTTCTACAGATTCGTGCACCGAACGAGTCGTGCACCGAATCCCCGCCCCCTCAGGAGGGCACCATGAGCACCACCGATTCTTCGTCCCAGGATATCGAGGCCCGCGGCTACACCCACCCGGAGGTCCTGGTTTCCACCGATTGGGTGGCTGACCGCCTGGACGATCCCACTGTCAAGCTACTGGAATCCAATGAGGACGTTCTCCTCTATGACATGGGACACATCCCCGGCGCCCAGAAGATCGACTGGGTCAACGACCTCAACGATCCCGTCACCCGGGACTACCTGGATCAGGGGCGTTTCCAGGAGCTCCTGCGCGGGCTGGGCATCAACGAGGGCGACACCATCGTCCTCTACGGGGACAAGAACAACTGGTGGGCCACCTATGCCCTCTGGGTATTTGAGCTCTTCGGCATACCCGATCTCCGTATCATGGACGGGGGCCGCGCACGTTGGGAGGAAGAGGGGCGACCCATGACCGAAGAAGTCCCCTCCCTCGCGCCGGGCAACATTCAGGTAGGCCAGCGCAATGATGCCGCTATCCGTGCGTTCCGGGAAGACGTGATGGCTCACGTGGAACGAGGAGGACAGCTGGTAGACGTTCGGAGCCCGGAAGAGTTCAGGGGCGAGCGGATGCACATGCCGGACTACCCCAACGAGGGCGCTCTCCGGGGGGGACACATCCCTGGGGCTCGCAACGTCCCGTGGAGCCGAGCCGTGGATCCAGACACCCACCTGTTCCTCCCCGCCGACGAACTCCGCGCCATCTACCAGGAGGAGCAGGGTGTGGATGGAGAGGAGGAAGTGATTTCCTATTGCCGGATCGGTGAGCGCTCCTCCCACACCTGGTTCGTCCTTCGCTACCTGCTGGGCTATGAACAGGTCAGAAACTACGATGGGTCCTGGACCGAGTGGGGGAATCTGGTCAGAGCCCCCATCGAGCGCTGAATCCGCCGGTCGCGCCCTTCCCAGGAACGGAAAGAGGCCGCCCCCACTCTCGGGAGGCGGCCTCTTCTTTTCTCCTCAGCCCTGGGGGGGAGGGGCGGGTTCAGGCTTCATCGTCATGCCACTCGTCCCACTCCTCGTCATCGTCCTCATCCCATTCTTCGTCGTCATCGTCGTCCCAGTCGTCCTCGTCTTCCCACTCCTCGTCATCCAGTTCGTCATCCTCGTCGAGGGCGACCAGCCCCTGGCTCATCCCATATTCATCCTTGAGCCAGGCCCAGTGGTCCGTCATCTCCGTTGCCTCCGATAATCAGGGGAAAAGGGAGGGAGGGAGGGGCCCCTCCATCCGACGCAATACTACCAGTGACCTCACGAATGTCAAGCGGGAACGGGGCTCTCCCTGCGGGGCTATCACAAGAAGATTGCCGAAGACGTACAGGCCCCGAGAGGCAACACCAACCCTCGGTCTGCCCCGGACCCCCGCACTTTTTGGAAAGCACCCAGATGACGCTCCCACACCCCCTCAACTCGACCTTCATCATGGCCCTGGGACTGGTTCTCCTGGTTGCCGGATGTGACCAGCCTCGTGCCCATGGAGATGCGAACGCAGTCATCGTGGCCGCAGACGACGAGCTCTGGCGAAGCGTAGAGGAAGAGTTCCGAGCACAGATGGAGCCACCCATTCAGACCGTGCGAACTGAGCGCCCCTTCCGGATCACACCGGTGGACCCGGAGTTGGAGGATGCGTGGGGACAGCTCCGCCGCTTCCGCCAGTTGGTCCTCATGGGGACCCCGGACACGCCCTGGATGACCGATGCCCTGGCCCAGGTAGATGGGTCCCTGCCCGACGCACCGGCCTTGATTTCGGTTCGGAACGTCTGGGCCCGGGGTCAGACCGTGTGGCTCCTTCTCCTTCCGGAAGCAGATCCGGGACCGGCCGTCTCGGAGCTGGCGGGAGAGATCATGGAAGTGATGGACGCCGAGTATCGGGATTACGTCCGAAGCCGACAGTTCGTATCGGGGCGGGATAGCATCCTTGCCGACTCCTTGGCTCAGAATGTGGGTTTCTCCATGCAGTTCCCCCAGGTCTACCGCTACTCGGTCCAGGACTCGGTCTTCCGATTCAGGAACGACAATCCGAGTCCTCGAGAGCTCATCCGGGAAGTGGCGGTCACATGGGTGGAGCCGGCACCGGAGGAGGACCCGACCCAGGAGGAGCTGGAGGAATGGCGCCTGCAACTGACCCGGGATCACTACGTGGATCCCCAGGACCTGGACCTGAACGTGGTCACCTACGGCCCCATGGAGATCAATGGGGTCCATGGGGTGGAGTTCCAATCGGCCTGGCAGAGTACACCCGAAGGTTGGCCTGCCGGCGGCCCCTTCATCGTTCGGGCCCTCCGCTGTCCCGACCAGGATCGGATGTACCTCATGGATGCCTGGGTCTACGCCCCGGAACGAGAGAAATACGAGTATGTCCTGCAACTCCAGAACATCCTGAATTCCTTCCGTTGCCACTGACGCCAGGGGTCCGGGGACGGCCAAGTCCCGTCGTTCCGGGCTCTCTCTTGCCGGAGCGTCCTCCCCCCTCTCGCCCTCGGGAGGGAGACGTGTAGAATTGGGGTGTCGGCAATGGACGCCTCTGCCCCAGGGGCGTCGGCGTCGACACTCCCTGCCCTGTTCCCTGGAACCGCCCGCTCAACGTGTCCTTCGTTCACCTCCATACCCACTCCGAGTACTCCCTCCTGGACGGCGCCAATCGCCTCACCGACCTGGTGCGGCGGGCCCTTCACTATGAGATGCCTGCCCTGGCTCTCACCGACCATGGATGCATGTACGGAGCCTGGGCCTTCCAGAAAGCAGCCTGGAAGGATGGGCTCAAGCCCATCATCGGAATGGAGGCCTACGTGGCTCCCGGTGACCGAAGAGACCGCTCCCGTAGCGCTGTCGGTGACCGGGCCTACTACCACTTGGTCCTCCTGGCCCGGGACCGAAAAGGGTATCAGAACCTGGTGAAGCTCTCGTCGCTGGGATACACGGAAGGTTTCTACCACAAGCCGCGGGTGGATCGGGAGATCCTGGAAGAGTATTCGGAAGGAATCATCGTCAGCTCGGCCTGTCTGGCCGGGGAGGTGGCCCGCAATCTCCTGGCGGACCGAGAGGCCCAGGCCAGGGAAGCCGCCGAATGGTACGCCAACGTCTTCCAGGATCGTTACTACCTGGAAGTGCAGGGCCACGACACCCCGGGCCAGGCTGAGTTGAACCGGAAGATCTTCCAGCTCTCCGACGAGCTGGGCCTCCCGGTGGTAGCCACCAACGATGCCCATTTTCTGGAGGAAGGGGACCATGAGGCCCACGACACCCTCCTCTGTATCGGGCTGGGCAAGGACAAGTCGGATCCGGACCGGATGCGCTACGACGAGGGGCTGTATTTCAAGGGTCCCCACGAGATGCGGGAGATCTTTCCCGACCACCCGGAGGTCATCGAGAATACACTCCGCATCGCCGACGAGGTGGACCTCACCTTCGACAAGCAGTACTACGTCCCCGAGTTCCCCACGCCCCAGGAACACCCCACAGAGGAGGACTACCTGGTCCACCTCACCACGGAAGGGGCCAAGGAGCGCTACGGCGACCCGCTTCCTGATGCGGTGAAGGAGCGGATGGAATTCGAGCTGGGTGTCATCCTGGAAACAGGATATGCCGGGTACTTCCTCATCACCTGGGACTTCATCCGCTGGGCCCGGGAAGAGGGAATCCCGGTGGGGCCCGGTCGAGGGTCGGCCGCTGGATCCCTCGTAAGCTATGCCCTGGGGATCACCAACCTGGACCCCCTCCACTACGACCTCCTCTTCGAGCGTTTCCTGAACCCGGAACGGGTGTCCATGCCGGACATCGACATCGACTTCTGCTACGAGCGGAGGGGCGAGGTCATCGAATACGTCCGGGAGAAGTACGGCCGAGAGGCCGTGGGGATGATCATCACCTTCGGGACCATGCAGTCCCGGGCCGTGGTGAGGGATGTGGGCCGGACGCTGGGCTTCGAGCCATCGGAGACGGACCGGATCGCGAAGCTCATCCCCAACGCACCGGGTCAGGCCATGTCGGTCCAGGAGGCGGTGGAGGAGCTCTCGGAGGTGAGAGCCCTCTACAAGCAGGACGAACGGCACCGGAAGCTCTTCGAGTACTCCATGACGCTGGAAGGATTGTCCCGCCACGCTTCGGTCCACGCCGCCGGCGTGGTCATCGCGCCGGGGCCGCTGGATGACTATGTCCCGGTCTGCGTCCAGAACACCAAGGGAAGCGGTAGGAACGGCGAGGCAGTGACGGTCACCCAGTACGACATGAACTGCCTGGAAGATGCCGGGATGCTCAAGATGGACTTCCTGGGCCTGAAAACCCTCACCGTCATCGAGGACGCGGTGCAGATGGTCCGAGACCGGGTGGGAGAACTCCGTCATCCCAAGACGGGGAAGAGCTACGAGAGCATGGACCACGTCCCCATGGATGACCCGGACGTCTACCGGTTGCTGGCCCGAGGGGGAACGTCCGGCGTCTTCCAGTTCGAATCGAATCTGGCCACCGAGAAGCTCCGAGCCATGCGGTGCGACCACTTCGAGGACCTGGTGGCCACCAACGCCCTGATCCGTCCGGGACCCCTGGACTCGGGAATGACGGATGTCTACATCCGCCGAAAGCTCGGCCAGGAGAAAGTCAGCTTCCCCCACCCGGACCTGGAGCCTACGCTGGCGCCTACCCACGGCGTCATCGTCTACCAGGAACAGGTCATGCGGATCGCCAATATCCTGGCTGGATTCAGCCTGGCCGAAGCGGATGTGCTCCGGAAGGCAGTAGGAAAGAAGATCGCCGAGCTCATCAAGAAGGAGCTGGGCAGGTTTGTGGAGCGGGCCGTGGAGCGAGGGGTGGACCGGCGCCTGGCCGAAGATCTGGCGGACCAGATCGAGACTTTCGGTCGATATGGCTTCAACCGCTCCCACTCGGCAGCCTACTCCCTGCTTTCCTATCACACGGCCTGGCTCAAGACCCACTATCCGGCCGAGTTCATGGCGGCCCTCCTCTCATCGGTTCTGGATAAGACCGATGACGTGGTGAAGTACATCGGCGCATGTCGGGACCTGCCTCGTTACCTCCCCCGATTGGAGGAGGAAGTTCAGGTCCTGCCACCCCATGTGAACGAGTCCGGGTGGAAGTTCACCGTCACCCACGAGCAGAAGATCCGCTTCGGACTCGGAGCTGTCCGAGGAGTGGGCTCGGGAGCCGTCCAGTCCATTCTGAAGGCCCGGGCAGAGGGCGGGCCCTTCTCCAGCCTCTTCGAGTTCCTGGAACGGATCGACCTCCGGGCTCTGAACAAGCGGGCCTGCGAGGCCCTCATCACGGCCGGAGCCCTGGACGGATTCGGGCACCGGGCCCAGCTCCTGGCCGGTCTCGACGCCGCATACGGAGAGGTCCAGGCCCGGGAAGCCGAGGAAGCAGCAGGCCAGGCGTCCCTCTTCGATGGTGGAGGAGAGGGGCTGGAACGACCCACCCCTGAGCTTCCCGTGATCCCGGAGTGGGACGAGCACGAGCTCCTGACCCGGGAGAAGGCGGCGTTGGGATTCTTCATCTCAGGCCACCCCCTGGACCGGCACAAGGAGCTGGTCCAGGCTTTCGGGCCGGCCAACACGGCCAACCTGGCTGAGTTTGCCGGGAAGGAGGTTGAGTTCGCCTGCGTCGTCACCAAGGTTTCCCGCCAGCTATCCCGAAGAGACAACTCGGAGTGGGGTAAGATCACCGTGGAGGATTTCCACGGGACCGCCACCGTCCTTGCCTTTCGGGATACCTGGCAGCGGTGCAAGGAGATTCTGGAGCAGGATGCCTCGGTACTCATCCGAGGAAAGGTTTCGGGCCGGGAGCGAGACGAGGAGGACCCGCCGGTCTTCCTGGATGATGCCGAGGGGCTGGAGGAGGTGGCCCGAAGTGGCCGCCTGGCCGTGGCCATCACCCTGGACCCGGGGGAGGGACTGTCGGATGAGGAGGTCATGGAGGCTCGGGAGCTCATGGAGGGCCACCTGGGACGAGCCCCCCTGGAACTTCACCTGGCCAACGGTGGCGGATTGGAAGCTCGCCTGCGCTCCCGGTCCCTCACGCTGAACCCCTCCCCCCACCTCCTCTCCGAACTGAAGGAACTACTGGGGCCGGGCCGGATCCGGATGACCCGTAGTTGAGACCGTCCTCCGGGCCGGCCTGGCCCCCGACCACATGAATGGAGATTGACGATGGAGAGTGAAGAGCAGGCGACCCTGGGGGGAGGATGCTTCTGGTGCCTGGAGGCAGTCTTCCAGAAGGTCCGAGGGGTGAAGGAAGTGACGTCAGGCTATGCCGGCGGTCACCTTCCTGACCCCGGATATCGTCAGGTATGCCAGGGGACCACGGGCCACGCCGAGGTCGTCCAGCTCCGTTTCGACCCCTCGGTGATCTCCTACCGAGTGCTTCTTCAGCTCTTCTTCACCATCCACGATCCTACGACTCGAGACCGAGAGGGTGCTGATGTGGGCCCCCAGTACCGTTCCATCATCCTCCACCACACCCCGGAGCAGGAAGTAACGGCGAGGGCGGTGATGGAGGAGCTGGCAGATCACTACGACGGCCCCATCGTGACGGAGCTCAAGCCCCTGGAGACGTTCTACCCGGCTGAACCCGACCATCATCGCTACTACGAACGGAATCCTCAGCAAGCCTATTGCCGGCTCGTGATCGACCCGAAGGTGGCAGACGCCCGTCGTCACTTCTCCCATCTCATGGCCAAGTAGCCAGGACGCTATGGCACAGACCACAACCGAAACCAACCCCCTCCTCCACCGCACCCAGGAAATCCCCTTCCAGGATATTCGTGCCCAGCACGTAGTCCCTGGGATCCGTGTGCTCATCCAGGAGGCGGAAGAGGCCATCGAGGAATTGGCCGGGAACCCCTCCCCTCCCTCCTGGGACAACACCCTGGCCGTTCTGGATGAGGTGACCCTCCGGGTGCGCGAAGGGATGACGCCGGTTCAACACCTCCTGGCCGTCTCCGAGACGGAGGCCCTCCGGAAAGCCTGGAACGAGGTTCTCCCCCAGGTCTCCTCCTTCTGGACTCGTCTCTTCCTCCACAAGGGTCTCTGGGCCCGGCTGAAGGCGCTCGCCGAGTCGGAGGAAGCGGCCGAGCTGGTAGGGCTTCGCCGCCGGCACCTGCAGAAGACGCTGAAGGATTTCCGCCGCTCAGGGGCTGACCTCCCTCCCGAGGACCGGACTCGGCTGGAAGAGATGGAGGTCGAGCTCGCCCAGGTGGCACAGCGTTTCAGCGAGCACGTTCTGGACGCCACCGCCGACTGGACCCACCACGTCACGGATGAGGATCGCCTGGCAGGCATACCGGCCGACGCACTGGCCCGCTTTCAGCGGCGGGCCCGGGAGGATGATCTGGAGGGATGGGTCCTGACTCTGGACGCCCCCTCCGTGCAGGCCATCCTGAAACACGCCCGGAACCGGGAACTGAGGAGGCTGGTCCACGGTGCCTACCTGGACCGGGGTCGGGAGGAACCCTGGGACAACCGCACCCTCATTCCCCGTATTCTCGAGCTCCGACAGGAGAAGGCCCGCCTCCTGGGCTACCCCGACTACCCGGACTTCCGCCTGGAAGAACAGATGGCCGGGAGTGGGACCCGAGCCCGGGAGTTCGTGGAGGAGATGCTCCAGCGGACGCTCCCCTACTGGAAACGGGATCTGACCATCCTGCAGGAGGCGGCCCAGAAGCGGGACCTGGGCACTCTTCGCCCCTGGGACGTCTCCTTCCTCATTGAGCAATTGCGCCAGGAGCGCTTCCAGCTGAAGGATGAAGAACTCCGGCCCTATTTCCCCCTGGATCGGGTTCTGGAGGGCATGTTCGTCCTCACCCATCGGATCTTCGGATTGCGCGTCAGGGAGGTGGAAGCCACCAAACCCTGGCACCATGATGTCCGATTCTTCGAGATCCTGGATCCGGAGGGCGAACTTCTGGGCCGATTCTTTGCCGACTTCTTTCCTCGGCCGGAGAAGCGACAAGGTGCGTGGATGAACGATTTCCTCCATGGCCGACCCGTGGCGGACGATCGACTCTCCCCCCACCTCGGGGTCATCTGCATGAACTTTCCTCCACCGTCGGAGGAGCAGCCTGCCCTCCTGACGCACCGGGATGTACAGACCCTCTTTCACGAGTTTGGACATCTCCTTCATCACTGCACCTCCCGGGTACCCATCCCGGCTCGAGGCGGGATCAACGTGGCGTGGGACTGGGTGGAGGTGCCCTCCCAGCTCATGGAAAACTGGACCTGGGAGCGAGAGGCACTGGATCTCCTGGCCCGGCACTGGGAGACCGACGACCCCCTTCCCCGAGAACTCCACGAACGAATGCTGAAGGCCCGCCGCTTCATGGGAGGGTGGGCCCAGATGCGCCAACTCTCCTTTGGGCTTCTGGATCTATCCCTTCACACCACCTTCGAGCCTGAGGTGGACGGCGACCCGGTGGAATGGGTGACCCAACTCCTCCGTCCCTACTCTCCGGATGAGGAATTTGCCGGTGCTCATCCCCTTCCCTCCTTCCTCCATCTCTTCTCTGGGGGGTATGCGTCGTCGTACTATTCGTATCTCTGGTCCGAAGTCATGGAAGCCGACATTTTCACCCGCTTCCTGGACCGAGGCCTTTTCGATCGGGAAACGGGGGCGCGATACCTGGAGTCCATCCTCTCCGCCGGTGATCGGGATGACCCGGATGTCCTCTTCCGGAGCTTCATGGGCCGGGAGCCCGATCCAGAGGCCCTCATCCGGCGGAATCTGGGTGAAGCAACTTGATACCCGTCTCTGGAGGCCGCAGAATCAACGTTTCTGCCCTTTGACGAAATTTCCTGAATTGAATCTGGGGGCCATCCCCCATTACTGAGGAGCGTCGGACCATGCATCGTCCTGCTGAGCATCATCCTGTTGAGGCTCGCCGGGCCCGCTTCCGGGAACCAATCCGTGCCCACTGGCCAGGACAGCCACTGGCCCCATTTCCATGGATGGCGGCAGCCCTCCTGGTTTTCCTTCTTTCCGCCTGCGGCGAGGCCCCGGACCTGGATCGCTTGAACGGAGACCCTGGAGCTCCTCAGGATGAAGCGCTCCAGCCTCCGGCGGATATCGACCCCCTCTCGGCCCCCACCTTCGCTGAGGCCCAGGATGCGGGA
>PWWP01000083.1 GCA_003562075.1 Gemmatimonadota bacterium
ATCGATCAGATACCTCGCCTCGCGGCTGTTGACGCCGATAAAGTCGATGCGGCGCCCGTCGTGCTCCTTGACCCGGTGGTTGAGGAATCCGAACTGGACCTCTCCGCCCGGGGGCATCACCTCAAGGAAATCGGCCGGCACCGTGATGTGATGGGAAGGCGGCCCGATGCAGAGCCCGATGGGGCCGAACTTGTCGGCGAAGCGGACGAACGTATAGTCGAACGCGTGGGGCTCGGGGCGGTCTTCTGCCAGAAACCGGAAGTCGCGCCCGGCCGGCATGATCACGACATCGTCGGTGCTCGGAAAGGCGAGCTGGAAGTCGCCGGGCAGGCGGAGCGCATCTTCGAAGGTGACCGCGGGGAAATCCTCCCCGCCCGAGATCGCGACATCGTAGTCGGCGCCAACCGCCACATCCGCGGCGGGGATGTGATCCCGGTAGAGGACGTCGTGCCACTGCCAGGTGGCGTCGTCCTGCCCGTTCTCCACGCGAGGCAGTGCGATCTCGGCGCCGTCTGCCACGAACTGCACCGACTCGCCGGCATCGAGGTAGGTTCTACTCTCGACGTCGCCGCCGGGGAAGAAGCCGCCTTCTCGCAGGTCCCGGCAGAGGTCGTCGCCGTCCTGGATGTGCCAGTGCTCGGGCGGGCGCGTGAAGGGCCTCGCATCCGGCGTCTGGTCGCCGGCGAACCAGGCGGAGGTGCGGACCTCCCGCGCCCAGTCGCCCCGGTGGACCAGCTCCAGGCGGACGATGCCGCCCTCGGGCAGGTCGAGGCCGCTTTCTTCCGGACAGGCGTGGCTGATGCACTCCTCGGCCGCATCGGGCAGATCGGCCGCTTCCGGTGCTTCCGGAATATCGACCTCGCCGGCCTCGGCCAGGAGCCTGTCTCGATCCTCTTCGAGGACGTAGCCCTCCGCGATCACCTCGTCGAGCGCCGCTTCGTAGCGCTCGAGGTAGTCCTCGCGGGTCGGGTAACGTTCGGCCAAATCCTCGTCGCTGAACAGCTCGAATGTGCCTGAGATTGCCGCCAGGCCATTTGGAGGATCCTGTTCCATGTATTCGGGAACAAATCCGACGTACTTGCCGACCGGGGCACCGGCGACCGTGCCGTCATCGAGTTCCCGAGGTATGAAGGGGAGCCGGACGCCGCCCAGGGCGTTGCCGTCGTCATCTCGTTCGAGAGTCAGTAGCCCGATATCAGGCTCGGGAAAGGCCTCCTCATCGATCTCGTCGCCTTCAAGGTGTAGAGTGGGCGGGGGTGGCACGTCAGTTGTGACCCAATGTGCCATATGGTAAAAAGCCGCCCGCGCCACCGGCGCGGAGCTGGTCTTGAGGGGCGTTTCCGCACCCCACGGGGTCGTGTTGAGCTCGGCGGTGGGAATATGCGCAACGCCGGGGATCTCCCAGCGCCGATAGTTCGGGTTGGGCTTGCCCTCGGGCTCAGGCATCCCGAACGCCTCAAACGGAAACGCTGGATGACCTTCTCTGGGGTCACGCACAATGTGGGCAGGCCATCTGGGATAATCCCCTTCCGGGGCAGTTACAATCACCTTGGCGTCCCCGGTTTGGAACGTAAACACGCCGAGTAAAGGGCAGGGGATAGTCTCAACGTAAGGCCACTCCTCGACGGGGAGGCGGCACCCTCCGGCGGCGGTAAGCCACACGAAGCCGTCGTAGTACAGACCCCCTTCATACTCGTTCGTGGTCTGGAGTGACGGGTTTGAGCTGAACGAAAACCCAGTTGCAACCAGGTAGTCGCTCGCTTCCGGCTCCGCTTCAGGGACGGGGCCGCCCTCGAGATCCGATGGATTGCGCAGCCAACGCGATGCTTCCTGGATGATCTGAAATTGGTCCTCCGGCTCCTCGATGAAGCCGTAGACGAGACGGTGGCGACTGTAGCCCTCGGGAGGCTCGGGACCCATATGTTCGAGCGTCGCCTTTCCCCACTGCAGCGCCATGTACGTATACCCCTGCCGCATGAGGGCGCCCCGCGTTAAGCGGTCAGCCCAGAGGACCATGCGATTCTCGACCCGGCGACCCTCCGAATCACCTTCCAACTCGTGGCAGAAGGAGGGGTTTTCGCCCCGGACGCACACGTGCGGATTGCCAAGCGCTGCCTGGGTGGAATTTTGGAAGCCGGCGGCGTTCACCAGGTCGACTACGCCCAGGCCGTTTCCGCCGCCTACGGGATAGGCAAGCTTGATCGGCACCGCGTACTCGCCGGTGCTGCCATCTTCTCGTTCGACGGTCCCCCGCATCGTGGCATCAACGAACTCGTATTCGTACTCGCCGAAGGTCTTCTGGCCAAAGGAGAAGTTGACTTCGACGGTGGGGGCGGCAGAAGTTTCGTCCAACTCGTTGTCGGTGTCGTTATCGCCACTGAACGCGCCAAGTGCGAACAGCAGGGTGAAGGTGATGATGATCGGGATTGATTTGGTTACATAAGTCATGATGGCCCTCCTGTTGGGATCCCTGATAAAATATTTTGGTTAACTTTTTAATTGTCGTTTACTGAAATCAGGTTCTGCAGAACGAACCGATAAAACTGTTGCTCATTCCTCCGTGCTCATGTCTTGCAGATACTCATCGTCTACGAGGTACCGCGCCTCGTAGCTGTTGACGCCGATGAAGTCGATGCGGCGCCCGTTGTGCTCCTCGACCTGGTGATTGAGGAATCCGTACTGGACCTCTCCGCCCGGGGGAATCACCTCAAGAAAGTCCGACGGCACGGTGATGTGCTGCGAAGGCGGCCCGATGCAGAGCCCGATCGGGCCGAACTTGTCCGCGAAGCTGACGAACGCGTAGTCGAACACGTCGGGCTCGGGGCGGCCTTCCGCCAGGAACCGGAAGTCGCGCCCGGCCGGCATGATCACGACATCGGCAGTATGTATAGTGAATATGTTTGTATGGTCGAGTGCGGATGCTGTTTTTACTTCATTGAGG
>PWWP01000264.1 GCA_003562075.1 Gemmatimonadota bacterium
CCATCCCGACGTCCGGGGCAACTTATGGGGCTGTCCGACGTAGAAGGGTCCAGTCTCGACGTAGTCCACTCCAATCGACCCATCGCCAGGGCGGTTCGGAGACCGTCGTTCATTCACCTCTTTGGAGGTATCGCAATGAAGGTTCGTGCCCTCGTCGCCACCCTCGCCGTGGTGGGTCTGGTCCTCCTGGCAGGTGCTGGCGTCAGCCTGGCCCCTGCTTCCTCCCCTGATCCCGACACCCGAGCCATCTCCTCGGAAACGGACCCCTCGGCCATCATCACCGCCGAGTCCATGTACAACCGGATCTACTTCCTGGCCAACGACGCCCTCCAGGGCCGGGACACACCCAGCAGGGGGCTTGAGGTGGCGGCAGCTTACCTGGTGAGCGAGCATCGCCGGATGGGCTCGGCTCCCGGCATGGGCGACTCCTACTACCAGCGGTGGCCCTATCGCCTCATGGCCCCCGACGTGGACGCCGTGGCCTTGAGCCTGGAAGGTGAAGGCGGGAGCCAGGCCGTGGAGGTGGGAAGCAATGCAGCGGTCCGAGGTGGAGCCCTCGGCCAGATCTCCGGTGACCTTCTCCTGGTGGGCAGCTCGGAGGGTGCGCCGGCGGCCGGAAGTATGGAGGGCAAGGTGGCGGTTTTCGCCCTTCCCCTGACAGACGGTTGGTCGAACCAGGTCCGAGCCCTCTCCCTCCGACAGGCCCGCTTCGCCGCTGCCTCCGGCGCCGTGGCCACCATCCACCTCCTGGGCCCGGAGGCCACTCCCGAACTGGTGGGCGAACTGGCAGAGCAGCTAGCGGATCCGGCCCGGTTCATGGGAGAGGAATTTCCCAGCCCCCAGCTCTACCTGACCCGTGACGCCGCCGAAGGAGCGGTCCCCGGGCTGGCCCAGGCCGTGGACGGCCTCTCCGACGATGAGACTCGGGAGGTGGACGGACGGCTGCACGGCCAGCTCCCCATGGAGATCCTGGACGACGCCCATCCGCCCAACGTGGTGGCCGTCATCCCGGGTTCGGACCCGGTTCTCCGCGACGAATACGTGGTCCTGAGTGCCCACTTCGACCATGTGGGGATCGGCCAACCCATGGATGGGGACTCCATCTACAACGGCGCCGATGACAATGCGTCAGGTACCTCCGCCCTCCTGGAGGTGGCCCGGGCCATCAATGCCATGCCTGAGGCGCCCCGCCGATCCGTCATGTTCACCCATGTGAGCGGTGAGGAGAAGGGCCTTCTGGGAGCTGACTGGTTCGTGGAGAACCCGCCGGTTCCCATCGAGTCCATGGTGGCCAACATCAACGCCGACATGATCGGAAGCGACACGCATCAGGACACCCTGGTCGTCATCGGGAAGGAGTACTCCTCCCTTGGGCCCCTGGTGGACGACATCAATGCCTCTATGCCCGAACTGGGGCTGGTCACCTCCGACGACCTCTGGCCCGAGCAGCGCTTCTTCTACCGGTCGGACCAGTTCCACTTCATGCGGAAGGAGATCCCCTCCCTCTTCTTCTTCACCGGGGTTCATGAGTGCTATCACCGGCCCTGCGACACCGCCGACTTCATCGACCCGGACAAGGCGGCCCGGATCGCCAGGCTCCTGACCCTCTCGGTCCTGGAGATCGCCAACGCAGACGCCCGCCCCGAGTGGGACGCGGCCGGCCTGGCCGAGGTCCGGGAGCTGACGGGCACCGGCCGGTAGGGAGCCTGAGGGAGGCCGGACGTTGAGCGGCTGACGCATGACACTGGAGGACCAGCCATCGAGGACGCTTCACATTCACCGGATGGGGTTGGCGGGGTGACCGCCGGCCCCGTCCGGTTGTCCTTTCCCCAGGACCTGGCGCCGGCACGGTTCGTCGGCCGCCCAAACCGCTTCCTGGTCCGAGCCCGGCTGGAGGAAGACGGGCAGGAGGTGGACGCCCACCTTCCGGACCCGGGTCGGCTCCGGGAACTCCTTCTCCCCGACGCCTCCCTCTGGCTCGAGCCGGCCCGGAATCCGGACCGGAAGACCCGATGGACCCTCCGGCTCTGTGAGCGCCCGGACAAGGCCGGCGTCGTCTCCCTGGACACGACCCTTCCAAACCGGCTGGTAGAGAAGGCGCTGGCTAGCAACGCCCTGACCGAATTCGCAGACTTTTCCCTGGTCCGGAGTGAGTACACGGTGGGGCGGAGTCGCTTCGACTTCCTCCTGGAGCGCCGAAGGAAACGTCCCGCCTCGGATTCCGGCTTGGCAGATTCCCCTGGATCCAGAGGAGGGGCTGGACCGAAGGAAGAGATTGGATCTGAGAGCGGAACTGGACAGGAGGAACCGGTTGGATCCGAGAGAGGAACTGGACAAGAGGAAGGGGTTGGATCCGAGAGCGGGGCTGCACTAGAGGAAGGTCCCCAGAACCTCCTCCTGGAGGTGAAGAGCGTGACCCTGGTGGAGGGCGGCGTAGGCCTCTTCCCCGATGCCGTGACGGAGCGCGGCGCCCGGCATGTGCGGGAGCTGGCCGAATTGACCCGGGATGGGGAGTGGGCTACGGCCGTCCTCTTCGTCCTTCAGCGGGACGATGCACGGGAGATCCAGGCCGCATCGGCCATCGACCCCCGCTTCGCCGACGAACTCCAGGCCGCCATGGTCCAGGGGGTGAAGGTCCTGGGGCGACGGTGCCGCGTGACCCTGGACGGGATCACCCTTGGAGAAGCGGTGCCAGCCGGGCCAGGGTAGCCGGCCCCGTCAGACCTCCACCACCCGCCCCTCCTCCAGAAGCACCAGAGCGGCGGACACATCCCCTGGATCCAGTCCTTCCTCCTGAGCCACCGCGTCCCGATACGCCTGTAGCTGGGGCCGATAGTGCGCCACGAGACCGGGGCGTGGGCGGTCCGTCTTGTAGTCCAGGATCCAAGCCTGCGGGAGGTCATCGCTCCCCACCACCAGCCGATCCACCACCCCCTGCAGGAGTGCGCCCTCCCGACGGATGAGAAAGGGGCGCTCCCGGTAGAGTCGCACCTCTCCCGGATAGGCGTCTCGAGAGAGGGCCGCGTGGATCTCCGGCTCCTCCAACCACCCGTAGAACCGATCCATCAGCTTCCCGTCCTCTTCCAGGGAAGGCGCTACCTCCCTCCGGATCCGCTCCAGGGTCCCACGATCCGGGGCCTGGTCCGGCAACCAGCCCACCGCCTCGAACCAGGCATGGACCAACGAACCCCGCAAGCGTGCGTCTCGGGCCCCGGGGAGGAGGAGGTGGCCCAGGCGCCGCCGGCCACCGCCCTCCAGCTCGGACGGGCTCCGGCGGGGGAGGAGCCTTCGGCGAGAAGGTGAGGGACCAGATCGGAAGAGAGAAGCCGGCTCTCCGGACCGGGCTGAGGGGGTTGCAGTCGAGGCGGCCGGCCCACGTCCGCCGAGTTCCCTCCTTGTCGCCGGCGGCCCCCCAGGCGCGCTCTCGGACTCCTGTCGTGACGCCTGGTCCTCCTGCTGCCCCTCCGTGGGGCCGGAATGGGAGGACACCGTTCGCCCGAGTCGTTTCGGCGCCTCCTCCGCCAGCCACCATTCCCGGTTTCCTTCCTCGAACAGGAGCTCCCGGGGCTCAACCCGTCGGTCCACCCCCAGGGCCTCCCGGATGAGCAGGGCCCCCGAGACCGTGGAGGAGCGGGTCTTTCCATCGGGACGGATCAAGACCTCCAGTCCATGGCGGGCTCGCGTGAGGCCCACATAGAGCCCACTCAAGCCATCCCGAAGCCCCCCTTCGTCCTTCTGAGCTGCTGCCTTCTCCGCCTCCGGGAAGAGGGGACGGTGAGCTTTCTTCACCGCCGGGAAGACCCGAGCGATGGGGCCGTCGGGGCGGGGGCGATAGGGGAGCACCCCTCCATCCCCCCTGGGTAGTAGGCTCCGATCCAGATCCGGGAGGATCACCACATCGAACTCCAGGCCCTTGGACTGGTGGATCGTCATGACTCGGACCGGGGCCGCCGAAGGCTCCTCCATCCGCTCCTCTTCCACCCATCGAACGAAGTCCGTGGGCCGGAGGCTTCCCCCCTCCTCATCCCAGCGATATGCCAGCTCCGCCAGTTGTCTCAATCGGCGCCGATCCCGGGGAAGGGTCTCCGGTGCCAGCTCCTTCTCCAGAAGCCGCACCCACTCAGTGACCGCCGGACCATACCCATCCATGGCCAATCGCCGACGTACCCGGCTGGCCAGCTCCTCGGCCGCCGCCGGCGACCGCCACTCAAAGGAGCTTTCCACCACTTCGGGCAACTCTCTCACGGGGGTGGACGCCACCTGGTAGGCGGCGATCCGGTCTCCTGGATGGTCCGCCAGGCGCAGGAGGGCCAGGAGGCAAAGGACCGCAGACGAATCGGAAACGGGCATCCCTCCTTCTTCCGACGCATCCACGCCCCGTTTCCGGAGCTCGGCCATGAGACGGGCCACCCCTTTGTTCGTCCGGACCAGGACCCCGATGGACGCTCCAGGGCAACGGTCGTGAAGCTCCACGACCCGGTCGGCTGCAGCCGCCAGGAGCCGGGGCTGCACCCCTGCCCTCGGGTTGTCCCCCTCCGGCCCCACTTCCACCCGGACGTGGCCCGGTCGCTTCGGGAAGTGGGCCCGGTGAGGAGTGAATGACTGGAGCCACCGTTGCACCGCAGGCTGAAACCGGTCTTCGATGACTCCGCTCGCCTCCAGCCCCTCGAAGATCCGGTTCACGAAATCCAGGACCACCGGAGACGAACGCCAGCTTTCGTGGAGGGACGCCTTTGGAAGGGAGAAATCCCGCTCAATGGCCTCCAGGATCCGCGGCTCGCCTCCCCGCCATCCGTAGATGGACTGCTTCGGATCGGCCACGATGACCGCCCCCCGCTCCCCCTCGTACCCCGACACAATCTCGGCCACCAGGGGACGGAGGACCCACCACTGGGCCAGGGAGGTATCCTGGAACTCATCCAGGAGGATGTGTCGGATCCGAGCGTCCAACCGGTAGTGGAGCTCGGCGCCCTGTTCCGTCGTCATCCTCTGGGCCAGGGCCCGGGTCACGTCGCTGAACCGGTAGAGCCCTTCCTCCTTCCGGAGGGCCCCCACCTCAGCGTGGTAGTGTTTCAGGAGGCGAGCCAGGGCTCGGGTCCGGGTCTGTAATTCGGGCCAGAGGATCCGACGAGCCAGCTTCAGCCCTCTCTCCACCGCCACCCGAAGGTCCACGGGGAAGGACGCCCGGTAATAGGTGGTGGCACCCTCCAGGACCTTCCCCGGGAGCCCGCCGTCCAGGAACGCGTCCATGTCCCCATCCTGGAGCTGTTGAGCCGCCGCCTCCCGGGCTTTCGCCCAGCTCTTGTTGGGCTTTCCCGCCTTCGTCCGGGGAACCTCGGCCTCCCGGATGGCCCGGGCAGCCTGATCCAGCTCAGCCCGGGTCACCGGGGTTCGGTCCGAGGGCCCCTCCTGATCAGCCGCCCTCTCGTTGGTCTCGGGAAACCCCCAGGGATCGGGGACGTTGGGATCCAGCTCCTGGAAGGTGTCGTGGAGCTGGCCGACTTCGTCCACCAGGGCATCGTGCACCCCCCGCCGGGCTTCCCCGGCCTGAAGGAGTCGAAGGAGCTCCAGGACGCCCCCCGTGTCGGTAGAACCCAGAAGTCGGGTCACGGCGTCTCCCTGGAGCCGGGCCTCCGTGGGCCCATCCGACAGGGTCCAGGCCGGCGGGAAGCCCAACTCCAGGGAGAAGGCTCGGGCCATCCGTTGGAAGAACGAGTCCAGCGTTCCCACGTTCACGGCGTGGAGGCGGGGAAGGAGAAGCTCCAGGAGTCGGATACACGCTTCCTGGCTCAACTCCGGATCCTTCATCCCCACCGGGGCCTGGCCTCCCTCGGCCAGACGGAGAAGGACCCGTTCCAGGATCTCGCCGGCCGCCTTTCGGGTGAAGGTGGAGGCAAAGATTTCCTCCGGTGGCGCCCCGGCAGCCAGGAGCTCGATGATCCGGGTGGAGAGACGGTAGGTCTTCCCGGCGCCGGCAGAGGCCACCACCAGCTCCCGGGGCGGGGTCCTCAGGTCATCCGCCCTGAGCCCGTCCAGACCAGCCTCGTCCAGGCCACTCCCGTCGCCCATCCCCATGTCATCTCCGACGTTACGCATGGGAACCCTCCTCGTATCCGTTCTCGTCGTATCCGTCCCCCTCGTCCTCGTCCTCTTCATCCAGCTCGCGGTAGACCCCCACACCCACCAGAGACGCCAGGGGATCGTCGATGCGGATCCGGCTCTCCTCCGGATCCCACTGGAACCGGTTCTCCCGGAGGAACCGGACCACCTCCCTGGCCTGCTCGTCGGCTTGAGCCAGTTCGGCGGTCGTCCACCCCAGGGCCAGCTCTGCTCCCGTAGCCTCCAGGTCCGCCGGAAGATTGATGAAGCCCAGGTGGAGCCCGTCCATCTCCTCCTCCGGGATGAGGGCCTGTCCCGATCCGTCCGGCTCTTTCACGCTCCGGATGAGGTGACGGTAGAGGGGGAGCTGGAGATCCACCCACTCCATGGGGGCATCCTTCGCCCTTCCGCTCCGCTTCCGGTGGGTCTTCTCCGGGGTCCTGGCCTTCCGGGAGGTCTTGTAATCCAGGAGAGCCCAACGTCCCGTGTCCGGGTGGTGATCGACCCGATCGATCCGCCCGGTCAGGTAGAAGGCTTGGTCATCTACCGGAAACGGGTGACCCGGGTCACTCGGTCGGACCTCCACTCCGGCCATCCGCCACCCCTCAGCGGTCCACGCGGCCTGCCAGTCGGCAAAGGCACTCAAGCGCCTCCTGAGCTGTTCCACCTGGATCCGGACGGCCGGGGGGAGGGTCTGGCCGAAGCGGGATCGGACCTCCCGGTCCAGGATGCGGTCCAGGGTGGAACGGATCGTCGTGGGATCCACAGGCGAAACCCCTGGCGCCTCCTCCTGGGCCAGGACCCCTCGCCCGAAATCCTCCAGGACCTGATGGGCCAAGGTCCCGAAGGCCATGGGGTCCAACTCCCTACCGGCATCGTCCGAGGCGCCCAGATCCAGGACAGCCTCCAGGGCGAACCGGTAGGGATCGGACATGATCGCCCGGAATCGGGTCACGGCCAGTCGGTCGGGAACGCGAGATGCTTCCAGGAAGGGTTCAGGGGGGAGCTGGAAGGGATCCGGCGGCGGGACGCCTTCTTCCTCGTCCCAGGAGCCCGATCCTGGCTCCTCCCCTCCGACTCTTCCTCCTCCGGCCGTCTCCTCGGCCAGGAAGTGGGTCAGACGTCGAGCCAGGTCCTGCCCCTCACCCGTGAGCAGGAGCCGGGAGGGGCGGAGTGGATCTCCGGACAGCGTTCGTCGGCCCGCCATGAGAACCGGGTGGGGGCGGGATGCCAGGGTAGCCTTCAACTGATAGAGGTCTCGGGCCCACCGGCGATCATTGTCCAGGAGGCCCAGCCGACTCCGGAGGGAATGGGGAAGGAAGGGATCGCCGGTGATCGTCTGGGGAAGGTAGGGGGCGTTCACCCCGGTGACGATGAGGATGGGGGCATCGTCCAGGTGGACCTCCAGCCAGCCCAGGAGCTCCACCGCCTCCTCGTCGGCCAGGGGGGGAAGGACCGCCTCAGCCAGCTCCTGCACCAGGAGGGGGAGGGCCGTGGCCCCATCCACTGGCGTGTCCAACGCCTCCGGGAGTCGCGTCAGCGCCTCGGTGAACTCACTCACCACCCGGGCCACCTCCATGACCTCCCGATCCGCTGGATCGTAGCTGTCCAACTCCCGGTCGCCGTACCCTGCCAGGAGGTACTGCCGGACGGGCCCATCCCACTGGGAGAGAGGACGGGGGGGACCGGTCAGCTCTCCCAGGAGCTGGTCGAGGAGGTGATCCAGGACGGTGGAAAGGCCTTCGGCAAGGTTCTCCCCTCTCCGCTCCCCTCCGCTTGGAAGCCAGGTGCCCCCCCGTCCTCCACGGAAGCCCGGTGGGCGACGGACCATCAGAGGGAAATGGACCCCGTGATAGGCGTCGGCCAGGGCGGGCGGACTCTCCCGGTGCTTGCCCTCTCCTCCCCCCTTCTTCAGCACACCCGCCAGGTCGGTTGCGAGGGCGGGATGCCTCAGGAGCCCGGCCACTCCCTCCCATCGATGCCCTCGCAGGTACTCAGCCGCTGTCGAAAGAAGGCGGGCAGGAAGGGTCCGGTCCAGGGGCGTACCGGCCGCCAATCGGCCCGTGACGCCCGCCTCCCGGAGCCGTTCTCCCAGGAAGGGCACGACCTCGGGATCGGGCACACCCAAGGTCACCTCCTCCGGCACCAGCGGCGCTCCCTCGGCCTCCCGTATCCGAGCCAGTTCACGCACCACCGCCCGGGCCTGGTCCCTGGGGTCTGCCTCCACCCGGAGGACGCCGTCGGGGATGGAGAGCTCTTCATGGGCCCAGAAGGTGGGAACGACGCACCCCAACGCATCGAATCCCTGGGCCATCTCGGGCGGAGCGTGGACGACGACGTGAGCCTGATGGGGTCCGCCCTCCCGGCCTGGCGCCAGCGCCCGGCCCACGACCTGCCGGACCACTCCGGGCATCTCGGCAACCCCCACGAGCCAGAGTTGGCCATCGAAGTCGGACGAGGACACCTCTCCGGCCAGGATCGCCTGCCGGTGGGCCTCCCGGTCCCTCAGTCCCAATGCTTGCAACTCCCCTCGAACCCTCTCCTGGGCCCGGGAGAGGAGGATCCAACGAGCTTCGTCATTGAAGAGGAGACCTTCTGCGCATCCCTCAGCCACCCTGTGGAAATCATGACCTTCGGCTCCCACCGTGGCCTGAAGCTCCAGGACCTGGCGGGCCAGCCCCATCCACCCGGCCAGATCGCTCCCATCCGGAGGATCTGGAACGAGAACCTCCCGGTCGCCTGGGGGAAGTCCGGCCAATGCCTGAGCCCAGAGCCGTCTCAGGAGGAAAGGAGAGGGCTCGGGTCGGGCGGGCGGAAAGAGGATCTCGGGAAGAGCCCCGGCGGTCACCACCCGAGGAGGCCGGAGCGGCATGGAACGGGCTTCAGCCCGATCCAGAAGAAGCTCTTGCAACCGCCGACCCGCCCGCCCCCCTGGTAGCGCTACCAGGAGGTGGGAGAGATCCAGGACCTGGGCTCCCCCTCCCTGGGCGGCAGCTCGACCGCCGGAACCGGCGAGGCCCCCATCTCCCGCCTCCGGACCGGTGCCCAGGCCATCCCGTCCCCGAGACTCGGTCTCCGGAAGGTTCGCGGCCACGCCGTCCTCCACGAAAGCGGCTGCCACCAGGAGGTCGGCCACCAATGGTAGGGCGGCCTCATCCCATCCCAGGAAATGGCGCTGGATCAGCTCCCGGTCCTCCATCCCGGCTAGCCGAGTGTCTTCCCCGGCAGGTCGAGTGTCCTTCCCGGTAATCTGAATGTCCTTCCCGGTAATCTGAGTGTCTTCCCCGGCAGGTCGGGAGCCTTCCCGGGCAAACCGGGAACCTTCCCGAGCGCTACCTGCAGGCGGGCCCTGGTTGGACCGAGGGCCGGTGGATTCAGGATCAGTGGGAGAGGAAGTCACAGGCAGAGGGCTCCCTCTCCACCGGCTTGGCGTCCTGCTGGGCTGGTGGATTCAGGGTCAGTGGGACGGGTCACAGGCAGGGGGCGGCTTGAGGCTCAGGTGGCAGGTAGCCGGTCAAAGACATGGACGTGAGGCTCACCAAAAGGCTGTTGAAGGAGTAGAGGCACCACCGTTGGGAACGCCAGGGAGCTCCACCGTAGGCGACGACCCGGAGGCATAGCGAAAGCTACGTTGACGGTGGCACGGGGGTACGACAGGAGCAAGTCAGCGCTCACCCCGACCGGGCCCTCGCCGGCTCCAGTATCGGAAGCCCAGAGTCACCCCCCGAACGCCCATCAGAGCCACGATCCCCCACCAGACTCCGGGAAGCCCCCAACCCAGGGGGAGGACCAGGAGGAGTACCGCCGCCGCCGCTGCGGCGGAGAGGACCATCTGGAGGGCCAGGTAGCCGAACTCCTCCGTCCCCATGAAGATTCCGTCCCAGACGAAGACCAGGGCGTTCAGCGGTTGCATCCAGACCACGAAGGGAAGCACCGCTGCCACCTGGATCAGGGTGTCCGGATCATCGGTGAAGACCCGGGGAAGCCAGGGGGCGGCCGCCATGAAGAGCACCGTCAGAGCCAGCCCGGTGAGTCCGCCCCAGAAGAGGAGCCGGTTCGTCACCGCACGGAGCGCCTGCCCGTTCCCCTCCCCTCGATACCGTCCCACCAGCGCCTGGGCCGCCACGGCCACCGCATCCACCACCAGGGCCAGAAGCATCCAGAGCTGGACCGCCACCTGGTGTCCCGCCACCTCCGCCGTCCCCACCCGGGTGGCCACAGCGGTGGCCAGCGTCATGGTCCCGATGAGGGCGAAGGTCCGAATGGAGAGTTCTCCTCCCACTCGGAGGAAAGGGAGAAGCTCCAGGAGGCTGGGGACCCGGGGACGGTCCCCCAGGAGCTCCCGCCGGGGTCCGAAGAGGAGCCACACGAAGGCACCCGCACCACACCACTGGGCCACCACGGTGGCCCAGGCCGCCCCCTCCAGCCCCCACCCCAGGCCGAAGATCAAGAGCGGATCCAGAACCAGGTTCACCAGATTCAGGGCCAGGGTGATCCGCAGTGGTGTGCGGGTGTCCTGCAGCCCCCGGAAGACCCCGTGCCCGGCCATGATGAGGAGGACGGCCGGCCCGGCCAACGCCCGGATCCGCAGATACGAGATGGCGGGATCCCGGAGTTCCCCTGCCGCTCCCATGAGGGCCACCAGGGGGCCGGCGGCAGCCAGGAGAGCCAGGGTAGCCACCACGCCTACACTCACGGCCAGGGTCAGGGCCTGCAGGATGGCCCGGCCCGCCTCTGCCCGGTCTCCCCGTGCCCACGCCCGGGCCACCCGGGGGGTAGTGCCGTAGGCCAGGAAGTTGAAGACCACGAACGTCATGGAGAAGATGGCGGCATTCACACCCAGGGCCGCCAGGGGAACCGTCCCCAGCCGTCCCACGAAGGCCGTGTCCACCAAGGACACCAGGGGATCAGCAGCCAGCGCGCCCAGAGCCGGAATGGCCAGCGCTCCAATCTCTCGATCCAGCGTTCTCCGGGAAGGGATGGACCCTGTGGCCGATGGCGACGACGCAGAACCCGTCATCCCACCCATTCCCTCTCGACTCGCCACCACCCGTCCCTCACTTGCCTCCGCCCAGCCCTCATTCGCCTTCTTCCCGCCCTCAC
>PWWP01000101.1 GCA_003562075.1 Gemmatimonadota bacterium
AGGATGATCCCCACGGAGGGAGAAGCATCCGTCTCCTTCCGAACGGCCTCCTGAGCTTCCTTGAAGGGCTGCATCAGCTCCTTGCTGCTCACCGCTATTCCTCCCCTTCGTTCTTCGAGTCGGACGCAGGTCCTGACACCCTCTCCTTCTCGTTGGCGTGGCCTTCGCTCTCCGGGCCGCCAGCCCCTCCTGCTTCACTGGTGTCAGGCGGCTTGGGGAAACTCCGGGAAGGGTCTTCTCGGGCCTCCTCTACTTCCAGGAAATCCAACTGCTCCTCCAGAAGCCGCCTGAATCCCCGAAGGAACCGATCCCGGGCACGGTTCAGCTCCTCCAACTCCCGGTGCTGCTGTTCCAGGATCCGGGCCCCCTCCTCCTGGATCCGGCGAACATCATCCTCTGCAACCCGACGCAACTCCTGGGCATCGCCTTCAGCCTCCCTCCGGATGAGGTCGGCCTCCTTCCGAGCCTGGCCCTGGATTTCCTCACGGAGCTCCTGGGCTGTCACGAGGGCCTCGTGAACTGCCTTCTCCCGGCCTTCCTGTCCCTCCACCTGACGGCTCAGATGGCTGGCCTTCTCCTTCAGGTCCCGGTTCTCCCGCACCACCTCCTCCAGCCGCTCCGACACGAGCTACAGAAAGTGATCCACCTCCTCCGGATCGTATCCTCGGAGCCCTCGGCGGAAGTCCCCTCGCTTCTTTCGAACATCCAGCGGCGTCAAGTCGATCATGAAGGCCTCTCTCCGAGGAGAACCGTGCCGAGGCGGACAAGGGTACTCCCTTCCTCCACGGCCAGTTCGAAGTCGTTGGACATCCCCATGGACAGCTCCGCTCCCTGGTACTCCGGGTGTGCGCTGAGGGTCTCTTCGTGAAGCTCCCGCAACCCTCGGAAGGTCGCCCGAAGGACCCCTTCGTCCTCAGTGAAGGGGGCCATCGTCATGAGGCCCTCCACCTTCAAGGACGGAAGCGAAAGGACCTCCCCTACCTGATCTCGATAGGCTTCCGGCGAAAACCCGTACTTGGCTTCCTCTCCCGACGTGTTCACCTGAAGCAAGACAGGGAGGGGGGCAGTCCCCTCCGGGGCCGTTCGCTCCAGGCGTTGAGCCAACTTCAGCGAGTCCAGGGAGTGGAGGAGATGGGCCATCGGACGGACTCCCGGTGCCTTCCGTCGCTGCAGGTGGCCGATCATGTGCCAGATGGCTGGGGTGTCCTCTCCCAGGGCGGCTCGCTTCTCCTCCAGTTCTCCCAACCGATTCTCTCCCAGGTCCCGGATGCCAGCCTCCAGGGCTGCCTGAAGCGCCTCCAGGGGGTGACCCTTGGTCACGGCCACCAATCTGACAGAGGCCGGATCCCGGCCCCCCCGGTCGGCGGCTTGGGCGATGCGTTCCCGTACACGGGGGAGATTCTCAGCCAGGAGTCGTGAGTACATGGTCAACAATTCTACTCTGGGAGCCGAATGGACGGAACCGGCCAGCGGACGGTAAACGACGGAAGCCCCGCCGGCCTGTATCTGGCCGGCGGGGCTTCCGAAAAAGACCTCAAGGAGGCCCGCTCAGCGTGTGGTCTGGAAGGTAATGGGAATCTGAATCCAGACGGGCACCCGCTGATCCCGGTTCAGGGCCGGGGTGAACTCGAAGGCCATGGCAACTCGCTCCGCAGCCTGGTCCAAAGCCGTATGCCCGGAGCTTTCAGCCACCAGCGTGTTCTCCACCTCACCCTCTTCATTGATGAAGAAGTGCATCACCACCGTTCCGCCGATTCCGGCATCCCGGAGAGTGGAGGGATACTCGCGCTGCAACACCCGGCCGATCTCATCCCGGTTCCGGACCTCAGGGGCCACGGTGAATGGAGTGAAGGTCGGCTCGTCACCGATCCCACCTTCCTGAGCGGTGGGGGGTGGAGGCAGATCGTCGGGCTCGTTGTCCTCGAAGGTGGTCGGGGCGATGGTCACATCGTCATCGATGGTGGCCTCGGACACCACGGGATTGGCTGGCCGCTGGATCTGCTCCGGGGGTGGCGGAATCTCGATCTCAGGTGGGAGATCAACGGCTTCCATGTCCTCCATGGTGAAGGACACGTCGGCTGCCCGGAGGTTCGGCCAGAAGGCCATGACCACGAAGTGCACCAGCACAGCGGCCATCATCGAGCCCCAGAACCAGGACCCGAAGGATTTCTTGAGACGGTCGTTGGCCGTCTCGAACGCATCCGGGCCGCCTGCGTTCTGAATTTCGGTGGGTTCAGTGCTCATCTTCTCTCCCTCATCATGCGGCGTTCGAGATCCGTGGCGAAGACCACGTAAATGGCCCCGGCCTGCTGGATCTGAGTCTGCACCGCGTCTACGTAGCGGTAAGGCACCTCGGCATCAGCTCGCAGCGAGATCCTGAGGCGCCGTCCTGATTCTACCCATCTGGGGGCCACGAGGTCCGAAACCTGATCAAGCCCCACCAGGCGATCGTTGATCCAGATGTCGCCATTCCGCTCGATCCAGACGTACATGATGTTGTCCCGCGTCTCATCGATCTGCTGGGTGGCCTCGGCCTCAGGCCACTCGATGGGCCGGTCGGCCTCGGTCCGGAAGACCGTGGTCACCATGAAGAAGATGAGCAACAGGAAGGCAATGTCCGCCAGCGACGACGATGGGATCTGGTCCGATGCCTTGGACTTCCGTTCGAGTCCTCCTCCTTTCAGCGCCATGTATCAACCCTCTCCCATCTGCAACGAAATTCTCTCGGCGTTGGCCATCTGGAGCGCGTCCAGCACCTGAATCATGTATCGGTGGGGCGCATCCGGGTGGGTCCGCACACCGGCGATCAAGTTGGGATTCTGAGAAACCTCCGTCCGCCAGACCTGCTGGATCTGGTGAGGGCGGTGGAATGACTCGTTCTGGCTGTCACCCCGACGGACTCCCACGGACCCATCCGGGTTGATGTTGATGTGGAGGATGTTCCGCTGGGAAATCTCCACTTCCTCCTGCTCCTCCGGAAGCACGATGGGCAGCCCCCGATCCCGGGGGAAGACCGTCGTGACCAGAAAGAAGATGAGGAGGAGGAACGCGATGTCCGCCATGGAGGCCGAGGGAATCTCGTCACTCACCTTGGACTGTTTCTTCAGAATCGCCACGCTTGCTCCTTACGAATAGGTCCTGACACTTCTGCCAGTAATACTTGGGGACCGAGTTCCAGGTTCCGAAACGACAGGGGCACCGTCAATCCCCGGGCCGGTCTTTCTTCACTGAATCCTCTGGGCCCGGTGCTGGCGGACTTACCGGCTCTCCGCCTCCAGCCGGTACTCCCGCACGGGCTGGACCCGATGAAACAGCATCGGCGCTGCCAATCATCTCCAGCTCACCACGCTGCTCCATGTCCCAGATCAGATTCAGGAGTTGCTGGGTGCCCTGCTCCATGTCCACGATCAACTTGTCGATCCGGGTCACGAAGAAGTTGTAGCCCACGTTGGTGGGAATGGCGATCAGCAGACCCGTGGCCGTGGTCAGGAGGGCCACCTTGATCCCACCGGCTACCAGGGTCGGGTCCACGTCCCCTGCCATCTCGATGGAGGCAAAGGCCATGATCATCCCGGCTACCGTGCCCAGGAATCCCATGAGGGGCGCCACATTGGCCACGGTGGCCAGAATGACCAACCCTCGCTCGAGGAAGCCCAGCTCGATGGTGCCGGTGGTGTTGATGGCCTGCTCCAGCTCGCTCTCCAGAACCTTGCCGTCCTGAATGCGGCGGAGGCCTGCCAGAAGAATGGCCGCCGTGGGTCCCGGCGTCTCCACGCACCGCTGGATCGCTTCATCGAGCCGGCCTTCGTCGGTCAGCTCCCGCACCTCAGCTAGGATACGGTCCGTATCCCGGTGCGCGATCCAGAGCGTGTACGCCTTGGCGATGATGACGCCCAGCGCCACCAGGGAACACAGGACGAGGGCGTACATCATGAGCCCGCCGTCTGCGAACAAGGTCAGAAGATTGTATTCGAGGTCGTCCAAGCCCGGCTCCTTTTGGAGAGATCGGCGGCCCGGACCTGTCCGGAGTCCCGCCTCACGGTTTGACGTTGAGAGTTGATTCGGCGGCAATGTACGGGCGGGTTCCCGACCCTGTCAACGAAGGTCTGAAAATCCCCATTGGCCCGCCATCTGTTTACGGCTCACGGGGGTGGGGCCACCGGATCGTGGTCCGGCATTCCCCATCCGTCCCGGCCCTGTCAGGCAGGAGCGTTCTTCCCACGCAAGTCGCATCCGTCATTGGCAGAGACCCCGGGACGACCCCAGGAGTTCCGCAGGAGGGCGGCAGAGAACGGCCACCGCCCAAGCGAGTGAGGCGCCGGATCCTTCAACTCGTCGGGACAAGCTGGAGTCCCTGTCCTCGCTCCGGTAGACTCCCTTCCAGCATCTCCCGGAGACGGTCCAGCTCCACCCCCACCTCCATCCGTCCGGCCTGAGCTACCGAGATCCGGGAGGTCTCTTCACTGACGACGATGACCAGGGCATCCGTCTCCTCTGAGAGGCCCAGAGCCGCTCGGTGCCGGGTCCCCATGGACTTGTCCTGAAGCGGGGTCTGGGTGAGAGGGAGGATGGCCCCTGCCGCCCGAATTATGTCGCCGACGATGATGACAGCCCCATCATGGAGGGGAGAGTGGGGAGTGAAGATCGTGGTGAGCATCTCGGCGGACACCCGGGCTTCCACCTCGCTTCCGGTGGACGCGAATTCATCCAGCCCCATCTCGTTCTCCAGGGCGATGATGGCTCCGGTCCCTGCTCGAGAGAGCCCGTCCACTGCCTCCACGATCTCATCCACCACGACGCGCCCCTCCATTTTGGCGAAGACCTTCAGCATCCGGCTCTGGCCCAGCCGTGCCAGAGCAGCCCTGAGTTCAGGCTGGAAGACCACCAACGCCGCAATGGCACCATACTGAAACAGCGTCTCCAGGAGGGCGCGGATCAGGGAGAAATCCAGCAAACGAGCAAAGACGTAGACCCCTCCCAGGAGGCCTACCCCCAGAATCATCTGCATGGCCCGGGTGCGCTGCAGAAGAAGGAGAATCCGGTAGACCAGCGCCGCAACAATGACGATCTCGATGAGATCGACCCAGCCGGGCCAGAGGAACCTGAACTGCTCCCAGATTGCGCTCACCCGTCCTCCCTCATGGCCCGGCCGTCCTCCCTCACCCTGGTTGCCTGATCCCTGGACGCACTCTCAACCCCAGCATCCTCTCCAGGATCCCGGGCCCTGGTGGACATGGAGCCTTCGGCCCGGCCACCGAACTCCACTCGCCCTTCCACGACGGCCTGAGCCACCTGTAGGGCCTGGACCGTCTCCTGAACATCGTGGACCCGGAAGATCCGCGCCCCCCGCTCCCAGGCCAGCGCACATGTGACCGCCGTCCCCGTCACCCGCTCGTGGGAAGACACGCCCAGCAGGGCACCCAGGAAGCTCTTCCGGGAAGGGCCCACCAGAACAGGATGGCCCAGCTCCTGAAGACGCTCCAGGTCGCGAAGGAGTCGGAAGGACTGTTGGGGAGTCTTGGCGAAGCCGATTCCCGGATCCACGACTACGGCCCTGGGTTCGATCCCGGCGTCTCGAGCCCGGACCAGGGCATCTCCCAGTTCCTCCATGACCTCTACCAGGAGGTCGCTGTACCTGGTCCGTTCCGTCATGTCTGCAGGCGTACCGCGCATGTGCATGAGCACCAGCCCGGCGCCGAATTCGGCCACCACCCGCCCCATGGCCGGATCAAACGAAAGCCCGGACACGTCGTTGACGACCACCGCCCCGTTTGCCAGCGCCTCCCGAGCCACCGCTGCCTTCCGGGTGTCGATGGAGATGGGGATGTCCAATTCGGCCGTCAGCCGCTCCACCACGGGAAGGATCCGCTCGATCTCCTCCTGGGCCGTGACGAGCGGAGCGCCGGGTCGAGTGGATTCCCCCCCTACGTCCAGGATCCCGGCCCCCGACTCCACCATGGCCTGGGCCTGCCGGAGAGCGCTCTCCGGTCCAGTGATCCGGCCACCATCCGAAAAGGAGTCGGGCGTAATGTTGAGGATCCCCATGACGAGGGGGGACTCCAGAGAGATTGGACCGGCGGCAGTGAGCCAGGTCATGGAGGCGTGGACCGGATCGGTCATCCCCGGGAGGTGTCGGGATCCGGCTCACCCCGGGACCGCCGAGCCGTGGTTCCCGGAAGAGAGGCCCGCTCCTCGTCCCGGTCATCGGAAGTTTCCTCGCGATCCACCGGTATCGTTGACTCCCCCTCCTGGGACGGCCTCGTCGGATCGTCCTCCATATCGCCGGTGCCTGGGCCCTCTTCCTGCTCTGCCTCGGGCTTCGCTCCAGGGTAGGCGCTCCTGCCGTCTTGCGCCGAGTCCATCTCCAGGGGTGGGAGGGGTTCATCCCGATCCAGGAGAGCAATGTCATCCCGGTCCAAGGTTTCCCGCTCCAGGAGCGCCTGGGCAATCCGTTCCAGGAGATCCTCCTCGCGCTCGAGCACCTCCCGGGCCTGCTCATGGGCTTCGTCCAGGATCCGCTTGACCTCCTGGTCCACCAGTTGAGCCGTGTGCTCGGAGATGTCCCGCTTCTGTGTCATCTCTCGACCCAGGAAGACCTGTTGATCCGAATCTCCGATGGCCATGAGGCCCACGGCGTCAGACATCCCGAACCGGGTCACCATCCGCCGGGCCATCTGGGTGGCCCGTTCGATGTCGTTCCCGGCCCCGGTCGTCACCTTCTCCGGACCGAAGACCATCTCTTCGGCTACCCGGCCACCGTAGAGCATGCAGAGCTGGCCCTCCAACCAATCCTTTGTATAGGAGTGGCGGTCCTCCTCCGGGAGGGAGGCAGTGATCCCCAGGGCCCGGCCCCGGGGAACGATGGTCACCTTGTGGATGGGATCCAGCCCGGGCACCCGGAGTCCGATGACGGCGTGTCCTGCCTCATGGTAGGCCGTGAGCTTCCGCTCGTTCTCTGTAAGGACCATGCTGCGGCGCTCCGTCCCCAGCATGATTTTGTCCTTGGCCTGCTCGAAGTCCTCCATGTTCACGTCCTCGCCATCGCGGCGAGCGGCCAGGAGGGCGGCCTCGTTGCAGATGTTCGCCAGGTCTGCACCAGACAATCCAGGGGTGCCCTTGGCGATGACCTTCAGATCAACGTCCCCTGCCAGGGGAAGCTTTCGGGCATGGACCTGCAGGATCATCTCCCGACCCTGCACATCGGGTGAATCCACAACCACCTGCCGGTCGAATCGGCCCGGCCGGAGGAGAGCCGGATCCAATACGTCCACTCGGTTGGTGGCGGCCAGGAGGATGACACCCTCGTTGGCCTCGAAGCCGTCCATCTCCACCAGTAGCTGGTTCAGGGTCTGCTCCCGCTCATCGTGGCCGCCCCCCAACCCGGCGCCCCTGTGGCGCCCCACAGCGTCGATCTCGTCGATGAAGATGATGCAGGGGGCATGGGTCTTTCCCTGTTCGAACAGATCCCGAACCCGGGATGCGCCCACTCCGACGAACATCTCCACGAAGTCTGATCCGGACATCTGGAAGAAGGGCCGCCCCGCCTCCCCTGCAACCGCCTTCGCCAACAGGGTCTTCCCCGTTCCCGGCGGCCCCACCAGGAGTACGCCCTTGGGGAGCCGACCACCCAGGCGTCCAAACTTCTGGGGGTCCTTCAGGAACTCGATGATCTCCTCCAACTCGTGCTTGGCCTCATCGGCCCCGGCCACATCGTCGAAGGTGACCTTGGGGGTATCCGGCGAGATGAGCTTGGCCTTGGATCGACCAAACTGGAATGCCTTGTTCCCCCCGCCCTGCATGGTCCGGATGATCCAGAACCAGAAGAGGATCAGGATGATCCAGGGAAGGGCGGTGATCAGGAAGGTCCACCAGGGAGTCTGCTCCGGCTCCCCGGTCAGAACCACGCCCCCCTCCTCCAACTCCTCGATGAGGGAGTCGCTGATGGGTCCCAGGAGGTGGGTTTCGAACTGGGAGTATTCCTGACCTTCCCGCTCCACGGGTCGCCGGAACTCCCCCTTCATGGTGACCCCCTCCACCACCTTCACCGAATGGATGTTGTCTTCTGCCAACTCGGTGCGGAAGTCGGAGTAGGAGAACTCGTATCGCGGGTCCTCCTCAGCTCGGAGGAAGTTGAAGAGGAGTAGGGGGACCAGCACCAGTAGCATCCAGAAGGATGCGGCCCGGGAAAGTCGGGACCATCCGGGAGTGCCGGATCCCCGACGCTGCGGCTCACGATCGGACATCAGATGAAACTCGGTTCTTGAGGGCCGGGGCCCTGACGGTCTTGTGATGCCCGTCCAGGGCCGGTCTCGAAGGCTTGCGTGTCAGAGACTCGCGATGAAGGGAAGGTGGCGGAATTCCTCTGCGTGATCCAATCCATACCCCACAAGGAAGTCGCTGGGTGCATCGAAGCCCACCCATCGAACCTCCGCCCCTCCTGGGTTCAGTCGCTTGTGGAGGAGTGTGCACACCTGGAGGCTAGCCGGGTTCCGGGCCTCTATCAGGGCCAGCACTCGTTCCAATGTCGTGCCACTCTCCACGATATCTTCTACCAGGAGGACGTGGCGACCCTCCATGGGAGCGGCGGGATCGTACCGCAGCTTCACCTCTCCCGACGAGACCGTTCCCGCTCCGTAGCTGGACGCCACCAGAAAGTCCACCTGCAGGGGAAGCCGGATGGCTCGCACCAGATCGGCCAGGAATATAAAGGAGCCTTTCAGGAGACCCAACACCAGGAGGGAACCGGCATCGGCGTAGTGGACCGAGATGTCCCGCCCCATGGCCTCCACACGACCGGCGATCTCATCCGGGGAATAGATCATCTGGGCGGACGAAGGAGCCCCAGCCCGTCGAGCTACTTCCGAGGGTGGTTCACGTTTCATTCGGTCTCCTGGCTCACGGCGAGGATCAGGACCTCCTGAATGCCAGCTTCGTCCTCGCCCGCCGGCACCGCCTGGGCTACGCCTGGAACCCAGATCACCCTTCCCGCCCCATCAGCCAGAACCGGAAGTTGGCGACGGACCGGAGAAGGCACGCGCAACTCGCCGAAGAGCTTCTTCAGCTTCTTGGTGCCGCCGGCGGTCCGCATCCGATCTCCGGCCTCCCACCGGCGAAGTGTCAGAGGAAGCCGGAGTCCGCTGACGAAAAACCGGGCGACCCATGAGGCCCGAGACTCTCGTGGAGCATCCTCCAGACCCGCCACTCTCCACTCGACCCGGAACCGTCGCCCCCCCAGCCAGGCCCCTCCCTTCCCCGCCGCGGTCATGGACGGAAGGACGAAGGGAGAATCCGGATCGGGATTGGTACGGGCAGCCGGAGGACCGATCCGCAGTCCTGCAGGCCCCAGCCGTCCTCCGGTCTCGTCCCCGGGACCAGGGTCACCCGGGAAATCCAGGTGGAGCCGGTCCAGGTGTCGGGCGAGGCGAACCCCTCCGGGGAGGTGGATGCCCGTGCCACTGGCGCCGGTTCTGATAAACTCCAGGGTACTGGCGGTTCCTGATTCGCCAGGCACCTGACCTCCCTTCCGCAGGAGACTCCGCAGTAGTTCGGCCTGCACTGGGTCGGGATGGGCCAGGAAGGATGCCCGCCGGAGGATCCACCGGGGACCATCCCTGGCCTCCACCACGTCGTCCAGGAGGGGCACCAGGAGGTGATCCAGGGCATCTGACGCTCTCCGGGCATTTCGCCCCAACCGACTCAGGGCGGTCCGGGCTCCGGGGTGGACCTCCTCCATGGCAGGGAGGAGTTGATGTCGGATCCGGTTCCGGGCCGGGCCTGTCTGCAGATTCGTGGGATCCAATCGAGCCCCGATCCCCTGCGCCCGGGCATAGGCCACCAACGTCTCCGGCTCCTCGTGGAGAAGGGGGCGGAGAACTCCCGGATCCCTCCATCGAGGCATCCCGGCCAGCCCACGCACTCCGGTCCCCCGAAGGGCCCGGAAGAGGATGGTCTCCACCTGGTCCCGGGCATGATGGGCAGTCAGAAGAAGGCCCCCGCCCTCCTCCCGAACCCGATGTAAAAAGCGGTACCGGAGGGTTCGGGCCGCCCCTTCGTCTTCAGGCGGTCGACGGGCCCTGCTCATCCGTAGAGGAAGCTCCCAGGCTCCGGCCAGCCCACGCACCCAGTCCAGGTCCCCGTGGCTCCCATCCCGCATCCGGTGGTCGAAGTGGGCCACCACCAGCCGCAGATCCAGAGTAGCCAGGGGGAAGCGAAGCAGGTGGAGGAGGACGGTGGAGTCCAGGCCTCCGGACACCGCCACCACAACCCGCCCTCCCGGTCGGGTCCAACCCTCCCTTTGCCAGAGGGCTTCCAGTCGCCTGGGAAGGGTGGCGGCCAGGGAGGTGGGTTCCCGCTCCCGGCTCATTGGGGGAGACCGGGGGGGAGCGGTCGCCCTGCCCGTTGGTGGAGAACCTGGGCCAGGAGATCCAGCCTGTCGGTCTGGATCCCGTCCACGCCCCACTCCAGGAGACGTTCCATGGTCTCCACATCATTGATTGTCCAGACGTGGACCGGAAGGTTCCGTCGATGGGCCTCCTGGATGAGGCGGGGGGTGGTGACCTGTCGTCCCTCCCAGCGGTACGGAATCTGGAGCGCGTCGGTTCGGGGGGTGTAGGGCCCTCCTCCCGGAAGCCGGTGGGAAAGGTAGAAGAGGCGGACCTGCCGTCGGGACGCGGAAACCGGACCGTCATAGCCCAGCCGATCGGCCCGTCCTTCTTCCTCGGCCGAAGCCAGGAGAACCCGTTTCTGGGCTCCCCATTCCCGAATCATCCGGATCAGGAGAGGCGCAGCTTCCGGATCCTTGGCGTCCACATTCAAGCGCGTATGGGGAAAGCGCTCGAGCACCTGGCGGAAGAGAGGGATCCGGACGCCCGTTCCCCGGAAGGAGAAGCGACCCTCCAGGTCCTGGAATCGAGTTCCGGCGTCCAGTTCCTGGAGCCGGTGAAGGGGCAGCTCCCGCACGGCCCCCGTCCCATCAGTGGTCCGGTCCACCGTGTCGTCGTGGATGACGACCAGCTCCCGGTCAGAGGTGAGACGCACATCCAACTCGAGGACGTCGGCACTCCAGTGGTCCACTGCCAGAGCAAAGGCCTCCAGGGTGTTCTCCGGGGCCAAAGCCCCTCCCCCCCGATGGGCAAAGAAGAGCGGAGCACCGGCCATATAGGGGTGCCCCGGGCGAGGCCTCATGACCCGAGTCCGCCCCCCTCCCCGTCCCTGCCAGGACCCTCAGGACCCACATCTTCCGGAGAGATCCCGTGATAGATGAGAAGAACCTGATCCAGGAGTTCGGATGTCATGCGGAGATCCCGGGTTCCGTCGTCGCCATTGTCCTCCAACTCCAGTATCCTTTGAGCCAGGAAGCGGAGGAAGTCGTTCACGACCTGGGGGCGCGGAGCAGGCCCTACCGGTGAATCAGCCGGTACCTCGGTGAGGAGGAGTCCGCGGACGAAGGCAACGACACCGGGAAACGTGAGCTCGATGAGCGGTCCCCCCTCCAGCTCTTCCTCTCCAGTGACATTCTCCCACTCCAGATCATTCCAGTAGAGGTCCTGGACCTCGTCCAGGAGGTAGGATCTTCGATCCTTCGTCAGGGGAGAGGCATGTGCCTGGGGAATCTGCAGGGGACGCCCTACCTCACTCTGAAGGGCCCGGCGGCGGGCTTCGAGGAGAGCGTCGGGGCTGGCGGGTTGTGCAGTTTTATCCATGAACCAACAGGTGGCGATGGGAAGGGGAGTCACACGGAGAAGATATCCCGGCCCGGCAACGGGGCAAGCCGGACCGGGGAAAACCCGCCCCCATGACCCGCTGGGGTACCGGAGGATCGGAAGGCCCGGTAGATTGGCCTTTCTTCTGCCTCCGGTGTGATCTACCTGGAGCGACTGCCTCAAAGGCCCCGTTCCCCCATGGCCGAATCCAGATCCAATTTCACCCGGCGCATCCAGGAACGGAACCGGACCCGATCCTGGCTACTCCGCCTTCCCATCCTCCTTTGGCTGGGCCTGGTGGCCAGGGACTACCTGGTGGATCCCACCGAGGGCACTCTCTGGGACGGCATCAACCTGGCCTTTCATGAGATGGGCCACGTCCTCTTCCTGGCCTTTCCCGAACTCGTCACCGTGGCCGGAGGAACCCTCCTCCAATTGGCCATTCCCATGGTGGCAGGATGGATGCTCATCCGGCAGAAGGATGACTTTGGAGGGGCTGTGGCCCTGGTCTGGTTGGGAACCAACTTCATGGGGGTGGCCCTCTATGCCGGTGACGCCAGGGCCCAGGTCATTCCTCTGGTCTCCCCCTTCCCTGGCGAGGTGACCCATGACTGGAACTTCCTTCTGAGCGAGTTGGGGCTTCTCCACCGGGACCAAGCCATTGCCGGGGTCTTCCGGGCAGCAGGTCAAGGAGCTCTCCTGAGCGGCGTCCTCCTGGGTGCCTGGATCCTCCTGGCCATGGCCACCGATCCGGTGCGTAGACGAAATCGCAGTAGGCGAGTGGCTGTGGGCTCGGACAGTGGCTCCGGTGCTCACGGAGGAAGTGCCACCGGCTCATGGGAGACGCCGCATTCTTCCGTTGATCAGTGGGAGCAGAAGAGTGGCGCCACCCCGAGAAGCAGCAGCAATCGGAATGAGCCGAAAGTCTCGCCGAGCTCGGAGGAAACGCATCCTGGGTCCGTCGCCCGGGATGTCCTCTTCGGACCGACCTGGAAGCTGGACCGGAAACCCGACCCGGACCCCAGTGCCATGGACCATCGCTCAACGGACCCCCTGCCATCCCGTCCTCCTGACCCGGATCTGGCCATCCCCCCCCTTCCCGACGAGGTGGTGAAGCGGGCACTCGAAGGGATGGGTACGGAGTCGGTTGGCGGAACCGAGGAGCCTCGGCCACAGAAGTCCTCACAGCAAGGGGATTCGGCACGGGACGCATCCCTCCGGTACCTGGAGGAAAAAGAACGAACGGAAGGCCTGAGTCGGGCCGAAACCCGCTTCCTGAACTGGCTCCGTCGGCAGACGGAACGGAGCCAGTAGCCCATGGAAGGGACGCACCACGAGGGCGATCTCCTCCCAACGGAAAGACTTGCCACGGAGCTCTCCACCCTGCCGGGCACCACAAGAAAACGGCCCCTCCTGGAGGAGGGGCCGTTTCTCAAGAACCGTGTGTCCTACCAAGCTTTGTTGCAGTGCCGGAGGAGGGACTCGAACCCCCGACTCGCGGATTATGATTCCGCTGCTCTAACCAGCTGAGCTACTCCGGCGAACCGAGCCTCAAACGGTATTTGAGCGGGGCACCCCTGTCAAGATGTGGGGAGGGGGAAAGCCACCTTCCCCAGATCGGTCAGCCTGCGAGCTACGGCCGTCTGCAGATCGCCCAGTTGGATGCCACGCCCAGGCCTCCCGGGCATCTCGTGGAGCCGGCCCATCAGCGAGCCCCATCCTCATCTTCTTCCTGCCCCCCTGCAAACCGATAGAGGACCTCCCCGTCCCGGATCATGCCAAACCGTTCCCGGGCAATGGTCTCCAGGGTCTGATCGTCATACTCCAGGGAGTCGGCTCGGCCCGCAAGGGAATCGGTGATCGAATGCAGCGTCTCCAACTCCTGGGCCGCCATGACCCGCTCCCGGTTCACCTCCAGGGCGTCGGGGAAAGTATACTCGCCCCCAAAGAGGGCGTAGTAACCCGCCACCAGGAGCACGGCTGGGAGGAGGAATCGGCGCATCGGGGATCAGCCCCAGAGGCTCCCACCGGGGTACCGGGCTCTTGAGCCCAGATACTCCTCGATGCGGAGCAGTTGATTGTACTTGGCTACCCGGTCACTCCGGGAAGCGCTTCCCGTCTTAATCTGGCCTGCTCCGGTAGCCACGGCCAGGTCTGCGATGAACACGTCCTCCGTTTCGCCCGATCGATGGGAGATGATGCAGTCGTAACCGGCCTCTCGGGCTGTCTGGATCGTCTCCATGGTCTCGGTGAGGGTTCCGATCTGGTTCACCTTGATGAGGATGGCGTTGGCCACCCCCTCCTGGATTCCCCTCCGGAGGAACCGGGCGTTGGTGACGAAAAGATCGTCCCCCACCAGCTGAATCCGGTCACCCACCTCCTGGGTCAGGCGGCGCCAGCCGGACCAATCGTTCTCGTCCATGGCGTCTTCCAGGGAGGCAATGGGATACCGCTGGCTCCATCCCCGCCAGAAGTCGACCATCTCCTCCGGCGTCCGCCGCTCACCGGACGACCAGTGGAAGACGTACTCGCCGTCCTGGAAGAACTCGGAAGCAGCCGGGTCCAGGGCCAGCACCACATCCTCACCCGGCCGATACCCGGCCCGCTCCACCGCCTGCAGGACAAACTCCACTGCCTCCTCGTTGGATCCCAGATCCGGGGCGAATCCCCCTTCATCGCCTACGGCCGTGCTCTTGCCGGCCTCTATGAGGACCTTTTTCAGGTGATGGAAGATCTCCACCCCCATGCGGAGGCCCTCCGAAAAGCGCTCTGCTCCCACCGGCATGATCATGAACTCCTGAAAATCCACATTGTTGGGAGCGTGGCTCCCCCCATTCAGGATGTTCATCTGGGGCACCGGGAGAAGGTTCGCGTCGTCCCCATTCAGGGAGCGGAAGAGAGGGATCTTCCGGGCTGCCGCCACGGCCCGAGCCGTGGCCAGAGAGGCGCCCAGGATGGCATTGGCTCCCAGCCGGGCCTTGTTCTCGGTCCCGTCCGCGTCGATGAGGGCCTGGTCCACCCCGGCCTGATCCTCAGCGTCCCTCCCACCCAGAAGGCTCCGGATCTCCCCGTTCAGGTGACCCACCGCTTGGGTGACACCCTGACCCAGGAATCGCTGGGCATCTCCATCCCGGAGTTCCACAGCCTCGTTCTCGCCGGTGGACGCCCCGGAGGGCACGGCGGCTCGACCGACGACCCCGGAAGCCAACTCCACTTCCGCCTCCACGGTGGGATTTCCCCGGGAATCCAGGATCTGCCTTCCGCGCACATTACGGATCTCCATGTCGCTCACACCTGCTCTCCTCGAATGGATGAATGATCGGCCAGGGCGTCTGGATCCTCCATGAGCCCGGCCACAGCCTGGCGGGCCCGATCCAGGAGGTCATGCCGTTGAGCATGTCTCAGCTCCCTGGTGGGAATGGGATCGCCGACCCGAATGTGAATGAGCCCGGGTCGGATCCGAAAGGACCCTTTGGGCATGACGGCCCGGCTCCCGGAGATCCCTACGGGAATTACGGGGACTCCGGTCTGAATGGCCAGGACAAAGGCTCCTTTCTTGAAGGCCCGCAGCCGGCCATCCCGGGACCGGGTTCCCTCAGGGAAGAAGATGACGGCCAGGGACTCGTCCCGGATCCGGCCGGCCGCTCGCTCCAGGGAGGCAATGGCCTGCGACCGATCCGATCGGTTCACCGAGACGTGGCCGCACTCCGTCCAGGCCCGTCCGAATACGGGTATCCGGGACAGCTCTTCCTTGGCCACGAAACGGAAGTTGGCCGGAAGGTTGGCCGTCAGGGCGAAGACGTCGAACCAGGACTGATGGTTGGCCACCACGACCATGGGCCGGTCCCAGTCCACCTTTTCCAGCCCCTCGACCTGGACCCGGGCCCCAGCCCAGCGGATGAGGGTTCGAGCCCAACGTCGAGGGTACTCGCGGCACATGCAGGGGACGCCCGGTCGTCGGAGGATGGCCCCCAGCACGATCCGACCAGCCAGGTAGAGGGTCAGGATGATGCTGGCCGGATAGAGCCAGAGGGCCCGGATCACGGTCGTGCCTCCCGTTCTTCGCGAAAGTGGTCGTAGCCGCCCTGCGTCAGAGGCTGGGGGGATCCGCCTGAGGCTGGAGTCATGACCACTCCCTCCCCCTCTCCCACCCGACCCACGCAGGTGATCCCAAGATCGAAGGATCGAAGGAATTCTTCCACCCGTGCCGAATCCATGGAGCCGCGGGGGAGGGCAACCAGAAGCTCGAAATCCTCACCCCCATGGAGCGCGGACCCCAGGGAGATGGGACCATGGGCCGGAAGGGGAATGGCACCCTCGTCCAAGATCACCTGGACTCCGGAGGCAGCTGCCAGGTGTCCGGCATCACCGGCCAGTCCGTCGGAAAGATCCAGGCCGGCCGTGGCCCCGGCCTCCACCAGCCAACGGGCAGGAGCCAACCGAGGTTCGGGCCGAGCGTAGGCCTGACGGAGGGACGGGTGGGGAACCTCTCCTGACATCCATTGGTCGACGGCGGTGGCCGCCGCTCCCAGCGTTCCGGTGACCCAGAGCTCGTCTCCAGGCGATGCGCCGGAGCGGAGGAGGGGGCGGGTAGTTCGGCCCACCGCCACGACATCGACCACGATCTCCTGGCCCGGCGCCCGGGTCAGGTCTCCTCCCAAGAGGTGTCCCCCCAGCGACTGGGTTCGGTCCCGCAGACCGGCCAAGAAGGCTTCACCTCCGGGGATGGCGTGGGAACCTCCGGGAAGAGCGACCGAAACGAGGGTCCCCACCAACGACGCTCCCATGGCGGCCAGGTCGCTAACCGCCGCGCCCACTGCCCGGGCTGCTGCCTCCTGGGGGGAAATCCAGTCCAACCGGAAGTGGACACCCTCCAAAGCCATGTCGGTGGAAAGGACCAGGTCAGGAGCCAGGACGGCTGCGTCGTCGCCTGGACCCACCAAGACCTCGGCGGGAAGGGGATCCGCCGCCCCCAGAACGCGCCGGATCCGATCGAACTCTCCCCCGGGTCCCAGCCGGGGTCGATTCACCATGGGGCTGGAAGATCCAGGAGGAGGAAGGGGTGACGGAAGGATGATCGACCCGGGCCGACCTCGGCCAGAGCCGCCGGCAACGCCTCTACCAGGTCCTGGGGGAGAGGTCCTCCCCCCTTCCCGCGAGTGAGCATGGCGGCGCGCCCCGTCAGGTGGAGAGCCAAGCCCCCAGCCGTCACTGGCGAAACGCCCTGGGCCGCCAGTCCTCCGATACATCCGGTCAGAACATCTCCCATGCCGGCCCGAGCCAGGTGGGAGGAGGCTGTGGCGGAGTAGAGCACAGGTTCAGTTGCGATGGGAGTGGCGAGCACCGAGGGATTCCCCTTCAGAAGGACACCCGCATCGTACTTTCGGGCCAGGGCCCGGGCCCACCCTGCCGGGTCGCCTCCTTCGTCATCCCGGCTCTGTTCCGGGGGGAAGAGCCGCCGAGCCTCTCCCGGGTGGGGTGTCAGGAGAAGACCGTCCGGTCCGGGCCGCCAGGAGTCCACCTCACCGGAGAGGAGTTCGCCGGATTCGTCCTTGGCCACGAGGTTCAGGGCGTCGGCGTCCAGGATGAGGAACGGAGAAGCTCCCTCCCTGTTCCCACTTCCCTCCCCTGAGATCGAACCGTTTCGAGCTTGTCCCACCTCCCGCCATGCTGCCAGGAGATCCTGGAGCCGCCGCTGTGCGTTGGGCCCGGTCCCCATCCCAGGCCCCACGGCCAGGGCATCGCTGGCGCCTACTCCTTCCCGCAGGCCGGGGAGGTCGTCGGCATCCAGATGGATGGCCTCGGGGACAGCACTCTGCACCACGTCCCGAATGGCAAGGGGGGTAGCGATCCGAAGGAAGCCCACTCCGGAGCGGAGCGCAGCTCTGGCCGCCAGGATCACGGCGCCGGCCATGCCGGCCTCCCCGGCCATCAGGAGGAGGCGCCCAGCGGCGTTCTTATGAGTCACCAACGCCCGTCGCGGCATCTCTCGGGCCGCCCAGCCGGGTGTCAGGAGCCGACCGCTGCTCTCTTCCTCCCGGGCACCGAAGCGGATGGGTGGGAATCCGATCTCCACCGCCAGGAGTCGGCCGGCCCGAGCCCGGCCCGGGTGCAGGAGGGTGCCCCGCTTGGGTCCTCCAAAGGCCACGGTCCAGTGGGCCTGGATGGCCACTCCGGGCCCTGCGCCGGTATCGGCGTCCACTCCTGAAGGAAGATCCAGCGCCAGGATGGGGGTGCCCGACGTATTGGCAGCCTCGATCAGGCTGGAAAAGGGCTCTCGAGGCACGCCGGTGATCCCGGTTCCCAGGAGGCCATCCACGACCACCGAGGCCTGGGCCAGGAGACCCTCCAATCCGGTCGATAGCTCTCCATCACCAAACCGGCGAAAAGTCGTGGGAGACCAATCGTGGAGGAGCGGGTCTGGAGAGGGTCGGTCTCCCACCACCACCAGATGAACCTCCCGACCCCAGGTCGCCAGGCTCCGTGCCAGAACAACCCCATCCCCTCCGTTGTTTCCGGGGCCCGCAAGCACGAGAACAGGGCCTTGAGGCACCAGGTCGTTCAGGAGAAGGGCGGCGCTTCGGCCAGCGTTCTCCATGAGGACGGGGTCGGGAACACCTCGCTCCTGAATGGCCCAGGCGTCGAATGCAGCAGCCTCCTGGCCAGTGGGGATCGGCACCAAAGCCCGACCCAGGAAGGGTCCGGCTCCTTCACACCCGGAAGAGGAGGATGAGAGAGTTGCGGGAGAGCAGGAGTCGTCAGGCTCCATCCTATTTGTAGCTCTGACCGATGGCCCGCCCGAAGGTGATCTCACCGTTGTCGATCCGGATGTTGAACCCACAGTCGGGGCTGGTGCAGACCCATGCCTTGTAGCGGATGGTGGCCCCATCCCTCCCGTAGTCGGAGAGGGGAATGAGGAGCCCGGCATCACACTTCTGGCAACGGGGAAAGGAAAGCGATTCTTCCATGAGCCACCCCTCACATCATCGTGGTCCCGGCCCGGTGGCTGGAGGACTCCACCGGCATGCCGCCTGACATCGCCAGGGGGCACGTCTTTCTTCTATCCCCCGGTCTGGGGAAGATAGTTCCCCCGGTCAGCGCCCCCCATTCCACGGATAGTCGCGCTCGAAGGCCTCTTCAAAATCGAAGAGGTCGCGGAAGTCGTCCAGATGGTCGTCGTCCTCCCGGATAAGGACTCCGGCTTCCACCAGGGCGAAGACTATCTCGCCCAAGTCCCGTGTGCAGTGGATCCCCCAATATTCCAGGACCGTTCGAGCCATGGGGCCGAATTCCCGGATCGCCAGGTCCCGAACGCCTTCTGCCAACTCTTCCCCCGAGATATGGCGCGGCGAATCCAGCCCCTCCATGACATGGTGGAGAGCCGAGAGGACAAAGAGGTACGCCTTCCCCTGGAAACGGGGATTCCGCTCCCGGAGGCGGTTCAGGATCTCGTCGGCAAACTGGACTTCGGTCATGGGCGCAATTCTGGGGCTTTCAGAGCTGAAACGCCAGGGTTGGGGTGCCCTGCATCTGTCGATACATCAACGCCGGATGAGGTCCGGATACAGAGGAAAGTCTTGGCATAGGCCGGATATCTCGCCCCGGATCCGAGTCCGGACATCCTCTGAGTCCGGGGACTCCAGAACGTCGGCGATCCAGTCTCCCACCTGCCGGAGTTCTGCCTCCTGCATGCCCCGGGTGGTCAGCGCCGGCGTCCCGATCCTCAGACCCGAGGTAACGAACGGTGACCGGGGCTCCCCTGGCACTGTATTCTTGTTCACCGTGATACCCGATTCCTCCAGGATCTCTTCCGCCAGCTTCCCGGTCAGTTCATCCCGGGACCGGAGATCCACCAGGATGAGGTGGGTATCCGTCCCCCCGGAAACCAGGTCGAACCCTCGTTCCATGAGGCGTTCCCCCAGCGCCCGGGCGTTGGCCACGATCTGCTCCTGATACCCGGTGAAGGACTCGCGCTGCGCCTCGCGAAAGGCCACGGCCTTGGCCGCGATGACATGCATGAGAGGGCCGCCCTGCATCCCGGGGAATACGGCCTTGTCCACCGTTCGTGCATGTTCCTCCCTGCTCAGGATGAGCCCTCCCCTGGGGCCCCGGAGGGTCTTGTGGGTGGTGGTGGTCACCACGTCGGCGTGGGGAACGGGGCTCGGGTGTACGCCAGCCGCCACAAGTCCGGCGATATGGGCCATGTCCACCAGGAGGACGGCGTTCACCTCACCGGCGATCTCACCAAAGGCCTGGAAGTCCAGGGTCCGAGGATAGGCGCTGGCTCCTGCCACGATCATCCGGGGCCGGGTCTCTCGGGCCAGCGTTCTGAGGGCATCGTAGTCGATGAGTCCCGTCTCCTCATCCACCCCGTAGGCCGTCACCTGATAGAGGATTCCGGAGGCATTCACCGGCGATCCGTGAGTCAGGTGTCCACCGTGGTTCAGATTCATCCCCAGGATCCGATCTCCGGGCTTCAGGAAGCCCAGATAGACGGCCATGTTGGCCTGGGCCCCCGAATGGGGCTGGACGTTGGCATGGTCGGCCTGAAAAAGAGACCTGGCCCGATCCCGGGCCAGGTCTTCTGCCACATCCACGAACTCACACCCCCCGTAATATCGCTTACCGGGGAGCCCCTCGGCATACTTATTCGTCAGGACCGTTCCAAGGGCTTCCAGCACAGCCCGAGAAACGAAGTTCTCCGACGCGATGAGCTCCAGTCCATCAGCCTGCCGCCCCAGTTCCGATCGAACGGCCTCGAAGATCTCTGGATCGGCTTTGCGAAGGTAGGAATAATCGTCTGTCATGAATCCGTGGGTTGGGACTGGGCCAGGAATAGGCGCAGGGCCGGAGAAGGGGACCTCAAACGTAGGAGCGCTGGAGGTGCCGGACCTTCTGAATCCGGTCTTCGGCCAACTGGTCGGCGGCTTCCGCCGTGTGAATTTCCTCTCGCTCCGCCTGCTCGAAGATGCGGAGGAGAGTGCCGAAGATCTCTCCGGCCTTCCGCTTGCTCCGATCCGCAGTCCACTGGTGGAGCTCGCCGTAGACGTTGATGAGCCCGCCGGCATTGATGACGTAGTCGGGCGCGTAGAGGACCTTCCGTTCGTGAAGGATCCGACCGTGATCGGTAGTAGCCAACTGGTTGTTGGCCGCACCGGCCACGATGTCCACCTTGAGCACCTTCAACGTGTCGTCGTTGATGACGGCACCCAGGGCGCAGGGAGCAAAGATATCGGCTTCGGCAGAATAGATGTCGTCCGGAGCCACGGCCTGAGCACCGAACTCTTCCTCGACCCGGCTGATCCGACCCTGGTCGATATCCGTGACGGTGAGGCGGGCGCCCTCTTCAGCCAGGAAGCCGCAGAGGTGGTACCCCACATTGCCCAACCCCTGGACGGTGATGTGCCGACCGGTAAGGGACGCGTCGCCGTACTTACGCTCAGCACAGGCCCGAATTCCCTGATAGGTCCCATAGGCCGTGACAGGGGAGGGGTCACCGGAGCCTCCATGGACTCCTACCACCGAGTCCGTCTCCATGCGGACGAACTCCATGTCGTCCACCGAGGTCCCTACGTCCTCGGCGGTGATGTAACGACCTCCCAGGGACTCGACGGCTCGCCCGTGGGCCCGAAAGATCATCTCCCGGTCCCGGGTCCGGTTGTCCCCGATGATGACAGACTTCCCTCCACCCAGGTTCACCCCGGCGATGGCCGCCTTGTAGGTCATCCCCTGGGCCAGGCGGAGGACATCGATGAAGGCATCCTCATCGGAGTTGTAGTTCCAGAAACGGGTCCCGCCAAGGGCGGGTCCCAACGTCGAGTCGTGAATCGCGATGATCCCGCGGTACCCCAATTCAGGCTCAGACCAGAAGACCACCTGTTCGTGGCCCTTGCTGGAGAGCAGCTCGAATACGTTCATCCGTATCGGCTCCCGGTTTGTGTCATGGGTCGGACCACGCACATGCGGGTCCGGTGGGAGGCGGCCTCATGACCCCCTCCTCGTTGAGTGTGTCGATCTGTTGTGCGAGGACCCAGTTGCTCGGGTCCTCGGTATGCACCGGCAGGCCGGTTCAATCCCCGGTTCCGGACTCCTTCACCGTGTCCCGGGCCACGATCCACCTCAGAACCTCGTTGGCCCCTTCGTAGATCTCAGTCCCCTTGGCATCCCGCATGAGTCGCTCCACAGGGTAGTCCCGCATGTAGCCATAGCCACCGAAGATCTGCACGGCTTCGTCGGCCACCCACATGGCTGCCTCACTGGCTGCCACCTTGGCCATGGCCGCCGATGACTTCAGGCTTACAGGGAGGCCTGTGGAAGCCGTCTCGCCTCCATCCACCCGCCCCGCCACCTCCAGGGTCAGGGCCCGGGCCTGGGCCAATCGAATGGCCATCCCGGCCAACTTCTCCTGGATGGCCCCAAAGCGGTTCAGGGGTCGGCCAAACTGCTCCCGTTCCCCAGCGTAGGAAATGGCGTGCTCGAAGGCTGCCTGGCCGATCCCCAGGGCCTGGGCGGCCACCCCGAGCCGTCCGATGATCAGGGCGTCCATCGCCATCCCATACCCCCCACCAACCTCACCCAGAAGGGCCTCACCCGGAAGTTCCACCTCCTGGAAACGGAGGGAGACCGTCTCGGACGCGGAAAGCCCGAGCGTCCGCTCTCGACCTTCCGTCTGGATTCCTGAAGCGTTTCCTGGAACCAGGAAAGCGGAAATGCCCTCGGTGCCCTGCCCCGTCCGAGCGAATACCAAGAGGAGTCCGGCCCGATCCCCATTCGTCACCCAGGCTTTGGACCCGTCCAGCACCCACCCGTCGCCGGCAGGTCGAGCCCGGCACTCCAGGGCCCCAGGGTCGCTTCCCGCCTCCTCCTCGGAAAGCGCGAAGGCTGCCAAGGCCTGGCCTGTGGCCATAAGGGGCAACCATTGCTCCTTCTGGCCATCAGTACCGTGCTCCAGGATGACCCGGCACACCGGCCCGTTGTGAATGGAGAGGCTCAGGGCCACCGACGCATCGCCCCAGGCCATGGCTTCCAGTACCGTCAGGTACGTGGAGGCGTCGAACGCCAGCCCTCCATAGGGCTCGGGGATTCGCATACCGAGAAACCCAAGCTCCGCCAGCTTCTCGAAGAGCTCCTCAGGGATCCAACGAGCTGCATCCCACGCTTCCACGTGGGGCCGGATCTCACCCTGAGCGAACTCTCGTGCCAGCTGACGAATCTCCAGTTGTTCCTCGGTCAACATGGGGCCCTCACCCATCGTAGTTGTAGAATCCCCGCCCGCTCTTCCGCCCAAGCCAGCCTGCGGCTGCGTACTTCCGCAGGAGTGGGCAGGGGCGGTACCGATCGTCACCCAGCTCCCGGTGAAGAACCTCCAGGATGCTGAGGCAGGTGTCGAGCCCGATGAGGTCGGCCAGCGCCAGGGGCCCCATGGGATGGTTCATCCCCAGCTTCATCACCGTATCGATGGCCTCCGGCTCCGCCACCCCCTCCATGAGGGCGAAGATGGCTTCATTGATCATGGGCATGAGAACCCGGTTGGATACGAATCCAGGGAAATCGTTCACCTCGACCGGTGTCTTCCCCAACCGGGTGGAGAGGTCCATGATGGTTCCGGTGGTCTCGTCATCGGTGGCCAGGCCTCGGATCACCTCCACCAGCTTCATGACCGGGACCGGGTTCATGAAGTGCATTCCGATCACCTTCTCGGGACGCTGGGTCCGCGCGGCGATCTCGGTAATGGAGATGGAGGAGGTGTTGGAAGCCAGGATGGTCTCGGCAGGGGCCGCCTCGTCCAGAGTGCGGAAGAGCTCGTACTTGAGCTCGGCCCGCTCCGGGATGGCTTCCACCACCAGACCGGCGCCTTCGGCGGCCTGGGCCGGGTCGGTGAAGGGGGTGATGCGGTCCAGGGCAGATGCCTTCTCCTCTTCGGTCATCCGCTCCTTTCGCACCTGACGGTCCATGTTCTTCTCGATGGTGGCCAGCCCCCGCTCCAGGGCCTCCTGGGAGATATCCACCATCCGGACCTCCAGGCCACTCGTGGCGCACACGTGGGAGATCCCATTCCCCATGGTTCCACCACCCACTACCGTCACCGTATTGATCGTCATAGTCCCGGTCACTCCCCGTATCGTTGTTGTCAGTCGTCGCTGCAAAGCCTGGGGTTAGCTCGTCACGAGCCAGCCCACGGCGTAGATCAGGAGGAGCCATCCTCCCAGGCCCATGGCCCACCGAGCCGGATCGACCGACTCCCATGCGGCTCCTTCTCCTGGAGGGTCGCCAGCCCCATCTCCCCGCGACCGACTCTCTCCAGGGGCCGAGACGAACCATCCCCCGAGCTGAACGGAGGCGGCCAGGAGTAGAGCCAGGACGCCGCCGGTGAAGACCAGGAGGAGCCAGAGCTCCCCAGGGGTGAGGAGCCAGACGCCCCCGGCCGGCTCAGCTCCCAGAATCCAGGAGGCCCCCAGGCGGGCCAGCCCGGCCAGGATCAGGGCTGTCAGGAGGGCAGATCCCCGGAACCCGGCTCCGCCTGGCCGAACCACCTGGGCGTCAGTCCCGCTCCACCGAGAGGGCAACGGCATTTCCGCCGCCCAGGCAGAGGGTCGCCAATCCGGTCCGTGCATCCCGGTCTTCCATGGCGTGGAGGAGCGTCACCAGGATCCGGGCTCCGGAGCAGCCAATGGGGTGGCCCAGCGCCACCGCACCGCCATTCACATTCACCCGATCCGGATCCATCTCCAGCTCCCGCATGTCCGCCAGAGCTTGGACCGCGAAGGCCTCGTTCACCTCGATGAGGTCGTAATCGTCGATCCCGGCGCCCGTCTTCTCCATGAGGTTCCGGACGGCGGCGATGGGAGCAAAGAAGAGGTCCCGGGGCTCCGTCCCGCCACTGGCATAGCCGTTGATCCGGGCATGTACCCGGAGGCCGTGGGCCCTGGCGAACTCCAGCGACGTGATCATGAGGGCAGAGCCTCCATCATTCAGTCCAGGAGCGTTTCCTGCCGTCACCACCAGCTCTTCGATGTCGTCGGGCGCGTCCTTGGGAAAGGCCGGCCGAAGCCGTCCGAGCGCCTCCATGGAGGTTTCCCGTCGAGGACTTTCATCGGTGTCCACCACAGTGGTCCCCTTCCGCCCCTTGATTTCCACCGGCACAAGTTCGGCATCGAACCGGCCGGCATCCATGGCCGCCACGGCCTTCTGGTGGGACTGGAGGGAGAAGGCATCTGCTTCCTCTCTGCTGATCCCGGCACGATCGGCGGTATACTCGGCATGGCCACCCATGTGACATTGGCCGAATGAGCACCAGAGGCCGTCGTGGATGAGACCATCGATGGCCTTCTGATCTCCGAACTTCACCCCGGTCCTCATGCCCTTCAGGTAGTAGGGCACGTTGGACATGGACTCGAATCCACCAGCCAGGATCGCTCGAGCGTCGCCGGCCCGGATGGACTGAGCCGCCAGCATGACGGCCTTGAGGCCGGAGCCGCAGACCTTGTTGACGGTCACGGCAGGGATGGTGGCAGGCAACCCCGCTCCGATGGCCGCCTGTCGGGCACTGGCCTGGCCCGCACCAGCTTGGACCACATGCCCCATGATCACCTCGTCGATCTCCCCTGCATCCACGGCGGAGCGTTCCAGCGCAGCCCGGGCGGCCACAGCTCCCAACTCCGGAGCCGTCAGGGGGCTGAGTCCCCCCAGGAAACGACCGATGGGCGTGCGGGCTCCACTGACGATAACCGGCGTGCGGGCTGCGTCACTCATATCTGGGAACGACCTTTTTCTAAGGGTGCGGCGTAAGGCGAACGGAAGCGCCTCTTGGCAGGATCGGACCGGGAATCCGGCACCGAGCCGGTAGAATATAGGAAGAGTATTCCGTCAGGTCACCCTTCGGGCCTCCTCGTCCAGAACACCCCAGGGCACTTGGGCGTCGTGCTCGAAGATGAGGAGCCACTCCTCCTGCCGGGCCCGATCCCACAGGGTCCGCTTGGTCTCCAGGGTCACCAGGGGCTCCAGATCGTAACCCATGATCCAGGGGAGTGGAATGTGGGCGGTGGTAGGGCAGATATCGGCCAGATAGCAGGCCACCTCGCCGTCGGATTCGATGATCACCGACTGGTGGTGGGGGGTGTGCCCCGGCGTTGGAAGGAGCTGGATTCCCCGGGTCAGCTCGGTCTCTCCCTTCACCAGATGCCAGAGCCCTGCCTCCGTCACGGGCTGGATGTTCCCGGGAAGGTAGCTGGCCCGGATCCGCTCATTCCGGATGCCGGAAAAGCGAAGTTCCTCCTCCTGGACCACATAGCGGGCCTGGGGGAAGGCAGGCTCCAACGCCCCACCTTCGGTCCGGAGGGTGGCCCCTCCGGCGTGGTCGAAGTGAAGATGGGTCAGGACCACCATCTCCACGTCCTCGGGTGCGAACCCGGCAGCCCGAATCCCGTCCTCCAGCCGCGTGGGGTTTCCCTCGTTCTCGATGCCGTAGATCCCGGTGAACTTTTCATCCTCCTTGTTCCCCACACCCGTGTCCACCAGGACCAGCCCTTCAGGAGCCTCGATGAGGAGGCATCGCAGGGCCAAGGGAATCCGGTGCCGTGCGTCAGGTGGAATCCGTCGCTCCCACAGGGGTCGAGGCACCACGCCGAACATGGCGCCCCCGTCCAGACGCTGTAGCCCGGCTTCAATGGCGTGGATGCGGACGCTTCCCACCGTCCGGGAGCGTACGAGGGGAAGGTCATCGATGCTGGGGATGGCGGACTCGGGGTCGGGTGCCTGGGTCGGCGTCATGGGATCAAGGGCTCCACGAAAGGATGGGCCGGCTTTGCCGGCGGTTCATGTTGGAGGAGCTCCGAGCCCTCAGCTTTTTCGCTTGGGTCCTCGGCCGCTCATGGCTTCTTCCAGGGAGTGAAGGTCGCCGAACCCCTGGGATTCAGCCTCTCTCAAAAGGTGGAGGAGTAGACGTGCGGTGGCCAGGGCATCGCCATAGGCCCGATGACGGCTGTGGATGGGGATGCCGAAGTGTCGGGTCAGGGCGTCCAGTCCGTAACGCCGAAGGCGAGGAAGGAGGAACCGTCCCATGCGAAGGGTACAGAGGAGGCTGGGTTCCGGGGCATCGCCGGTGGACGCCAGGAGCTCACTCCGGATGAATCCCCAGTCGAACCGGACGTTGTGGGCCACGAAGACCCTTCCTTCCAACGCCGCTTCCACCCGAGGCGCCAAGCCGGTGAAGGTGGGCGCTCCCCGGACCATCTCGTCCGTGATTCCGGTGAGCCCCTGGATCCGTGGCGGTATCGATCGCCCCGGGTTCACCAGCGACTCCAGCCCATCCCCCACCTGGCCCTCCGTTACCGGAACCACGGCCACCTCAGTGACCCGGTCCCCTCGGCGCCACCCGCCGCCGGTGGTCTCCACGTCCACGACTGCATAGGGCACTCGAGGCAGGGGACGACCGGGGGAGGGCCGAGCGTGGTCCAACGACCAGTTTCCCTCTTGATCCACCTGGAACCGAGGGTCGCCATCCAGAAGGGTGAAGACGGCAGCAGCCGCAGCCGACTCGGGCCCTCGAAGACGAAGGGCTTCACGGGCCACATCCAGGGTGTGGACGGGGCCCGTGCTCAGGAGTTGGGCGACCTGGGTCTTCAGGCTGGGATTCACGGCCGTGACCCCCTCTCTTCCCCGGAGGTACCAGCGTCCGAGCCGGTCTTCTGGTTTCGCAGGGCAAAGGAGAGGGCCTCCATCTCCAGCGCCAGATTCACCTCGTTGACCTGGACAGCAGGGCCAAGGCGGAGTGGAACCGGGGCAAAGTTCAGGATGCCCCGGATCCCGGCCGCCTCCATGGCTTCGGCCACGGCCTGGGCATCGCTTCGTGGGATGGCAAGGATTGCCACCCGGGCGTCGTGGCGTGCCACCACCTGGGGCAGGGTCTTCACGTCCTGGATCTCAACCTCTCCCCAGCGCTTCCCCACCTTGGCAGCATCCCTGTCCAGGACGGCCACGATGTTGAAACCCCGGTCCCGGAAGGGGGCATGTTCGAAAAGGGCCGATCCGATCCGTCCGGCCCCCACCAGGATCACGGGCCAGCTCCGATCCACCCCCAGGATCTCCTCCAGGCGTTGCCGGAGGGGTTCAGTGGCGTAACCCAGGCCCCGCTTGCCGAAGGAGCCGAAATGGGAAAGGTCCTTCCGGACCTGGGCCGCCGTCGTACCCATGCGCTCTGCCAGGACCCCGCTGGAAACAGTACCCGCTCCCTCCTGAGTGAGTGTCTCCAGGACACGAAGATAGAGGGACAGACGACGAACGGTGGAGCCGGAGACACGTCGGGTTGGGGAGGTCACGACGAAATGGGGGGAGAGGCGACGAAACAGGGGACAAAAGCAACGACCCGATGCTTGTGAAGAATTTCACAAGCCCTCGGAAAACTACCCTCCCCCCGGTTCCCCCGTCAACGACCGTCTTCCAGATCAGGTGCTTTCTCCCCCCGGCTCGCAGCCAGCTTCTGGGCCATGGCCCGGAAGCCTTCCGGCGACACGGTTTCCGGTCGGTCAGTGGGATGGGCCGAGGCGGCCTCCAGGAGCTCCTCCACTCTCTCCGGATCCAGATCCAGGTCGGGATGATCCCTGAGGATCTTCCGAAGCTGCTTCCGCCGCCACTGGAAGACGGCTCGAGTCAGGGTCCGAAGCCAGATCTCCTGCCCACCTGTCAGTGGGGAGGGAGAGAGGGGGCGGATCCGGATCACGGCTGAGTCCACCCGGGGACGAGGACGGAAAGCTCCTGGGGACACGGAGAGGACGGGTTCCACTTTGGCCACGGCCTGCACACCCACCGAAAGGGCTCCATATACACCGCTCCCCGGTTCGGAGGCGATCCTTTCCGCCACCTCCTTCTGGACCATCAGGAGGATTTCAGCAGGTCTGGGCGACGCCAGGAGATGGAAAATAATGGGGGTGGTCAAATTGTAGGGAATGTTGCCCACCACCTTCAGGGCCTCCGGTTCCGGCGTCAGCTCCTCCAATCGGACCTTCAGGATATCTTCCTGCAGGACCCGAACATGCTCGTCCCCGGCATAGCGCGCTCTGAGAGCCCGGGCAAGATCCCGATCCAACTCCACCAGAATCAGGGTCCCGGCTCGCTCCGCCAACCCCTGGGTGATGGCGCCGCGACCCGGGCCGATCTCCAGCACAACGTCACCGGCCTGGATCCCTGCCTCCTCCACGATCCGGCGCTGGACGCCCCGATCCACCAGGAAGTTCTGCCCCAGACTCCGGCGAGGAGGAGGAAAGGATGGGCCGACTCCAGGATCGGGCACGGAGGGTTCAGACCTTCAGGATGAGAACGGACCGGTCATCCGGATCGGGCCGGGTGTCCTCGCCCCCTTCCCCAAGCTGAAAGAGGGCATCCACGATCATCCGAGCCGGTTCCTCCCGAAGACGGATTGATTCGTCTACGACCCGGCGCTCCCCTTCCATCCGGGATCCGGGAACAAGGGTGTCGGAAAGCCCGTCAGTGAAGAGAAGGAGGAGGTCCTTTCCGGACGCGCACGACACGGTCTGCTCGTGATAGTTGTCGTCGCCCCCGATACCCATGGGTGGGTCCAACGCGGCAAGGCGCTCATGTGGGCCATCCGACCTCAGGTGGAAGGCGTGGGGATGCCCTGCGTTGGCATAGACCAACTCCCCTCGCTCCGGATCGACTACGGCATAGAAGAGGGTGAGATACATCTCGGTGCTCTCCAGTTCGTCCCGGAGGGCCTTCCCCATCTCGTTGAGGACCTGAGCTGGCGACTGGAATTCGGAGGCGTAGATCGTGGCGGCGCTCAGCGAAAGAGCCATGATCAGGGCCGCTGGAAAGCCATGGCTCGACACGTCTCCAATCATGACCCCGACCCGACCCGCCGGGAGACGCAGGAGGTGGTAGAAATCCCCTCCCACCGACTCGGCAGGCTGGACTCGGGCCGCCACCTGGTCCGTGTCGAAGGTATCCAGGGCCGGAAGGAGCTTCATCTGGAGATTATGGGCCAGCTCCATCTCCCGAGTCACCCTCTCCCGTTCCAGGCTCTCCTGGATCAGACGGTTGTTCTCCAAAGCCGCCCCTACCTGGGAGGCGATGGCAGCCAGAAGCTTCTGATCCGAAGCCGTGAATCGTCCTCCTCGCCGACGACCGATGAGGTTGATCACGCCAACCGTTCGGGCATCCCCGGTAGGCGGGGTATACCGAATGGGGACGGAGAGCACCGAATCTCCCACCGGGTCCCCTGAGCCGATTCCGCTCCCGTTGGCGCCGAAACGCTCCCCTGAAAGAATGAGAGGACGGCCGTCCCGGAAGACCTGAGAAGTGACGGCCGAACTATCATCTGCCTCCAGAGGCCCGTTGAGCCCATCCTCGCCTACCGACGCCACCAGGTGGAGGCGATCCTCCTCAGCCTTGTGGATCCAGAGAGATCCACGACGGGCCCCCATGACATCGCAAACCTCGGCCAGGATAAGCCGGGTGGCGTCTTTCAGTTGGAGGAGGGACCCCAGTGTCTCTGAGATGAAGTAGAGGAGATTGATCTCTTCGTAGCGCTCCGACACCTCGTACGTGAAGAAACGGATCTCTTCGGCATAGGCGTAGAGCTGCTCCAGGGAGGTCCGCAGTGCGTTGGCCGGGGCCTGAGCCGAAGAGCCCTCACTCGTCCCCCGGACCTCCAGGGTCAGGTCCGGCCCATCCCGAGTGGGGACCTCCAGGAGAATGGAGTCATGGCCAGGCGCAGTGACGGCCCCGCTCCGGGGATAGAGGAGAAAAGAACTCTCCCCCTCTCTGGGCAACCAGAGGTGAACCTTAAGGTCGAAACCTCTGCGAAACTCATCCAGGACCTGAACCACCGCATCCGGGAGGAGTTCCCGGGCGGTCCGGCTCGAGGTCATGCCGTCGCTTCGTCCGGCAGGTGATCCGGATCTTCGAGGAGGAGAACCAGGGTGACCGAATTCCCCTCGTCGTTGAATCGGACTTCATCCATGAGTTTCCGCATGAGAAAGAGCCCACGTCCGCCCTCTCGACACAGGTTCTCCGGGGAAGTGGGGTCGGGGACCCTGTGCGGATCGAACCCGTTTCCCTGATCCGTCACCCGGGCAGTGACCCGCCCTCTGACCATGGTAACCTCGACCCGAACACGCTTGCCCGGGTCCCGGCCATTTCCATAGATCATGGCATTGGACAGGGCCTCGACAAGACTCACGCGAAAATTGAGGCGGAGCTTCCGGGCCACCGACTGGCAGGTAGAACAGCGCCTCACGACGAACTCTACCGCCTCCTCGATGCACCGGAGGTCGTTGGGGAGTTCGAAGACCAGTTCTCGTTCCATGGCCATCACCCGCGATGGGGACAACAAGTCCGGGATGAGTCACCCGGACGCAAAAAAGGGGAGGCCGGAGCCTCCCCACCTGCCTCAGAACCCTTCCAGCCCCTCTTCCCTGGAATCGGCAATCTGGAAGAGACTGTCCAGCTTGGTCAGCTCGAAGAGGGTCTTGAGATCCTCGTTGAGGCTGGCCAACCTGAGCTCGCCACCCTGCTCCCTGATTTTCTTGGAGAGGCTGACCAGGACACCCAGTCCGGAGGAGTCGATGTAGCCTGTGTTCGTGAAGTCGACGAGGAACTTGCGCTCACCCTTCTCCAGCTCCTCCAGGACGATCCTCTTCAGATCCTGTCGATTTCCGACGATGAGTTGACCGTCCACATCGACTACGGTCACCCCTCCGTCTTCCTGCTTCACGTTGAAGGTCATAGGTTACTCGGCACTCCTGGATCCGGGATGGATCCGGACGTATGTGATCTGGGAACCTGCCCGAGGCAGATCTCTGGTTGCTGCGTTCTTTCAAAACCTACCAAAATCCAGTGGACACGGGCAAGATGTGGCCTTGGAGGACAGGATCCTCCTGCCCCTGCTATCCGGCGTCACATTCCCGGAATGCTCAATCCGCCATGAGACTGGTGATGCACGCCACATTCACTATGTCTTCCGGGGTGGCGCCTCGGGAGAGGTCGTTGCAGGGACGTCGAAGCCCCTGGATGACCGGCCCGATGGCTTGGGCCCCCCCCAGGCGCTGGACCAGCTTGTAGGCGATGTTCCCGGCGTCCAGATCCGGGAAGACGAGGATGTTGGCCTCTCCACCCACCGCCGAATGGGGTGCCTTCCGACGAGCCACTGACTCCACCAGCGCCGTGTCCGCCTGGAACTCGCCATCGGCCGGCACACCTGGCTCCATATCCCGAAAGAGGGCCAACCCCTCCCGGACCTTCTCCACAGAGGGTCCGTCGGCGCTTCCCTTCGTGGAGTAGGATAGAAAGGCCACCGTCGGCGAGTCACCGACCACCTTCCGGCGGGCCCGGCTGGCGGCTGCGGCGATCTGGGCCAGCTGGGGTCCCGTAGGGTCCGGGACGACAGCGGCGTCGGTGAAGGTCAGAACCTCCGGGTCCGGAGAACGAAAGGGGTCCACCACCATGTAGAAGGCCGAGGACACAGTTCGAATCCCATCGTCGGGTCCCACGCACCAGAGGGCCGCCCGAAGGACGTCGCCCGTACTGTGGATGGCCCCGGCCACCGAGCCGTGGACCTCCCCGGATCGAACCATGAGAGCCCCTCGGATGAGAGGACGGCGAACCTGCTCGCGGGCTGTGGCCCGATCCATCCCCCTGGCCCTCCGAAGCTCCAGGAGGGTCTCTACGTAGGGCCCCGTCCCCTCCCCCTTCCGGGGATCCACCACCTCCAGATCTCCCGGATGTCCGTCGGCCCCCTCCAGGTCAGCTCGGATCCGGTCTTCGTCTCCCAGGAGGACCGGGTACAGCAGCCCCTCCTCTTGAATCTGAGCCACCGCCTCCAGCGTCCTTGGTTCTTCGCCCTCGGGGAAGACGACACGACGGGGACGATCCCGGGCCCGACTCCGAATGCTCTTCAAGAAATCCATGGCGTCATCCCTCCCGGGATGGAGACTGGAATCGATCCCTCATCCTCCGAAGGACTGGAGGCGAAACGAATGGGGAAACGTCGCCACCCAGCCGCGCCACTTCTCGGACCAGGGAGGCAGAGAGGAAGGAGAGGTGGGCGTCCGGCGTCAGGAAGATGAACTCGGTCTCCGGATCCATCTCTCGGTTCATCTGGGCCATCTGGAACTCGTACTCGAAATCCGAGACGGCTCGAAGTCCTCGGACCACAACATCGGCGCCCACCTCCTTAGCGAACTTCACCAGGAGTCCCTGGAAGGACACGCATTCGATCCGGTCTTCATCAGCGAACACCTCCCGGAGCATTTCGAGGCGCTCCTCCATGGGAAAAGCCGGCCGCTTGACCTGAGTTGCTGTGTGGGCCACGGCCACAATCACCCGATCCACCACGCGGAGGGTCCGACGGGCAATGTCCTCGTGCCCGAGGGTCACTGGATCGAAGGAGCCTGGATAGAGGGC
>PWWP01000179.1 GCA_003562075.1 Gemmatimonadota bacterium
GACCCGGCACGAGCTGGGACGGGCTGGAGGCCAGCCCACGGACTGAAACCCTGAGCTGGCAACGGCACAAGTGGGACAGGGTGGACTCCGAAAATCAGCGCAGCACGTCTGCGCTTTCCGAGGCGGCGTAGCCGCCAAGAGAATCCCGGGGATTCATTCCCGGGAGAAGTCAACACAAGGGTGGACAATCGAATGGGCGACCCACACAAGTCCACCCGTCAGGACACGTATTTCCGGGCTCTGCGCACGCTCCCGTCCATCCAGATCATCCTGGGTCAGTTTCTGACTCACCCCGTCCACCTTCCGAAGGCGGATGGAACGGGCCTCGTGAGAGTCCTTCGCACGGAGGAGAAGGGCTCGGACGTCAATCTTGCCACCCACCTTGTCCACGATGCTCACCGAGGGGTCATGGATTGTGCCGCCGTCTTCAGCAATGACTCTGACCTTGCCGAGCCCATGCGGATCGTGAATCGGGAGATCCGGCTTCCCATCGGCTTGATCACGCCGACCCTCCGCAAGAACCGCCATCCAAGTCGTCAACTCCTCACCCATGCGGATTTCGTGAAACAGGTCCGACGCGGCGTCCTGGCGGTATCCCAGCTTCCGGATCCCGTTCTCGATTCCAGGGGCTCGATCCAGAAGCCATCCTCCTGGTGAGGGGGGTGACGCCCCCTCTCCCTTCCACGGAAGGGCAGGAGGGGGGTGTGACGGGCAGGCGTCCGATTCCGCCATGGGGCTGGCCCGGTCCGCGACTGATCTTCCCAAGAGTGGAGCGAATCCAGGCCAGTGGCTCGGAGCTTCACCCCGGCGCACCACGCATTCGGTCCGCGAGATGACTCCACCCGATCGGCGTTCCCTCTTGCTTAGGTGTTAATGTGTACGTTAACTTGCCTGTCCTGACGGCCACCGCACACAACCGGGGCGTTCCCGGACAACCTCCACCGTTCCGACCGGCGGAAGCTGGACGTGCTGTTCGAGTTGATGGGAGAAGTGGGGCAGATCCACAACTCGGAGAAATTCCAGAAGCTGGCGGGATCGGACGGAATCTTCGAGTTCAAGAGCCGCCAGATCCGGATCCCCTGCATCTTCGGAAGGAACCAGACGATCGTGCTGCTGTTCGGACTCCGGAAGAAATCCGATAGGTACAAGGGAAAGGAGATCCAGCGTGCAGAGGAATACCGCCAATGGTACCTCTCCCGCGGAGGCTGACGTGAACTCCGCGTGGCTCCATAGGCAGACCGCAACGCCGGAGGACCACAGGCTATACGAGCAAGAGCGGCTGGTCCTTTGGGTATCCGAGGCCCTGGCTCGTGCCATGGCGGAGAACGGTCTCTCCAAGGCCGACCTCGCCCAGAGGCTCGGAACGAGTCGGGCGCATATCACGCAAGTCCTGAGCGGCAGCAGGAACATGACCCTGCGAACCGTGGCCGATCTCGCCTGGGCCTGCAACCAGAGAGCCGATATCCGATTGGAGGCCCTCCCTCAAGCCGACTCTCGAGGCGGCCGCACCGAGGCCCGGAAGACGGCGAAGGAGGTCAGCCCTAAGGCCCTGGTAGCCGCGGAGCGCTGAGCATCCCTCCTTCCCCGCTCGTGACGATTCTCCGGTGGATGCGTGGTGTCTGGAACGCCCAACCTCCACCACGCCTACCAGCGGTTCCCTGCCGGAGGCCGGTACCCCGGTGACACGGTGGTGAACCGGAAGTCTCCGATCTGCTGGGTCACGGCCCGGGACCCGTCGGACCCGGTGGTGTACTGCAAGGCCCCCAGCGTCTGGGTGGTGTAGCTCCTCCCCTGGCTCGTGGACGTGTACTGGAAGGCCCCCAGCGTCTGGGTGGTGGCGGAGCCCCCGCTGGACCAGGTGGAGTACCGCGTCGGCCCCGGGTCCTGCGAGACCCCGCTGAAGCTGGTGGTGCCGATCCGAAGGTTGGTGTAGGTGGTGGACCCCAGGGACTGCGAGGTCCCGGAGAGGCTCTGCCCTCCCACGGTCCCGCTGTAGAAGGTGGTGCTCCCGATCCTCTGCTGGGTGACGGTGGTCTGGGCCCGTCCCCAGGACGGGAGGAGGAGCAGCCCGGTAAAGGCCAAGGCCAGGCTGACGCGAAGGGTTGCCGTCATGGTGGTGCCTCCGTGATGAAGAGGGTTCGGATCGCCTGATGAGTAATTTACCGGGGGGGTCCGACAGAGGTTCTCGGCCTTTGCCATCGGGCACCCCAAGCATCGCCAGTTCGGCACGGGCCGACCCGCTATGCGCACGGCCTGGCACACCGGGGGGGCCGGTGGCTTTGGATCAGCGCATCGATCCCGGTGGGGGGGCAAGCCACCCCCTATCCGTCCCATCCAGACATGGACCGGCAGCTACCTCTGGCTCACCTTTCGAATCCGGCGTGGCTCCACGCTTCGCCGGGGGACCCGAGAGCCCCAGGATGTCGCGCCTCGCGAACCTCGGGGATGATTCTGGGGTTGAAAAGAATGTTGGGCTGCTCCGGGTTCCTTGCCCTCGCTGGCCAGCTCCGATATGCTGCCGGTTCACGCTTGAAGGCGAGGAAAGAAAGGGGACCTTAGGGGTGAAGGCCACGTCGAAGGCACCAACCTCCCGGCGAACCGTCCAGGACTCCGCCAAGACCGGTAAGGTTAGCCGCGCCGAAGCCACGAAGGCTGCGAAGAAGGTTACACAGAAGAGCGCGGCAGCAGCGGGACGCTGAGCACCCACCTCCACCGCGCGGCCTTTCTTGCGGTGGAACCGGCACGCCTCTCCACTCTTCGGAGTCCGCCTTGTCCTACGAGCAGAACGTCTTCGTCAACTGCCCGTTCGACCCTGAATACCGGGAGATGATGCACGCCATCGTGTTCTCGGTGCACGACTGCGGTCTGGTGGCTCGAAGCGCCCTTGAAATCTCGGACAGCAGCCAGGTTCGCA
>PWWP01000016.1 GCA_003562075.1 Gemmatimonadota bacterium
AAGCCGCTCCCGAGGACATGCCGGAGGAGATGGTTACCTACAATGACGCCCCGCCTCCCGCCGAGTCCCTGACCCAGGCCTTCGATGGGCAGGATCCCCAGATCGTCCAAAGCTGGGAAGAGGCCATCCAGGCGGTGGTGGAGGTGGAGGGCCCGGTCATGATCCGGCGAATCAAGGAGGCCCTCAAGCCCGGTGTGGAGGATCTCTCGGACGGAAAGCTCCGGAAATCGGTGAATCGGGCTACCGCCGCCATGATCCAGGACGGGGTCCTCCTGGAGGTCGAGGACGACCGAACGCCAGAGGGCCAGCAGGACAAGGTCGTCCGACTCCCGGATCAGCCGGAGGTCCTCCTGCGGGAACGGGGGCCGCGGGATCCGCTGGACATCCCCCACCGGGAGCTGGGAGCGGCCCATGAGGCCCTGGAGTCACCGGAAGGTGAAGGCGCCTTTCTGGCGCTGGCTCGAGCCTACGCCGTCCCGGAGGACGACTTCAACGAGGAGCGGAAGGCATGGTTCCGGGATGCGGTGGAGGGGGATGAAGGGGGGTGAAGGTGGATCGGTGGGGGAGGCCTGATGGCTCATCCAGGTTCTCCCTCCTCCACGCCATGCAGGGTCGGCGGCACATTGTGACCCGTGGAACCAGCCCTCCACCGGACCCGGCTCGGCTGGCGATTCCATACCGGGAATTACAATCCAGGAAGCCGACCTGACGGTCCTCCCTCGGCCCCTTGCCCCTCCCCCCCAACCCCCCGCACCTTCCTCCGATTCCTGGCTGGAGCCGCCGCCCACCTCCAGCCTCCTCGCATGCGAGCCCTCCAGCCTCCGAGGCTTACTCGATGTCGAATGCCCTCCGTCGAACAGTCTTCCAGCGCTCCTTCCTGAACCTTCTGCCCGCCGTCGCAGTCCTCCTCATCACGGCCTGTGGCGATGATGTCACTCAACCCTCCGACCCGGATCCGGAGCCCGATCCATTCCAGGTGGCCTCGGTGGAGTTCACTGCAGAAAGCCTGCTGCTCCTGGAGGTGGGGGAAGATGAAGCCATGGAGGCTCGGGTGAACGGCATGGCGCTCACAGAGCTGCCTGACGAGGCGCCAACACCGAGTTGGAGTTCGTCGGCGCCGGAGGTGGCGGAGGTCTCAGCCCAGGGCTTGGTGACGGCCATGGGCGAGGGCTCGGCCACCATCCAGCTTGAACTGGATGACCACCAGGCCACCCGAGAGGTGGAGGTTGCTCCGGAAGGAACCACCGTGGGACCCGACGGGGGTCTCCTGACCTTTGCCGACGGGGCCGTGGAGCTGGAGGTTTCTGAGGGAGCCGTCTCCAGCCGGGTCCGGATCCGGGTTGAACCGCTGGAGGGCACGCCGGAGGAGCTGGGGCTGGCCGAAGGCGTTCCCGGCAGCGGCTTTCGCGTGGAGGCGCCAGGGAGGGCTCAGGGCGACACGGTTCGGGGGACCATCACGATTACGGTGACCAACACCCCTCCAGGGGTCTTCAGCCCCATGCTGCGGGTCCACCGGCGGAGCCTGGACCAGGCTGACGAATGGCACCTCCTCCCTGGGGATGGGGGTGTGTCCACCGCTACAGGGGACAGTGTGCGGGTCACTTCCTCCCCCTTCGAAATCGACACTGAGATGAAGGTGGCCGGGATCCGCCCGTCCCCTTCGGACCAGGTCACGCTTGGAGCCAGGCACGCCTGCTCGCTGAGCCAGGACGACACCCTCTATTGCTGGGGCGACAACCGGGAAGGTCAGGTGAGCCAGGATCCAGAGGGCACAGGTGGAGTCCCCCTCCCGGGACCTGAGGGACTCCGGCCCCGCCTTCTGGCCTCGGGGAGTGCATCTTCCTGCGCCGTGGACCGGGATGACGACCTCTGGTGCTGGGGACGCATTGCCCAGGCCTTCGGAGGTGGGGGCGGGAAGGTGAACGTGAACGAGTGGGGAAGCCGGGCCCCCATCCAGTCCTTGGCTGTGGGGCAGGACCACGCCTGTGCCCTGGACGGCGAAGGCCAAGTCTGGTGCTGGGGCAACAATGAGCGCGGTCAGCTTGGAACAGGAGATGGCGGATCCGGAAGCGATGAGCCGATTCCGGTGAAGCAAGGGGATCGGAACTTCATCCAGGTGTCAGCCGGCCCGGAGATCACCATGGCCCTGGACTCGGAGGGGATGGTCTATGCCTGGGGTGCCGTATTCCAAGATCCTGATTCCGATGGCGACACGGTCCTGGATCTCTACGAGCCCACCCAGATCCTCCAGGAAGTGACCCAGGGCCATCCGTTCATCCAGCTCTCCACGGGTGCCGACGTGGCCTGCGGTGTGGACGACGAGGGACAGATCTGGTGTTGGGGTGACAACTCCTGGGGCCAGCGGGGAACCGGCCAGGTGGGCTCAGACGGAGGGTTGCGGCCTGTGGCCCTTTCCACCGATGCCGTCGGCGATCCCCGGGTAGAGGTGGTGAATGACCCGCCCTCGGCCCAGCACGTCTGCGCCCGGGACGAAGGTGGGACGCTCTGGTGCTGGGGCAGCAACGAACGGGGTCAGCTCGGTTCAACCTCCAGCCAGCACTGTCGTGCCGATGGCGTGGTCCGATCGTGCAGCCCAACGCCTGAACCTGTGTCGGGATTGCCCCCGGTGGAGTCCTTCGCCGTGGGAGCCCAGTCCAGCTGTGCCGTGGCCTCCGATTCGGGACGCCTGTACTGCTGGGGATCCAATGAGCATGGCGAGCTGGGAGTTGGAGAGATCTCCGAGGGCGCAAGCCAGCCCACGGAGGCGGCAACAGGGAGACCGGAGCGTTAGAAGGCTGTTGAAGAAGTAGAGGCGCCACCGGGAAGGGGGCTTGCGGTCCCGGTCGAGGCGGGTCGCTGAAGGCGATGCGGTAGCATCGGTAAAGCGGCCCAACGAAGATCCGGGGGCACAA
>PWWP01000339.1 GCA_003562075.1 Gemmatimonadota bacterium
AGAAGCGATTCTGGATGCGGCTCTGGCCCTCTTTGCGGAGAAGGGGGTGGATGCCACCACCACGCGTGAGATCGCGGAGCAGGCGGACACCGCGGAGGGAAACCTCTACCGGCACTTCGAGGGAAAGGACGACCTGGCTCGCACCCTGTTCGAGACCACCGCCCAGCGGTTCGCCGACGTGTTGGAGGCGGAGGCAGGTGACGAGAACGATCCCAGGGCCCGGCTGGAGGCCCTGATCCGAGGGGTGTTCACCTTCGGGGAGAGCCATGCCGCAGCCTTCTCCTTTCTCCTGGCCTCCCATCCCTCCCACATCCCGAAGGATCGAGACCTGCGCCTGGGGCCCTATCCCATGCGGCTCTTCGTCCAGACCATCGTCCACGGAGGTAGCCAGGGCGTTTTTCGGGCGGTGGACCCGGTCCTGGCCACCGGGTGGATCGTGGCCATGACGCAGCGGGCTGTGCTTTTGGCCCGGATGGGGCTTCTGGCCGACGACCGGGAGCGTATCATCAGCGAGACGGTGGAAGCCAGCCGACGGCTCCTCGCCCCCGATCCTGCCTCACCGGTAGGAGAGGGACCCCATGACGGTTGAACTCCCACACGGAGGATCCCATGGCACCCATGACGAAGACAATCCAGCGTACTCTGTCCAGTCCGTGCGGACGCACGTCGCTGGCGTTCTGCGGGCCACTCGTGATCCTCGCACTCGGCTCATGTGCCGAGGAGATGGCCGATGAGGCCGCAACGCTCGCGGCGGATTCCCCGCAGGTGCAGACAGAGCCCCAACCGGACCAATTGCCGCTTCCGGAGATCATGGTTGATCTCGAGCGGGACATGGCCGCTGTGGGCGCGGGGCTCTGGACGGAAGACCCCCAGGTCATCGCTGCAGCCGCCCGTCGAGTGGCCGAGCACCCGTCGACAACGCTGGAATACCGGCAGGCGATCCAGGAGGAGTTGGGTGATCACTTCCCGACATTCGTCGGGTACGATGAGGACGTCCATGATGCCGCTCGGCTCCTGGCGGAGCGAGCGGAAGCCGGCGCCCCCATTGCCGAGCTCCTCGAGCTTCACCACGAAGTGGCCCGAGGCTGCGTGGGCTGCCACACGGCCTTCCGCGGCCGCCTCCAACCCGCGATGGATCGGTTGCGTGCAAACGAACCGTGAGTGCCGTGTGTGCCCGAGCCGGTCGACCTGGCGAGCCCGGGGCCGTCCCACCGCCTTCTCCTCCGGTCAACGACCCGCTCCCCCCATGATGCCCATATTCCGGTCGTCGGAGTGTTCCCGGACGATGTGATACCCGAGGCGGATGTTCCGGACGCGTCGGGCCGGCTAGACAGTCTGAGGGTCGGTCGGCCGAGGGAGTTCGAGCTCCCTCCACAGCTCCTCCCGGGTCTCCAGGATGAGGCTCCGGACATGCTCCTTCAGCGCCGGAATGTCCTCTCGGCCAAGGCCCGCGGTCTCGATGGGCTCCAGCACCCTCACCTCGGCGTGGGCCCGTCCGAATACGAGGGATCCTTTGGGGAGGGCGTGCCGCGTGCCGGCCACGGCCATGGGCAGGATGGGAACTCCGGTATCCACTGCCAGCCTGAAGGCTCCGTCATGGAACGGAAGCATCTCGGGGCCTGGGGAACGAGTCCCTTCCGGGAGGATGATGACAGAGACGTGCTTCCGGAGCCGATCCCTGCACTCCTCCAGGGCCGCGGCCCGGCTGCGCCTCACCCGCCGGCGGACCGGAATGTCCCCGGCCATGCGCATCATCCATCCCATGAACGGGATCCGGAAGATGGCTTGCTTCGACAGCCACTTCATCTCCCAGGGCAGGTGGCTGATAAGGAAGATGTCCGCGAAGGACTCGTGGTTCGAGACAGCCACGTACGGCCGCCGCGGGTCGTCAATCCGCACCCCGGAGGTTCGAAATCTCCACAGAGGATTTAGCTTCGCGGCCACGACCGCGGCCCGCCGAAACCATCGTCCCACGACATAGCGACCCGGGTCTCCGGGCACGGTCCCCACGTAGACCAACGCCATCCAGATCGGCCATACCAGCGCGATCACGGCAATGAGGAGCCAGACCCACACGGAGACGAGGCGTCGGACGAACATGGAAAAAAGGGTAGGTGATGGGTTCATGGCCGGCAAGGACTCGTTGCTACCGAGTTGGGGAACGCCGCCTTGAACACTCAATGACGAGGAATCGTAGAACGGATCCATCGACAGACCGGCCATCTTGTATGGAGCCGAGTGTCGACCCAGGGACCTGGCGCTCCCAACGGCGGTCGCTCCTGTTCTTCAACAGCCTTTTAGGTCTGCTGGCGTTGCGGTCATGGGGCTCCCGCGAGACCAACGACGCCAGATCGGGCCCGCTCCCATGGCATGTCCGCCGGCAGGAGGGGGAAGGATTGACTGCCCCCGAGCGTCTGGTACATTGCTTCAGTCATTGATGAAATAGTAAAGATTTTGGAGCTACTATGGACCGGGCCCATGATCCCAAGGGGCAGTTGTTCGAACAGTTCGCTCGCATCGGAAAGGTGCTGGCCAGCCCCTCCCGGCTTCTGCTCCTGGATCTCCTGTCCCAGGGCGAGAAGCCGGTGGAGACCCTGGCCGAGCAGGCCGGACTCACGGTACCCAATACGAGCAATCACCTGCGGGAACTGCGAGCCACCTCCCTGGTGAGCACGCGACGAGATGGTCAACGGATCTACTACCGCCTCGCCAGTCCAGCGGTGGGGGACCTTCTGCGATCACTCCAGGATGTGGGTCACAGGCACCTGGCCGAGATTCGAGAACTCGTCCGGGACTACTACGAGGATCCGGACGCACTGGAGGTGGTGGATGCTGCAGCCCTTCACGACCGTCTCCGGGAGGAGGCCGTCGTGGTCCTGGACGTACGTCCCGGGGATGAGTATGAGGCCGGCCATATCCCCGGGGCCGTGTCCCTTCCCATCGAGGAGCTGGAGCGACGCCTCACGGATCTGCCCCGGGACCGGGAGATCGTGGCCTATTGTCGGGGTCCATACTGTCTCTTTTCCCGTCAGGCGGTAGAAGAGCTCCGGGCCCACGGGTTCCGGGCCCGGCGAATGGAAGACGGCGTGGCCGAATGGGATGACCAGGGTTACCCGGTAGCCGTGGGCGCGGAGTCGACTGAGGAGATCCGTGCTCGGAATCTGAGACGCACACAGGAACCGGCGAACACCCCATGAGTGAGCAGGCCTCCAGACCGTCTCAGCCGGAGTCGTCGCCTCGGAATGCCGCGCCTCCCCGCGACAAGGGTGGCAGACCCGGTGAGGGGATCGAGCTCGGTCTCCGGGAGAACTGGAAGCAGTTCTGGCTCCTGGTGCTCGTCAACGCCTTCGTGGGGGCGATGGTGGGCCTGGAGCGGACGATCCTCCCCCTCATCGCCGAGGAGGAATTCGGGCTCGTGGCCCGCGGGGCCATCCTCTCCTTCATTGTCACCTTCGGATTCGTGAAGGCGGGAACGAACTTCTTCGCTGGACGGCTTGGTGACCTCTTCGGCCGAAAGAAGGTGCTTCTGGCGGGGTGGCTGTTCGGGATCCCGGTGCCTTTCCTCCTCATGTGGGCGCCGTCGTGGTCGTGGATCGTCTTTGCCAACGTCCTGTTGGGGGTGAACCAGGGACTCGCCTGGTCCACCACGGTGATCATGAAGATCGACCTGGTGGGTCCCAGAGCGCGTGGGCTCGCCATGGGCCTGAACGAGTTCGCCGGGTACCTGGCCGTGGCCCTGGCGGCGCTGGGTACCGGGTACGTGGCCGAAGCCTTTGGTCTGCGGCCGGAGCCCTTCTACCTGGGGATCGCCTTCGTGGCCCTGGGCCTGGGGCTGACCATGTTCTTCGTGCGTGAGACCACCGCCCACGTGGCCCTGGAGGCCCGCGAGCATCGGTCCGCGTCGGAGGATCCTACTCTCGGAGGCACCCTCAGCGGGAGGGAGATCTTCGCTCTGGCGAGCTGGCGGCACCCGGCTCTCTTCGGTTCCAGTCAGGCCGGTCTCGTGACGAACTTCAAGGACGGCCTGGCCTGGGGGCTCTTCCCTCTCTTCTTCGCGGCCGGCGGCCTCTCCGTTGGCCGGATCGGGATCCTCACCTTCATCTACCCGGCCATGTGGGGCATCCTCCAACTCTGGACCGGGGGCCTATCCGACCGCGTGGGCCGGAAGCCCCTCATCGCCACGGGAATGGTGCTTCAGGCAGCTGCGCTCTGGCTCGTGGCCGCCGGTAGCACCTTCTGGGTCTGGTTCATGGCGAGTGCACTCTTGGGGGCCGGGACCGCATTGGTCTACCCCACCCTTCTCGCGGCGGTAGCCGACGTGGCCCATCCCGCTTGGAGAGGGTCCGCCGTGGGCGTCTACCGGCTCTGGAGGGACTCCGGATACGCATTCGGGGCGATCGTGGCCGGCGTCCTGGCCGACAGATTGGGGATCACCACGGCGATCGTGGTCGGGGGCGTGTTGGCCTTTCTTTCCGGCATCCTGGTCCTGGCCCGAATGCCGGAAACGCTGCCCGGCGCCGCATCTGAGGAGCCCGACTCCATGGATTCCCCGCATCACACTCACAGGAACGGAGCATGAACACCCTCCTCATCGTGAACCATCCCCCCTACGGGACCGAGCACGCTTTCAACGCCCTGCGCCTGGCCGACTGGACGGTCGCCGCGGACAAGATCCTCGTGTTTTGAGAATCGACTCGGAGGAGATCACCGTCCTTTGTTTCGTGTCCCAGCGACTGCAGGCCGTTTGCGGCCTTTCCAGGGTCCTGGTACCCGGATTCTGACGCCTGCACTCATGCGGCGGCGAGCGGAGCGGGACTTCAGCGACCACGCTTCGCGTCCCCGGTAGTGGCCGCGATGGCGCAGATCACCGTTTCAGCCCAAGTTGAGTCACCGTTCAAAAATGAGTTCGAGGAGGATCGTTTCTGGGAGTCAGCAGCTTTCCCTTCCCCGACGTCACCCTGAGGAGTTCACCGCCGTGCCGCGTCATCGATCCGGAAGCACACGTTCCGCACTCCTATGGTTGCTCCTCCTGGGCGCGTTCCTGCCGGGGAGCCTGAGCGCGCAGGCCGGCGGGGGCGCCCCCCCGGACGACACGCTTCCCGCCCACGCCGCTCCGACGGGGCGCCTCATGGTCGATCCTCCCCGGGGAGCTTCCGCCACTGCCCGGGCCGTCCGAATCCACGAGGCGCCGGTGATCGACGGGGTGCTGGACGAGCCCATGTGGGCCGAGATCGAGCCGATCACCGATTTCGTCCAGCGAGACCCCGTGGACGGCGGGGTGCCATCGGAGCGCACCGAGGTCCGAATCGCGTACGACGAGGACAATCTCTATTTCGGATTCATGATGTACGACTCGGAGCCGGAGGGCATCCGGGCCCATGTGCTCCAGCGCGGGGGGATGATCGGCCTCGATGACCACATCGTCATCGGGCTCGACACGTTCAAGGATCGCCGAAACGGCTACATCTTCGAGATGAACTCCTTCGGCACCCAGGACGATGCCCTCTTCACCGATGAGGAGATCCAGGACTGGAACTGGGAGGGGGTCTACCACAGTGAGGCGCGTATCACCGAGGAGGGCTGGACGCTGGAGGTTGCGATCCCCTTCACCACGATCCGCTTTCCCCGGGAAGAGGTCCTGGAGATGGGCCTCCTCTTCTATCGGTCGATCCGCCGGAAGAACGAGACCGTGTTCTGGCCCCACCTGCCCGCCACCTATCGCGGTCGGTATGCCCAGTCGTCCCAGTACGGGACCCTGGTCGGCCTCGAGGGTGTGGTGCCTGGGCGGAACCTGGAGATCAAACCCTATCTTCTGGCCGGAGCGCAGAAGAGCGGCAACGTGGATCCCACCAACCGGGTCCAGGACGTGGGCCTCGATGTGAAGTACAGCCTGACGTCGTCGCTCACCATGGACCTCACCTGGAATACCGATTTTGCCCAGGTGGAGGCGGACAATGTCCAGGTGAACCTGGACCGGTTTTCCCTCTTCTTCCCCGAAAAGCGGGAGTTCTTCCGGGAGCGCTCCGGACTCTTCGAGTTCGGTGATTCGGGCGCCACCCAGCTCTTCTTCTCGCGGCGCATCGGGCTGAACAACCCCATCATCGGGGGCGGACGGGTCACGGGTCAGGCGGGGCGATTCAGCATCGGGGCCCTGAGTCTCCAGACCGGCGAAGAGGAGGGGCTGGCGGGTGCGAACAACTCGGTGGCCCGGGTCCGGGCCGACCTCGGGGCGCGGACCTCCGTCGGAGGGCTGGTCACCAACCTCCAGCGCTCCGGTTTCGCAAGTCGGGGTGCGGGTGTCGACGCCCAACTCCGGTTCTTCGGGAGCAGCAGCCTGGACTTCTGGGCCTCCCGGATCTGGGACCCGTCGGTCCAGGAGGTCACGGGTGGGGTTGGACCGGAGAGGCCGGCTCGGTCCGAGCGGGGCCCGGCGGGTGGGCTCGGTGCCGGAGCCGTCTCCCTCGTCCTCCAGAACGCGACGTACGGTGCCGAGCTGGGCTACACGAACATCGGCGAGGACTTCCTTCCAGCTCTCGGGTTCGTCCGACGCCGGGATCAGGTGCGGAAGGAAGCCGAGTTGGCGTACACCCCTCGTTTCGAGACCCACCCCTGGTTCCGACAGCTCACCCTCGGACTCGGCGGACGGGAAATCGACGGGCAGGATGGTCGCCGCCAATCGGGGTATCGCGAGTTCGAGGTCGGGATGAATTTCCAGACTGGAGACCGGGCCGGCACGAGTGTGGACCGAAGCTTCGAGCGCCTGGAGTTCCCCTTCGAGATCCAGCCCGGCACGCTGATCCCCGCCGGGGACTACAGCTTCGCGACCGTGGGAGCCAGCGCTCGGACGAATCGAAGCCGCCGGCTCTTCGCGAACGCCGATGTGACTGTGGGTGATTTCTACAGTGGGACCCGGACCCAGCTCGGCGGCGGGGTCGGTTTCGTCGTCTCGCCTCACCTGAGCCTGGAGCCGGGAATCAGGCACAACTCGGTCTCGCTGCCCGTGGCGAACGGTGACTTCACCACCAATGTGGTGGAGGTGGTCGTAAAGGGCGCGGCGAATCGGCGCCTCTTCGCCGACCTCCTCCTGCAGTTCGACGACGTCTCGGATCGGGTCCAAGCCAACATCCGCCTGAACTGGCTCCACACCCCGGGAAGCAACCTCTTCGTGGTCCTGGACACGGGGTACAACGCAGGCGACCTGCTGGATCCTCGGGATTCGAGGTGGGAACGGAGGACCGGGTTGGTCAAGATCACCTACCTTTGGGCCTTGTAGTCCTTCGGGCAGCGGCAACAGACTGGCGCGGCCGCACCCGACGGAGCAATAGATGGGAACGTCAGCTTTGTAGGCCCGATGTCAGGTGGGCTGCAACCGCTCGTGTCCTCCGCCCGCTGAAGAAGCGCTCCCCATGAAGGAGTCCCGCCCCGGTTCCCCGTCGTCTGGTCCACTCCGGATCTTCGCCCTGATCGTCGTGATGGGCCTCATGGCCGGCCCGGTCTCATCGGATGAGGTAGAAGGATTCCTGCCGGCCGAGGACCCACTCCCATCCGTCCTCGGTGAGGACCGCCTCCTCTTCCAGGGCGAAGCGGACATCCTGGTCTCCCCATTCAGGCACGGATTCGGTCGTGTTGAGCTCGACGGAGTGCCAGGTGTCCGGTCGGAAGATGTAGTCTCCCCGGACCGGTACCCCGTCCTGGTAGTCGGTCATTCCCAGCGGCGGGCCGGCGCCATGCCCGTGGTATCCGATGGCATGCCAGTAGATGGAGGGGCGGAGGCCCTCCGCCCGCGCCTGCTCCAGAGAGGCGGCCAGGGCCTCGTTGCCCGTTCGGCCGGCCTGAGCCTGCTCCAGTGTGATGTCCTGGAGACGGTTCACTGCCCGAAGCCCTGCCCTGAGCCCCTCCGGCGCGTCGGTCTCCCCGTGGCGGAGCACATAGGCGTTGTGCTGGGTGTCGGTTGAGAGCCCCAGGTAGGTGATCCCGAAGTCGGTATGGAGCATGTCGCCCCGCTGGATGACCTCGTCACCAGTGAGCCGGTCGGCCTGCCCCTGCCTCTGGATCGAGACCGAGGGATGGAACCACATTCCCAGCCCCATTTCGGCTACGGTCTGGCGCATCCACCACCGGACGTCGTCAGCCGTGGTCGCACCGGGGATGATCACCTCATTGGAGAAGGCCCGGGCGATGACCGACTGGGCCACGCGCATCACGTGCCGGTACATGTCCGTCTCTTCCGCCAGCTTCACCTCGAGCCACCCCACCGCAAGCATCTCTGCGGACCGGATCCGGTCCTCATACTCGGACAGCGTAGAAAAGAGGGTGTCTCGCTGGGTTGCCGTGAGGCCGTCGGCATGGTTCCAGCGCCCGGACGTGTTCACCCCGATCACGCCCGGATCGCGGTCCCGGACCAGCTCCAGCAGCCCTTCGAACTGCTCGTCATTGTGGGTGGGTACCACCTCGAAGAGTCCCGCGTAGTCGAACCGGCCCACCGAGAGTCGTTCCACTCCCTGGCCTGGCCCCTGATCGTTGAAGACCAGGATCGTCCTACGGCGCGACGAGTACGTCTCCATGGGCGCCATGGAGCGGAAGACAGGATCGTCGTTGTACTCCCGGGAGATGATGATCCACATGTCGATCCCTTCCCTCCGCATGAGCTCGGGGAGAAGGGTGTCGAAGCGGGTCTCGATCCAGCCCCGGACGAGCTGGGCCTGCTCCCGGTGCGGGAGCACGGGATGATCGAAGATCTCCTCCTGCGGTACCGGGACAGCTTGGGCCGTGAGGTCTACCGCCGAAGTCCCGGGTCCAACCAGCAGGCAGAGGCCAAGGAGGCAAAGGGTTCGGGGGACGGGGTGGCGTCGCGTCATGAAAGGGACTCGAGTTGGGGAAGGGTGTTACTCGCACCCCCACCATAGGGAGTCAGATCGAGATCAGAAAGCCGATCGCCCGACCAGAAGAACCTGCCCCGGTCACTTTTCCACGCTACCGCCCCCAGGAAATCTCGATGAGACTGGGGAGCTGCGTCGACTTCATGCACTGGCACCCCCGACGGGAGCGCCGGATCGAAGAGCTCCCCCAGGACCCCGAACCGCTTCCCTACCGTCTGTAACTGTTGGGGGTGGTCTGTCTTCGCCATCGGCGGCGCCCAGATCGCCGCAGGGGTTGCTCTGGCCCCCATCGTCGTGGTTCTCACGGGGGCGATGACCGGAGTGGCTGGTCGCGGTCATGGCCGAGAGCCTCTTCGAGATCCAGTCCGACCTGGCGGAGCCTATCGCACGGAGCCTGAAGGCCGAACTCGTGCCCGGATCCGGCTCCATGGAGCAGAAGGAGCCGCCGACACGGAGCCTGGAAGGATATCGGTTGCAGGTGCAGGGAGCCGGATGGGAGCTTTCCGGAAGGGGAGTGATGCGGGGCCCGGGATCGATGGCCTACGGCAGGGTGAGGCGGTACCACGGTTCGGCTTCTCCAGTGCGCTCGAACCCCATTCGCTCCAGGTACCGGGAATGGGCACGGGTGCCGGCGGAGGCCCGGATTTCCCTTATCCCCAGACCGCGGAAGTAGTCGGCCCGGTCATCGAAGAGGAGTCTGCCCACCTTGAAATCACGATAGGTAGGGATGACGAAGTCCAGTGTCACCTTGAGCTTGCCGTTGTCGACATCGCCCAGGAGGAGGCCTGCCGGGACCAGGTCTCGGAGCACGAAGAGGCAGAGGTCGCTGTGGGTGTCGTCCGGGCTGAATTCGGGCTGGTACCTGGCGATTTCGTCGGCGTAGTGGTCCACGAAGAGCCGGAGGTACTCCGCCTCGGGCGTCATACGGATGAGCTTGAAGAACTCGCCGGCTCCATAGATCCGTGCCAGGTACCAGATGTTGACCCCCACGATGAAGGCGTTGACCGCCGCCACGGGGATGGAGCCGATGAGGACGCCGTAGAGGGTAAAGGCCGCGGCCCCGATCATGTTCACGATCCGGAGGCGAACGATCTTGCTCATCATGAGGGAGATGGCCACCAGGATGGAGGCGGCGTAGCCGATGAGCTCGTAGATCAGTTGGGGCTCCATGGGCGGGGCGGGAGGTGGGAGAAGGGACCGGGGACCAGGGCAGGTTAACGGCGAGGGCCCAGCTGGCAAGCAGGCAGGCGGCGGAGGGTCGGGAGAATGGGTGGGGTCGGCACTCCCCAGGGGCGAGTGCAGGGATCAGGTTAGAGGCCCTGTGGCCGCGGACGTGCGAGGGGGTTTCCTGGTGGGGATCTCTCGTTCGGGGTGTGTGGACGTACCGCGGATGGCAGGTAAGAGCCGGGATGGCGGAGTCGAACCGCCCCGGGTTTACCCTGTAGGTTCGGCCGTCTCTGGTGCGCCCAGAATCCGGTCTCCGGCGAACCCAGGGTGGTGCAGATCGGGTCACTCGGCTCATAGTGGCGGCGGTGGGAGTCGAGTCGACCGCATCATCATGTTGTTGCGCGTACCGTTCACTCCCTGCGCATATCTTTCACTATTGTGAACAACCGCGATAACATAGACACCCTGAGCAAAGACGGTCATTCGTTGCGCTCGTGGCATTCCCTCCAGAGCTCCTCTACGGCATCACCCTCTTCCTCGGTGAGCATCGAAAACTCGTTCTCGCGGGCACGCTTCGACAACCGGCCTCCCTCCTGGGTGAGGAAGCGGTGGAGGAGATCCACCGTCCCGTGCGGCATATCGCCCAGGAGACGCTGGACCCGCTCGGAGAACTCGTCGAATGCTTCGAGATAGGCAATCTCCTCCGGAAGGTCCTTCTCCACCGTCTCCTCCACGCAGTCGTACAGGAACTCGGCATGGGCGGTCGCGTCGAAATATCGGTAGAGGTGAGCCGTCTCATTCAGCACTCTGACATTCCCGCTCTCGGTCGGTTCCCATCGGATCAGGTCCAGGACGGGCAAGGAATACGATTGGAGGACCTTCTCATAGCTGGTCACGTGCCGCAGGATCGCCGCGCTCACAGGAAAGATGAGCCCGTCCGGACTGTAACCCGCCCGGGAAAGGACGTGATGGATCAGCCACCGGTGGATGCGTCCGTTGCCGTCCTCGAAGGGATGGATGTAGACGAACCCGAAAGCCACCGCCGCCCCTGCGATCACGGGTTCCAACTTCCCCT
>PWWP01000316.1 GCA_003562075.1 Gemmatimonadota bacterium
CCGAATCCTTCCGGCCGATGAGGGTCCAGGCGATGCGCTTGGCGATGAAGGTCTTCCCCACGCCGGGAGGGCCCTGAAGGATGAGGTTCTTCCAGCGGCTGATGTCATCCAGGATCTGCTGGAACTCCGCCTTCGTGAGGAAGAGGTCCTGGATGGCATGATTCAGGGTGTAGACGCCATCCTTTGTTGGCGGCGGCTTCTTCTCCATGAGCTCGAAGGCGAACCGGAGCCAGGTCTTGTAGGGGGTGAACTCAGTGAGAGTCTTGTTCGTGATCCATTCTTCCCTGGGGAGGTCCACGGGCTCGCAGGGGTGCCATTCCACTTCCCGGACGTGCTGGTACTCGGGGCGCTCGGGATCACACTGGTAGTCTCCTCTGACGACTCCCCAACCCAGGAGTCCCGAACGCCCCCGCTTGGCCACCATGACGTCACCCTTGGTGATCTCCCTGGAGAACTGCCAGAGTGCGTGGGTGTCCATGACGGGATTAGCGACGCCGGATTGTTCGATGAGAGCGGTCTTGATGGCCTCCTTGGAGGGGAACTGGTTGAGGTCGCCCAAATCGTCCCAACCGATGGCGGCCACACCTTCCTTTCGGAAGTCGGACCAGAGCCTTGCGCCCTCGCCTGGGCTCAAGACCCAGGTACGCACCGAGCCGAATCGCTTCTTGTACCAATCCTCGGCTTCCTTCGGGTCAGGGAGCAACGGGTCCTTCACCTTGGTAGCATCGGTGCTCTTCGGCTTTGCCCACTGCTCGTAGAAGGGCGGAACGTAGAAGTCCACTTCTACCCCTGGGTGTTTCTTCTCCAGTTCCCCCCGGATGCGGAGGATGGCTCGATCCACCTCGATCCGGTCCTTCAAGTCGATGGCATGGTCCTTCTCCAGGAGACCGCTCAACCGCTGCACGACCTCCTGCTTCTGATGATCGGTGAGCATCCGCTCGAACTGATCCGGGAAAAGGAGGAAGAGCAGGGCATGCCGAGTCTGGCGTCCCGAGGCGTGGGGCCCTCTCTCCAGCCACCGGGAGAAGTCCCACGGGTCGGCAAGGAGCTCCTTGCGCTGTTCCGTGGGCAGCTCCACCCAGTCGCGCCCGGCGATGACTAGGAAGAGCAGCTCTCTCCACCTGTGAGTGTTGTACGCCGGACCGGGGTTGCAGACGCCGGAAGCCAACACCTCACCGAGAGCCCAATGCTCCGTGGGAAGATCTTCCCCAGACCACTCCCATACCTGCTTGATGTGGAAGCGCTTGGTCTCCTGGCTCATACCTTCCTTGCTCACGATGAGATAGAGGACCCAGAACAGCTCGGCAGCAAGCTTCTTGGCCTCCGCCGACGCTGGCTCGAGATACTTCTCGAGCTTCTGGAAGAAGGTGCCCTCTCCCAGGTCGGGGTTCTGAACGTAGAATCGGTCCAGGGCCCGGAAGTTCTCCTGCGTCCAGAGATACTGGTCCGATAGCATGGAGCGCCCCTGGACGAGGCAGCGGTCCTTCCAGGCCTCGGCGGCCTTGAGGATCTCGGTTGCTTGGTTCCAGCGTGCCATGAAACACCAACCAGTTCAAGTGTGGTCTGTAGTGCTATGGAGGAGGAAGCGGAGGACTCGCGGCCGGCTGGGTGAAGCAACACCGCAGCCAAGCGGCGCTGGAGCCTCCGTATGTCGAGGCATCATATCATTCGGGACCCGTCTGGGGCCATCCGAACAGCGCTCCTTCCAGATCTGGCGCCGAAATCCACGGTGGAAGTGGGCATTCCGGCGATCCAAAGAGCCGAGCGGCGGAAGCCCTCTGGCATGCTTGCCGGAAACCCGAAGATGCGGGCTTTGGACGTGCTGCAGAAACAAGCGCAGCATAGGTTTCCCTCTGTCCTCCGCGGGGGTCCTGGCTATCGCCGAGGGTCTGCCCACCTTAGGATGGGGGTAATGAGCTGTTCCTTGGGAGCGGCCCAATCCATCTCCGAAGTGTAGTTCGGTGCGGCGCTGGCGGAGACCCCAAGCGAGTGGACATACATGCCCTCTCGAATTGACTGGCAGGAACGCTGGCCCCGCGAAGGCTGGGACGTTCATTACACGGTCCTCGGGGCTCGCCTTGACCCCGACCCGCTCGATCACCTGGACGAGAATCTAAGGATTGTGGCAGAGCGGGCGATAAGCCAGGCATTCATCGCCGCTTCTGCGCCCGTGAAGAATCCCACGGCGGAGGTGCTGCACTGGACGAGCGTGGTTCGGAAGATCCTGCAGCGAGGCACCCGGCCCGTGATGTTTCATAAGCACCGATTTTCGCGAGGCGCTAACCGTCACAGGTTGATAACACTTGCCGGGGAGGTCAGAGGAATCGGAGGGTGGGCTTGGCGCCGAGCCAGGGGAGTTCCGTGGGGAAGTGGTTCCAGGTTCAGAGCCCCTGAGATGCGCCTGAGGAATCCCTGAAAGTACTTGCTTTCCTATTGGCGCTGGCGTAATACTTAAGATGACCAACAGGAGGCGTGCACGGAATCCCAGGTACGACTTGGGCTGTTGCCCCCTGACGCGGAGATCCTCTCCGATACGGTGGCCGTGAGCAGGAGCAACGGGATGCTGCTGTTCTTCAGCCCCGGGGGACCGATGCTGCGAGCGTCGAGGGACGACACCGACCAAGTGCGCCTGGCGGTCGTGCACCTGCTGGACCCCGAGATCTGCGGGGGTCTGAAGGTGGGGACGCTGGCGCTGGCCAATGAGGAGACCCGCCAGGCTGAACGCCGGGCTCTGTGGCGCCGCATCAGGAGCCAGGAGGCGCGTCTGGAACGGCTGAAGAAACAGCAGAAGGCAACTGGCCTCCCATGTGCCCATCCGGACCGTCCAGGACCCCGCCACCGTGGTCCGCCTCGAGCAGGAGCGCAAGCGCCTGGTGGCCCAGGTCAAGATGGTGGCC
>PWWP01000030.1 GCA_003562075.1 Gemmatimonadota bacterium
CAGGGATTTTTCCTTCGGGATCACGGATTTCCTGCTGGCACGGGGTGCGAAACTGATTGTTGTCGCCTGTAACACCGCCTCAGCAGCAGCCTTGCATGACCTGCGAGCTCGTTATCCCGATATGCCCTTTGTGGGCATGGAACCGGCACTCAAACCAGCGGCTATGGTCACAAAAACGGGGCGAGTGGGTGTGCTGGCGACTCCCACCACTTTTAGTGGTGATCTGTACCATTCGCTGGTGGATCGCTTTGGAGAGGGGATTACAATCTTCCAAAACACCTGCCCGGGTTTGGTTGAGGCGATTGAACAGGGAGAAGTGGATAGCCCCGGGACTCGCGCAATCCTGACGGAGGCACTGGTACCGATGTTGGATGGTGGCGTCGATACGATTGTGCTGGGCTGTACCCACTACCCGTTTGTGATCCCACTTATCCAGGAGATTACCGGACCAGAAGTAGTGACGATTGACCCGGCGCCAGCAATTGCCCGGCAAACACAGCGGTTGCTTGAAGAACGTGGCTGGCTTAACTGTGACAAGCAAAAAAATGAGCTTCAATTTTTTACCAGTGGTGATGAAAAAACCCTGGAGGTCCTGCTGCCAAGATTGTTGGGTAAATCAAGTTGCTGTCAAAATGCAATCAAGATTTCAGGCCTGACCTGGCAGGGACATCAACTGGTTGCGACCTGTGCCCGTCAAGGTACTAATCAAGTTTGATGGCCTTGATGATCATTGAATCTGCTGAATCAATAACCGGGAAATGTCCATAAAGCATTGGTTCCTCAGATCGTTACGCCTGTCTGGGAAAAGCAAAATACCATTTCCTTATTGACCAACATAAACATTTTTTATTTTCTCAAACTCCCTATCAATAACGCTTCATCACCCAAAAACTTGATAAGGTAGGTCTCATGACCAGCTTTATTGTGAAAGGTGCTGGGGCACCCTATCGATAATTTGGATAACAGGAATTGTGATCTAACTCAATACTCCGTCAAACCACCTTATTGGGATAATGGTATTTGCCTTTGTGGGTTGGCAGGATATCCGATTGAAATCGAATGCGCTTATCATGTTTAGAAACTGACAGAATACCTGCCAACCCACCTTACTTACCGGGAAAAGCACAAGAGGTGTGTGTTACAGATCGTCCTATGCCCGTCAGGGTATTTGCCTGAGGTTTAGCGAAAAAACAACGGGAAATTGTATTGGTACTGGGGTTGCTCTGGCTGGTCAAATTGAGAATACACCACCAGGGCAAAATCCTGGTTGGCGATCGCGTCATGGCTGGGGATGGCTTTACCGCTGATGTTGGCTGCGGTGACCGTCAGGGTGTAGGTGCCCTCTGGCAGCGGCCCCAGGAAAATCCCTTCGGTATTGTTGATTGAGTCCGGTGCGCCGCCCGGGATCGAAAGGCCATCTTCACCAAAGTTGTTACCATAATAGGTTTGCCCATCGATTTGGATGGATAAGTCGAGGTCATTGACCCAGGCCGGTGTCTCTCCCCCCAAACCATGGCCCGGGGCATCGGTCCAGACCAGCATCACCCTCAGGGATTCAAAGGGTGTGCTGGCAATGATCTCCATCTCCCAGGTCTGGCCGGTTTTGGTGAAAATCTCCTCCTGGTCAAAATAGGTCACTTTGCCGGGGAAATTTAGGATGGCGCTTGCATTCAACCTGCCCCAGCCCTGTTTTGAGTCAAAAGGATGTCCCAGAGGCAAACCGTCAGCATCCAGGTTGTCCGCTAAACTATGGGCAACCGGCAGCAAAGCGGCTTTGACCAGGGCCGGGCTGGGATCCACACCAAATTGATTTCGATACATCTCGAAGAACAACGCTGCCGTTCCGCTCACGTGTGGGGAGGCCATGCTGGCACCGCATCTGAGTGTGTGGCCTGAACCAGGTGTACTGGTCGAATCGACGTAGCATCCTGGTGCGACCAGGTGCGGCAGGTGTCGCCCATCCAGGGCTGGGCCGTGAGCTGTATTGACGGACAGGTTATCGATGTTCAGGTTCTGGCTGCCGTTGGAATTTTGCATCATCGTTGACCCCACACTGATGATATTCTTGGCTTCATCCGGCGTGCCCTGGCTGGAGGTGCCGCCATAACCGTTCATGATCGAAAGCACGTAGGTCATGGGCTGCTCGCCGGGGGTGTCCGGGTCGGCATCACGCACGCCAATGTCCACCCAGCGGGTGTCGGCGTCGTAGCCTAGGGGTGTCCCAGAGGGCCCCCAGCTGTTATTGGAAATGACAGCCTCATTGTTAAACGATTCGGTCATCAGGGTCAGCATGCCGCCTGATTCGGTGTAGGTGGGCGAGTATAACTGTTCAACCAGGTTAGCGCCGGGCGCCATTCCCAGGCCGCGTAAAAAGCCAAAACCGTCGATAATGCCTGAAGACCCATCCCCCACGATGATGCCGGCCACGTGCGTGCCGTGCCACCGGGCAACATCGTCGCCGCAGGTGGTGCCGCTGCAGGGGAGCATGCGATTTACCAGGTCAGGATGGGTTCGATTGACTCCATCATCGACAATTGCAAGGGCGATTCCCTCTCCCGAGAGGCCTAACGCGTTCAGCCAACTGATGTATCCGGTGAAGGCCCGGTTGCTGCTGTCAATATTGCCGGCAACCACCTGGCTGCTCATCTCACCCCGGTTACCGCCGTCGGTGGGCACCGGCTGCACCGTGTAAACCCCGGGTATGGCAGCCACTGCTGGGATGAGATTCCCTGGCAGGATGGCGGTGATCGTGTCAAAAGAGGGGTCCAGGTTGGTGCTGGTGCTAAGAATCTCCCCGCCCAGCGAGACGATCACCTGGCGTGTTTCTTCCAAACCAGCCTGTCGAACCACCAGTATGCGCAC
>PWWP01000050.1 GCA_003562075.1 Gemmatimonadota bacterium
CAGGCCGAGCAGGCGGCGGCCCGTGCGCTCCTCGACACGCTGGAGGGCGCGACATGACCGAGACCCGCGCCGGTTTCGTGGCCCTGATCGGCGAGCCCAATGCCGGCAAGTCGACGCTTCTCAACCGCATGGTCGGGGCCAAGGTCTCGATCGTCACGCACAAGGTGCAGACCACGCGCACGCGCATCCGCGGCGTCGCCATCGAGGGCCGGGCGCAGATCGTCTTCGTCGACACGCCCGGCCTCTTCCGACCCCGCCGCCGGCTCGACCGCGCCATGGTCGCCGCCGCCTGGGGCGGGGCCGCCGATGCCGATGTCGTCGTCCTCCTGATCGAGGCGCATCGCGGCCTGACCCCCGGCGTGCAGGCAATCCTCGACACCCTGCGCGACCGCTTCCCCTCCGGCCGAACCGTGGCGCTCGCCATCAACAAGATCGACAAGGTCAGGGCCGAGGCGCTGCTGGAGCTGTCGAAAGCCCTCAACGACGCCTTCCCCTTTGCCCGCACCTTCATGATCTCTGCCGAGAAGGGCCACGGCGTCGAGGATCTGAAACGCTGGCTCGCCGAGAGCCTGCCCGAGGGTCCCTGGCTCTATCCCGAGGACCAGATCGCCGACCTGCCGCTGCGGATGATCGCCGCCGAGATGACGCGCGAGAAATGCACGCTGCGGCTGCACCAGGAACTGCCCTACGAACTCACCGTCGAGACCGAGAGCTGGCAGGAGCGCAAGGACGGCTCGGTGCGCATCGACCAGCTCATCTATGTCGCCCGCGACGGCCACAAGGGCATCGTGCTCGGCCACAGGGGCGAGACGATCAAGGCGATCAGTCAGGCGGCGCGGGCCGAGATCGCCGCCTTCCTCGACCGCCCCGTGCATCTCTTCCTGCAGGTCAAGGTGCGTCCGAACTGGCTGGAGGAGGCCGAGCGCTACGGCGAGATGGGGCTCGACTTCCGCGACGGCGATGCCTGAACTCGCATCGTCTCGAACCGGCCGGGCGATGCCGGGCGGCCAGTCCGGCGCGCCCGAAGGACAGGGCCACGGCCGATGACGCCGCGGCTGACCGCGAGCTTTTGGGTGCGGGCCTATCTCAACCGGCTGCGGCTGGCGAACATCCCGGCCTATGTCCTCGCCCGGGGCGATGCCTCGGCCGGCGCGGTGATGGTGCGCAGCAGCGTGGCGCGCACCTCGCGGCCGGAGCGCAGGGTGAGGATGCCGCGCTGCGGGTCGAAGCGGTTGTCCTCATCGCCGAGGATGCGCATGCCCGGTGTGACGGGTGCATCCATGCGCTCCAGCTCGCGCTGGCTGAAGGCGGGGTCGGCCTGCCACAGGTCCGGACCGAAGCTCAGGGCCAGTTCGCCGGCCAGGAACGGCTGCTCGGTGCGCACGATGTAGAGCGCCTCGCCGGGCTCGAGGTCGATCGGCCGCTCGCGCACCACGGGGTGGGTCCGGCCCTCGATGGTGGCGCGGTAGCCGGTGCCGATCAGGGCATCGGTGATGCCATCGGGCCGCCGCATCGTCTCCTCCAGCGGTTTGAAGGAGGTGGCGATCATCCACACCAGCGGCAGCAGGAAGAACACCGCCCCCACCAGCAGAATCAGGTGGATGCTCGATGCGGCGTACCAGGATGGTCGGCGGTCGGCGGACACGGTTCATCGCCCCTGATAGAACACGTGGCGGCGCGACAGGCGGAAGGCCAGCCACGTCAGCACCACGATGATGAGAAACAGCACCCACGCCACGGCCGAGGCATAACCCACACGCTGGTACTGGAAGGCCTGCTCGTAGATGAACATGGCCAGGAAGCGCGTGCTGTCTTCCGGCCCGCCCCCGGTCATGATGTAGGGCTCGGTGAAGACCTGGAAGGTGCCGATGATGGCCATGACGATGTTGAAGAGGATGACCGGTGAGATCATCGGCAGCGTGATGTGCCACAGCCTGCGCCACCAGCCGGCGCCGTCGATCTCGGCCGCCTCGTAGAGCTCAAGGGGCACATCCTGGAGCTTGGCCAGGTAGATGATGGCCATCTGCCCCACGCCCCACAGCGACATGATGATCAGCCCCCACAGCGCCCAGGATGGGGCGAAGGGCAGGCCCGAGGGCATCGGGCCGGCCTCGGCCAGCCAGCCGGGGCTGCGCAGCGCGGACATGTCCGCCGGGGCGATGCGGTGCAGCAGGCCGTAAAGCACCGTCACTACCGCCGCTGCCAGCAGCACGAGGCTCAGCGCGCGAAGCGGGCCCCACAGACGACGGTTCTGCTCGGCCCGCTGCGTGGCCGATGGAGTAAACGCCAGCAGGCACGCCAGCGGCCCCAGCAGCAGCAGCGCTGACGATGGCCGCGGCGTCCACACCCCCGCCCCCGCCCCCGGTAGTTGGTTCGCGGCCGGCTGGCCGCCCGAGGCCGATGTCGGCAGGTGGAAGAAGAGGCTGCTCCAGGCGTCCATGGCGGCCATGGCGCGGCCGAGGAACATGTTCAACAACCCCACCTCCGGATTGAATATCCACATCCACAGCAGCGCAATCACCACCGTCGGCACCAGGTGCGGCAGGTAGAAGACCACCCGATAGAAGCTCTGACCCCGAATGCGCGCATGCAGCAGCAGCGACAGGCTCAGCGCCAGCAGCACGCCCAGCGGGATGGCCACCGCGGCGAAGATCATGGTCACGCCCAGCGACCGGTGAAAGAGGCTGTCGCCGGCAAGCTCGCGGTAGTTGTCCCACCCCACCGGCAGCGGCTCGCGCAGGGGCGCGTAGTCGGTGAAGCTGAAGTAGAGGCCCATGAAGAAGGGGTAGCTGATGAACAGCGCCAGGCCGATCAGCCACGGCAGGAGGAAGCCGTAGCCGCGCAGGTTGCGGGCG
>PWWP01000174.1 GCA_003562075.1 Gemmatimonadota bacterium
GATCCGGCCCCCGATCCAGTACACCATACAGGAAATCAAACCGGAAGGAGCAGCCTTCGTCACCCCGGGAGGCATGAATGAGTCAGGCCAGGGTTTGATTGAGGATGAAAACAATCAATACTATCTCTGGCAAAACGGTGTGTACACACCGCAGCATTTCCCGGCACCCGACGGTATGAGAGCAAGAATTGTCGATTTCAATGACCGGGGACAGTTTCTCGGACATCTCAGGGAAAGTATTTTCAATCGCGGAGCTGCTGTTTGGGAGGATGGGAAGAGACGCGAATTGCGTGTACCGTATGGAACCAGTTCCATATCCGTAGTTGCCATCAACAATAAGGGCCAGGTAGCCGGAACGTATGTGATACCGGAAGATCCTGACAACAACCACGTTATTGCCCGCTGGACTAACGGACAGCCGGTTACGCTCAGCCAGAAAGGTGATTTCTTGCGGAATAACTACCATTTGATACCCTACGATATTAATGATCGTGGCAGAGTGGCATTGACCGGTTGGCGCTTCGCTCAGACGCCTGGTGCCGCTTATCTCTCAATGTTGTACGACCTCAACCATTCAGGATACACAACTCTTGCAGGATTCGCAGTTGTCGATGGATATTATATGAGCGGAACGTATGTCAACAATCACGACACTTATACCGGGGGGACAACGCAAATCTTCTACCTTGATGCAGGCGGGCTTCATGTCACAATTAATCCGCCGCTTCAATCAACCTTCCGACAACAGCCGGCGGGCATCAACGACTCCGAAGTAATCGTCGGTACGGCAACGCATGCCGACGAAATCACACATAGAACAATCTATCAGGCCGTAAGGGTAACCGAAGAGGGCACCTGGCCCCTGGAATGCCTGCTGACCGATATGGACGCCGGCTTTGAGCTGCATTACGGGCTTGCCATCAACAACGCGGGCCAGATTCTTGCAGAGTCACACATCGAGGATGAAAACGAAGATTTTGAATACTTCACCTGGCTTCTCACCCCTATCGATGCACCCCGTGTTAATTTGCAGCTTTCCAAATCGGCGGATGCTTTGTCGGTGGAAACCGGAGCGCTGAACACCGTTACAATGACGATTTTGAATCAGGGTCCCGATGAGGCACAGAACCTGCGCCTGTCGACCATAATTCCGGCCAATCAGCAACTGGTATCGGTTGACGCCGGGCAGTACACCTGTGAGGAGTCGAATGGCACCCTGTTTTGTGAGGGGGCTGCACTGGCATCCGGCGCATCCACCCAGATCAGCATGGTCACCCGGGCAGTGGTTTCCGGCGTTTCGGAATACTGGTCGGTGGTTACCAGCAGTATCCTGGAAACGGATCCGGCATCCAACAGGGCGGCGGCGTTCGTGACCGTCACCGGCGGGGATCCGGTGCAGCAGACCGCGGAAATTGATGCCGGCGAAACCGGCCCGGTGGATCTGAGCGAGGCCGGCGCGTTCATGGAGGTGACCGAAGGCAGCAGCACGGCCGGTTCGGTCAGCGTCACCATGTATCACGAAGAGCCGGAAAACAGCCAGGATCTTCCGCTGGTGATGGTTCAGGCATCCGGAGGCCCGACGGAGCCGGACAGTGTGCTGATTGAGCGCTACTGGACGCTGGAGCCATCGGGGCTGGAAGATATGATCTATACGCTCTGTCTGAATATCAGCGGATTGGAAAATGTGAATCCCGATTTTTTGGTCATTACCAAGCGATCGGGAAGCGATCAGCCCTGGACGGCGCACAACAGTTCACTGCGTCTGCTGGATAACAACCTCTATCTTTGCACTGAGGACCTGGATGAATTTTCGCAACTCGCGATTGCCACCAAAACAGGCACGTACATACCGCCGGAGGAACCTCCGGTGCTGCCGGCGCAGGTTGTGGCTGCCGGGCCGTCGGATGGCGAGATCATCCCGCCCGGCGAGGTCGCATTCCGCTGGCACCATGCCGATCCAAATGTCATCCGGTATCGTTTTCAACTGGCTGCAAGCGCCGATTTCTCCAACATCGTTGTCGATTCACTGGTGACCGATACGCTCTTTGTTTGGACCATTCCGGACGAGTCTTTAACCTGGTGGTGGCGGGTCCGGGCGCAAAACGAGGCCGGCTGGGGCTTGTACAGCGCACCGCAACACTTCTCGGTGATGTCGGTGAGTGCTGAAACGGCGACCGGGTTGCCCCTGCAGTTTGAGCTGCGGCAGAATTGGCCCAATCCGTTCAACCCGTCGACCCGGATCCGGTTTGGATTGCCCGAGGCGGCGGAGGTCAGACTGGAAATATTCAACGTTTTGGGGCAAAGGGTGGCGGTGCTTGTGGACAGCCGGATGGATGCCGGGTGGCACGAGGTGTCTTTTGACGCTGGCGCCCTCTCCAGCGGTATCTATCTGTGCCGGATCCAGGCGGGACCGGCATTCGTGAATACCCGGAAAATGATGTTTGTGAAGTGAGCCGGGAGTTCCCGGCTTTGCCATGACCCAAATGTACAAGCAGGCACAACCCCGTCGTTCACATCGGCGACATCCACCCGGATTGTGCTGTATTCGGATTGCTCTGCCGGCAGGCATTCACATGGCCGACACCTGCCCTTTATACCCACGGATTCTAAGTTCGAGATTTCCAGTATCCCGGTTTACGCCTTAAATTCATTACAGCAAATATTGTAATCTGATCTTCTTCAACGGAGTAGATAATTCCATAGGGAAAGCTGACACTAAAAATCTTCGTTCCGTTTTCGTGATTTTCGGCCCCGAATCCGGCTGCTGCTCAATTACATTCAATACTTTTTGTACTTCATCAACAAAATCATACCCAAGGCCAACTACCTGCTCCTCGTAATATTCAGCTGCTTCA
>PWWP01000026.1 GCA_003562075.1 Gemmatimonadota bacterium
AATTCCTGCATCAGGATTTTTTTCCAGTGCCTGCAGTGATCTCTCCAGAAAATCTGTGGATGCATCATCGTCGGACTCTGCGATCCAGACAATTTTACCCCGGGCATTTTCAATGCCTCTTTTCCACTGACGGAAAGGATTGCCGGAGTTGGTGTTATTGAATATGGTGCGGATACGCGGATCCTTTTTTACAAAACTGCTGATCACATCTCGACTGTTGTCGGTGGATGCATCATCAAGGATAATGATCTCAAACACTTCCACTGTTTGCTGCAAAATACTTTCCAATCGCCGTGGCAAAAAGAGCGCGTGATTGTAGTTGGGGACAATCACTGAAACCGTTTGCATTTTAGTGGGTTTATATGGTGTCGGCATGTTGAAATGTTTGAAATCCCGGAATGTCAGAATGTATGAATGTCGATGGCGTTTGTAATGTTCGTTTTACAATAGTTTGTCAGGGTTTACCCGGTGATTGCAGTACTTGTTTCCAGCTGGGCCTGATGGCAGGATTACTAACTTGTTTACTGTACTTCAATCCTTTATATTTTTTCTGGATGGACGCTATGTGCTTTATCAATTCCTCACCCTGGTATTCAGTGAATGTGATCCTGTTACCGCGACGTCCGTCATAATAATCCACCCCGATAAATGGGGCATAGGCTACGCGATGCTCTGCGGTGGCAGCGAGAATAAAGTCCCAGTCAACAAGCCTTTTGAGCTTTTCGTCAAACTGCAACCCGGAATGCAGCAGGCTCCTTTTATGCCCAAAGGCATTCAGGTCAATATAATTCATATTGAGACACGCTTCCCAGTCAAAATCTTCGCCATAGTAGCTGACAATTGCTGGGTCATCGCCCAGGATATGAACGCCCGAATAACAGGCATCCAGGTGCCCTGCTTTCATAAATGTGATCATGTTTCCCAGGTATTCCGGTCGCCAGGTGTTATCCGTATCAAGATAAAAAACATAATCACCTGATGTATTTTGCAATCCGGTATTGCGCGCGGCAGCCACTCCCCTGTGGTCCTGCCGGATAAGCGCAATTCGCCGGTCTTTCAGATATGGTTGCAATACTTGCGACAAACCATCCGTGCTTCCATCATCAACAATAATCAATTCCCAATGCTGATGGGTCTGATTGAGAACTGACGAAACAGCATGAACGATGCTGTCTGCCCTGTTGTAGGCCGGCATTACGACAGATACCTTTATATTATCCGTTGCTTCTTTGTTTTGCATATAAAAAGACTGGATGGCATCTACAAATCGTTTTTCCCTGCGCGCATGCCAATACCTGTATCTCCTGCTCTTTTTACGATATGGTACAAAAGGCAGGTTGTGAGCAAGATTTTTCAATGAATCTTTTATGCAGATCAACATGTTGCGCATGATAAGGCCAAAGGTAATTGAAATACGAGAAAGAGTGCTTAACAGGGGTTGATATTTTTAGGAGGGTCGAAAAGTGGAAAGGTGGAAAGGTGTGAGGGCCGAAAGATGGGAAGGTAACAAGATTGATAGGCATAACCGTTAATATCATGATGATTATTCTGTGTTTTTTTAAGAATTCTTTGTGTTTTTTTATTAAACATTTGCATGAATGAAAAAAATAGATTACTTTTGAGTAACCAAAATGATTATTTCCTTTTGACAAGGACGCCTATGGTTTATTACGGGCTGTTTATTAAGAGATTATCAGATTGGCAGGGATGGCGAATATCCTTGCCGGTTCTCTTATTGTTTGTCCTTGTGCTCCCGGCTTTTTCAGATAACGGGCAGGCTTTGAATGGCAGTCATCAGGTTGCTTCTTCCATAGATGGCGGTGTTGTCATTGGCGAAGTAAGTGATCCGCATGCCGTGGTGATTGAGTCGGGCCGTATTTCTGTTAAGGAAGGTTATTCTGTGAGGCTTCTTCCGGGAACGCAGATCAAAGGCGACCAAAGTTTTCATGTGACCGTTGTCAGCAAAGCCTATTATGAAGAGCTGGCAAAGGAAGCCGAAAAGAATCGCCGTGATGCTGCCATGGCATCCATGATCAGGGTTTGTGAAGAATACAATATGGATGTGAAAGGGCCGGTTTTGGTTTATACTGATTATGCATCTGTTCCAAAATCGTGGTTCGCCAGTCAGTATCATATGTACAATGCTGTGCCTGTTCGCACGGTGAATTCCGTCAAAGCGACTTTCGTTATTTATCATACCCAACAACAAACGCATCCGCTTCTTTCCCCCGATGCAGGGCGTTTAACGGCGTTTGTCTATACACCCGATCACTCATGGGGTTCAAGGGCGGAGACAATCAAGGTGATGCGCTCCTGAGAATTTATCTTCAACAACAGAACTTTTCTTTATTAAAATTATGAATGCTTCGTCATTCATTTCACTTGATTTTTATCAAACCAAATAAATTTTAACCTGGGTTTCTTGTGTTCTGGTTTCAGAAACCGGAAACTCCACAAAACACAATTATTATGAAAAAGCAATTTCTTTTTATGGCAGCAACACTGTTTGCCGCATTTTTATTTTTTGGAAGTACTGCTTCGGCCCAGTGGGTTGAGGGTGCAGGGAAAATCTATACGTTTGACGACGTTGGTATTGGTGTTTCTGATCCACTTGAAAAACTGCATGTAAATGGCAATATTCAGTTGGGACAAGGCGGAAGATTATTCGTCTTCAGGACTGATATGAGCAAACATGAAATATTTACAATGGATGGAAACAATGATGTTTTCATCAACAGAAGCTCAATTAATGTGGCAGATGGTTTGCCATCACATCTCTTCTTTGCAATAGGTGAAGGCAGAAGGTTCGAAATCAGGAACCACCTAAACCAAAGACTAGTTAGAATTAA
>PWWP01000064.1 GCA_003562075.1 Gemmatimonadota bacterium
AAACGACGCGCTTATATCCAACGGAAGGGTGGTCCACTTGCACCCGAATGACGATGTTTTGGCCATGAAGAACTTCAGTAATCTGGGTGGTGGCAACAAAACGGCTATAATAAACCTCAAGTCTGTCAACGAATTGGATTCCCGAACTATTTGGGAAGCAAACAGAAAGTACGAGGTGCTGATATGAGCGTTGTTGTTTACGCTGAATGGGTGGCTTCGCCGGAATCCGATACTAAGTTTAAAGTAGAACTTCATAAAGAAGGTTTTTCGGGAACCGCCCGTAAGATAGATGCTACGGGCGGGTACATAGACCACAATTATCAATCTTTGAATCCCAGGGAGCCGTTCAGGACACCTATTTTAAAATCAGACCTGACTTTAGAATGGATGATACGCTCGGATGATGATGTGGATATCCTGGAAGATGTTTTCAATTCCAATGTGGGTGTTTACAAATTAGTTAAGTACGTCAATGACGCGGTAGACTGGACGGCCAATGTTGCGGTAGACCAGTTGACATACAGAAGAAGCCCTTACCCTTTTAGTGCGAATGTTGTTGCAAGAGATATGGATGATTTGGACGGGGTGGATTACGGGCTTTTGGTTGGCCGGGAAAGGATAATAAAAGTCATCGCTGATATCTTGTATTTGCTGGGTTATGATTTGGATATCCGGACGTACACAAGGTGGAAAGAGGGTGCGATGACAGATGAACAAGATTTCTTAAACGAGAGGTACATTGAGAAAAGTGTATTGAGAACTTACGGCCGGGGTGGTGAGCCGGACGAAAGCATCAGTAAATACGAGGCATTAGAGATGATTTGCAGGAGTTTTGGGCTGTTTTTGATTCAGTCGGAAAATCACTGGAATATCTTTCAGCTTACGGCTTTAGAAAACGCTGACGACATCCTGGAGTTTATCTATACACCTGACGGGACCCAAATTATTGTTTCATGAATATAACACAGGACATATCAGCGCCGGAACGGTATCTTTTAAGAAGCACACAACGGGCTTCTATGAAGTCGTATAAATCCGTAAGGGTGAGATACGAGCATAGGACAGTAGCGCAAAGTGCCGCCGTTTTTCCCAATAGAATACAAGTCGAAGCGGAAACATCCCCTAAGTCTTTCACGAGGTTTTTCTTTTCAAGCGGCGATGAGACAATTCAATTTCAATCGGGCAGGATTACGTCTTTCTCCGACCAGGATGTAGAATCAGCCACAGCTTTTTATGCTTTGAAGATAGACGAGGATGCGGATGCTATATGGTGGAATGCTTCTGCTGGTGTATGGCAGGGTTCCTTGTTTATTAATGAGATTCCACTTTCGGGAGGCGGGATACAGCAGGATGATGATTTTATTTATGTGGGTTCGTTGTTTGTAGGCACAGGAACAGTCCCGGTGGGCAAGGGTCCGGCTATTGAGCTTTCCCTATATAATGCCAATATACAGACCAGTCCCGATGCGGTTGCGGCACTTAGAACGGTTTATGATAACAATGGTTTCGGAATAACCAACGAGACGGTCACCGAAGAGAACAATGTGGCTATTGATTATATCCTGACCCAAGAGAAAGACAGGCGTTCACGGTATAACCACGGTTCTATTTGGTTTGGTGACGGTCCGACTTCGTATTCATCATCTGCCGTTACGCGGGATTCCGAAGGGCAACAGCCTACTTTCTCATGGCGATATGCAGGCAACGACCCTGGATACGATTCGATGATGCATGCACGTATTCTGTTGCGCGAAGTTATGGACATGCAACGCTTTTCGGTACGTGCGTTGGAGTCGGATTTGCTGGGCGAGTACAAGCCCGCCAAGGTGGTGGATGTGGATGGTTTCTTCCACTTTTTTATAGGAGGGAACCAGAACGGCAAGGATAATAAATGGGCGGCGAACTTGTTTCGGTTGAACAGGGTGACGGATTTCGCACTTGAACCGTCTAATGGAAGGTATGTTACCACTAATTACAGCACCGGACTTAGTTCAAATGTTATCTTCCAATACCGGGACCCGCAAGGAAATATTATCCATGAAAGGACAAATACCGAGGCTTCCGCCAATCATCTTGGCATGATATGGATTGCTGAAAACAGTTGGATTTATGCCGATAGCAATGGGGTGATTAGAAGAATAGACTACGACCCCAATGCAGGAACATCTTCGGTCACGCTTTTAAGAGAAGTAAGTCCCCTGGCGGGTTCGTTTTATATTGATATAGATGAAGAGGGCAATATATATCATTGTGTTAGCAGCGACAATAGCCTTAAAAAGACATCCTTTACGGGAACAGAGGTGATTGAAACTGACCTCCCGGACGGTTGGAGAGTGCGGGTTTTTGGTGTGGATGATGCTTATGTTTACGCGCACTCGTCAGGAACCGATTTGCCAATATACAAACTTGACAGGGAAACGTTTGGTGTAGTAGAAAACACGGCTTCGCTTGGAAGGGTTTCCGTGCAAGATAAAATACTTGTATTCCCCGAACATATCATACACTGCCATTCAGCCGTGGCCACGGCCAGTGCCGCTATAAGAAAAATAAGAAAATCCGACATGGTTGTTGTTGAAGAAATAGACGACACAGAGTATAATTGGAGGGGCATTACCTGTGATGAAAATTATAATATATATGCAGTGACATCAACCCAGCTTATTAAGTTTGATTTTGATTTGAATATAATATGGGATAAATCCCTCGGTACTTCAGGTGCAATACAGGTGGAATATTCCCCGGCTCCTATAAACAGGATACTTGTAAGGAGAATCGAAGATATACGTGTATATGATACTAATGGGGATCCAGTTGCTACTTA
>PWWP01000285.1 GCA_003562075.1 Gemmatimonadota bacterium
ACATTCTCCGGGGCCGTGTCCGGGACGGTGACGGCGTCCAGATCCGCCAGCCCCTCGTGGTACTTGCAGGCGTTGGCCCGCCGGGCCTCGGTCCAGCCGTCCAGGTGGCGGAGCTTCACCCGGAGGACGGCGGCCTGGAGAGCATCCAGCCGGGAGTTGGTCCCCACCATCTCGTGGTGGTACATCTGCCGCCCACCATGGACCCGGAGCTTGGCCACCTTTTCCGCCAACTCCGGGTCCCGGGCCGACACCATCCCCCCGTCGCCGAACCCGCCCAGGTTCTTGGTGGGAAAGAAGGAGAAGGCCCCGGCATCCCCTGCGGCGCCGGCCATGACCCACTCACCCTCACCCTCGCCATCCGGATTGGACACCCGCTGCCGGGCACCAATGGCCTGGGCGGCATCCTCCAGGACCAGAGCATCCCGGGCCTGGGCCAGGGCGCTGATCTCGTCCATGGGCGCCATCTGACCGAAGAGGTGGACCGGGATGACGGCCCGGGTCCGCTCGGTCCAGACCGGCTCCACCGTCTCGGCGGTCACATTGAAGGTGACGGGGTCGATGTCGCAGAAGACGGGGGTGAACCCGGCGTTCCAGACGGCACCTGCCGTGGCGAAGAAGGTGAAGGCCGGGAGGATCACCTCGTCACCGGGCTGGGCGTCCAGGGCCTTCAGGGGGAGGAGGAGGGCATCGGTGCCCGAGGCGCAGCCCACGGCGTGGGGGACCTTCAGGAACCGGGCCATCTCCTCCTCCAGCCCCTCCACCTCGGGCCCCAGGATGAAGTGCTGGGACTCCACCACCGTCTGGATGGCGTCGTCGATCTCGTCCTTGATGGCGTCGTACTGGGGCTTCAGGTCCAGGAGTGGAACGCTCATGGAGAGGGAACTCCAGATGAAATGGACAGGATGGAAATCAGGGATGATGATAGGGCGTGGAAATGATGGGCGACCCACCTGCCGGCGCGGGGCCAGGCCGCAGCCGAAGCCCGGGTCACAGCCGCTCCATTCGAAGGCGGCGTCAGCCCACCTTCGTCGTCAGCAGGGACCGTCGGTCCCGCGGCGGAAGCGGATGTCATCGATCCGGTCCCGGGCCCGCTGGATCAGGAGCCCACCCCCCAACTCCTCACGCTGGGCCTGCTCGAAGGCCTGGATGGCGTCCTGGCAACGGCCCTGGGCGGCCCGGATCTCACCGATCTCGAACCAGGCCTGGGCCACCCGGTTCCGGGGCTCGCCCATCTCCACCGTCACCTGGAGGAGCTCCAACGCCTCGTCCAGGCGTTCGTCCTCCACTGCCTCCATCCCCAACTCGAAAGAGCAGTGGCCCATCCGCCAGTCCACCTCGGAGCGGCGGAGGACGGGGACATCGTCGACCACCTGGTCCAGGTAGGTCAGCGCCAGCTCGCAGTCTCCCAGCTCCTCGTGTGCCCGGGCCAGGTCCAGAATCAGGTTGGGATCGGGTCCCATCTCACCGATGGCCTTCTGGTAGTAGGGGAGAGCCTGGCCGTACTGACCATTCCGGGAGAAGTGGTCGGCCAGAGGTCGGGCCAGTCCGGTCAGGTTCACCCCTGGCCGGAGCTCCAGAGCCGCCTCCACAGCGGCGGCGGCCATGATACCGTCACGCCGGTTCTCGGTGGCCTGACGGGCCACCCGGAGGAGGTCGGCGGCGGCCAGGTCAGCCACATCCGGATCCCGCTCCACCGCCTCTCGATAGAGGTCCTTGGCCTCGTCGATGCGACCGGTCCGGGCAAAGGCGTGAGCCGTCCGCACCATGATGTCCACATCGTTGGGGTTCTGGCGAAGGACCAACCGATACTCGGCCAGGGCCTCGGTATAGTCGCCCTGAGCAAAGGCCTGGTCACCCCGCTGCAGCGCCCCCTCATCGGAGCCGGCAGCCGTGCACGCCCCCAGGAGTGCGGCCAGAACCAGGACGGAGAGGAGCAGACCGGACCGGAGCCGGCCGTGCCTCCCGAAGGGAGATTCCCTCTGGGCCGACCGGGCGCCGGCTGGCTCTCGGCCACCCGGCCGCCGGACCATGGGGCGGCCGGCCGAGGCCGGCCTCTTCGAGCCAGAAGGAGGAAGCGGGATTGGAGCGTCTGGATTCATGGCCCAAGTATACACCGGATCGGGGGGATGGGTCACGAGGCGACCACCGGACCTCAGCCCCGCCCCTCCTCCCGATACCATTCCACGAAGCGACGGATCCCTTCGGGAAAGGCCACCCGGGGATCGTAGCCCAGGAGCTCCCGGGCACGGGTCACGTCGGCCCATGTCTGCTCCACGTCGCCGGGCTGCTCCGGCAGCTGGCGGATCTCCGGCTCCACCTCCATGGCCTGGGCCAGAGTGTCGATCATCTCTTGAAGGGAGACGGTCTGGCTCTCCCCCAGGTTCACGATCTGGAAGGCGCCTTCCGGGGCTCGATCTACCCACCCGATGGCCCCCGTGACCCCCTGAATGACGTCATCGATGTACGTGTAGTCCCGCCGCGTCGTCCCGTCGCCGAACATGGGGAGGGGCTCTCCCTGGTCCAGGAGGCGGGCGAACTTGTGGATGGCCAGATCCGGGCGCTGCCGGGGCCCATAGACCGTGAAGAACCGGAGGCAGATCACCCGCATCTCGAAGAGGTGGGCCCAGGTGTGGCAGAGGAGCTCTCCAGCCCGCTTGGTGGCGGCGTAGGGAGAGATGGGGTAGTCCACCGGGTCGTCCTCGGAAAAGGGGACCTTCTCGTTGTTCCCGTAGACCGAGGAGGAGGAGGCGAAGACGAAACGGCCGATCTCCCGCTCCCGGGCAAACTCCAGGAGTCGGGTAGTCCCCTCCAGATTCACCGACTGGTACCGGGCCGGCTCCCGGATCGAGGGACGAACCCCGGCCAGCGCAGCCAGGTGAACGATCCGGTTCACTTCCGGGGGAATCCGCTCGTAGATCGCCGGATCCCGGATGTCGCCCTCCAGGTCCAGGAACCCCTGATGATCCCGGGCTGCCGCCAGATTCCCCTCCTTCACGGCAGTCGGGTAGAAGGGATCCCGGTTGTCCAACCCTACCACCTCCTCTCCCTCCGCCAGGAGGGTGTCCACCAGATGAGAGCCGATGAATCCAGCGTGACCGGTCACAAGGGTGCTCATTCAAGCATTCTCCGTTACATTGTCGCCCAATTGAGATCGGGGCACCTGTTCGAGTACGGACTTCATGGGCCTGGCGTCGACGTAGCACCCCAGGCCGGCAGTTACGCGGTCCCAGATGACCCGACCCCCTATGATGTGGTGGAAGCAAGTCCGATACCACCCCGACGAGCCCATCCCTCCCCACGTCCTGGAGCTGTCCCAGACATGAGCCCTGACACTGGTGATTCCCTCTCGGCCCCCCCGGCTTCAGCCCGGGCCCGGCTCACCCCCTCCGGCGAAATCCTATCGGCCACTGCTCCCTTCCTGGCCCTCATGGGCTTCGACACGGAAGGGGAACTCCGGGAGGGGGTCCCCCGGGTCCACGACCTCTTCGCCGAGCACCGGGACCGGGGTGAGCTGGAAGGAGAGCTGGCCCGTACGCTGAGCTGGCCCGAGGTCCGCTGGATCCGCCGGGATGGCACCTCACTCTGGGTCCGGATCCAGGTGACGGAGGCGCCGGAGGGCCGGGAAGGCCTCCTGGAGATCCAGGTGGAGGACGTGACGGGACGGCGGCACCTGGAGGCCAAACTCCGGCAGGCCGAAAAGATGGAGGCCCTGGGCCAATTGGCTGGGGGGATGTCCCACGACCTGAACAACCTGTTTACCACCCTCCTCTCCCGGCTGGACCTCCTGGAGGAGGGCCTGAAGCAGGGCGATGACAAGCAGGCCCGCCAGGAACTCATGGAGGTGCGGCGCTCGGCCACTACGGCGAGCCAGATGATTCGCCATCTTCTCTCGTTCAGCCGGGGCGAGCGACTGAACCTCCGGCGGGTGGGACTGGAGGAGGTGGTCCGGGACTCCATGCGGAAGATCCGCCCCCTCCTCCCCGACGCCATCCAGGTCGAGACCGTCACCCAGGGGGTAGAACCGGTCCTGGCCGACCCCGGGGCGGTGGAGCAGATGCTTCTGACGCTCGTGGCCAATGCCCGGGACGCCATGCCGGATGGCGGCGAGCTCGCCATCCGGGTGGGTCCCGGTGGCTTCGACCGGGAGCACCTCATGCACACCGGTTGGGGCGACCCCGGAGACTACGGTCTCATCACCGTGGTGGACAACGGGGAGGGGATTCCGCCTCAGGTGGTCTCGCGCCTCTTCCAACCCTTCTTCGCCGCCCGCTCCGACGACGACCGGCCCGGGCTCAGCATGTCCATGGTCTACGGGATCATGAAGCAGCACCGGGGCTTCATCGAGGTGGAGAGTGAGCCGGGGGAAGGGACGGCCATCCGCCTCTACTTCCGCCTGGCCGACGCCCCCTCCCAGACCACCTTGGAGGCCGAGGAGGCCGAGGAGGCCGTCGCTCGTTCGAAAGAGGGTCATCTGGTCCTGTTCGTGGAGGACGACGCCAGCCTTCGGCGGGTCACCGGCCGGGTCCTCCGCTCCCGGGGCTACCGGGTCATGGAGGCGGCTCACGGGCTGGAAGCGCTGGAGGTCATGGACCGCGTAGGGATGCCGGATCTCCTCCTGACGGACCTGGTCATGCCCAGCATGACGGGGATCGAGCTGGTGGAACGGCTGACGGAAGAGGACCGACTCCCCAGGGTCCTGCTCACCAGTGGGTACGCCCCCGACTTCCTCACCGACAAGAGCTCCGTTCCCTTGGACCACCCCTTCCTTCCCAAGCCGTGGACGGTGGAGTCACTGGTCCACAAGGTTCGGGAGGCCCTCCAGGGGAAGGAGCGCTGAGGGCTCCACCCTACTCCAGCGGTCGGGCCTCCGCTTGGCCGGCCTCCACCAGCCCCCGGAAGTAGGGGATGGTCTGCTGCAGCCCTTCCACCAGGTCGATGCGGGGCTCCCACCCCAGGAGCTCTCGGGCTCGAGTGATGTCGGGCTGCCGGACCTTGGGGTCGTCCTCCGGGAGGGAGCGGAACTCCAGCGTGGAAGGCCCATCCACCTGCCGGAGGATCTCCTGGGCCAACTCCCGGATGGTGTACTCGGTGGGGTTGCCCACATTGACCGGCTCCACTTCATCGGAGAGGAAAAGACGGTAGAGTCCGTCTACCTCGTCGGTTACGTAGCAGAAGGAGCGGGTCTGGGATCCGTCGCCGTACACCGTCAGGGGCTCTCCCCGGAGGGCCTGGACCACGAAGTTGGACACCACCCGGCCGTCAGCCGGCCGCATGCGGGGTCCGTAGGTGTTGAAGATCCGGGCAATCCGGGTGTCCAGGCCATGGTGCCGGTGGTAGGCCATGGTCATGGCCTCGGCGAAGCGCTTGGCCTCATCGTAGACGCCTCGGGGCCCCACCGGATTCACATTCCCCCAGTAGTCCTCGGTCTGGGGATGGATCTCCGGGTCGCCGTAGACCTCGGAAGTGGAGGCCAGGAGGAACCGGGCCTCCTTCTCTTTGGCCAAGCCCAGCATGTTATGGGTGCCCAGGCTTCCCACCTTCAACGTCTGGATGGGATACTCCAGGTAGTCCACCGGACTGGCCGGTGAAGCAAAGTGAAGGACGCCATCCACCGCCCCGTCTACGAAGAGGGGGGTGGACACGTCGTGCTCCCGGAAGCTGAAGCCGTCCTTTTCCTGGAGCCAGGCCAGGTTGGTCTGGGAACCGGTGATAAGGTTGTCCACGCCCACCACCTCGTGCCCCTCCTGGAGGAGGCGGGCTGCCAGGTGGGAGCCCAGGAATCCGGCGGCGCCGGTGAGTACAATCCGCATCTTTCCCTGCTCTTGAGAGTAGGTGAAGGTCTGTCCGGCCCCCGGAAGGGGGGCGCGGACCCAATCGAAATCAGCCTTCCCGAGGCCCTCTGCGCAAGGCCCGGGGCCGCTCCCCGGCGCGAACTGCTCTCCGATGCAGCCTGCTCTCCGGCGGCCCCCGGGCGTCTTGGCCGAGGACTGAGGAGGCCACGCAGATATAGAAGTCTGATCGGAAAGTGGAGTGCGGCCGCGTGCCTACTGGGGAACTCCGTGGCGTTCGCAACGCGGCTCGCCCCACTTTCCGATCAGACTTATTCAACCCCACACGGATCCAATGGACCCCATGACCGATGAGGCATCGCAGGATCAGGCCGAAACCCAGTCGGACGAGTCAGACGGCGCCCCCGAGGGCGGACCAGGTCGGCTGGACCCCACCGACTGGACAGACTTCCGGAACCAGGCCCACCAGGTGGTGGACGAGCTGATCAACCGGTTTCAGGAGGCAGACCAGGGACCGGTCTGGCGCCCCATCCCCGATCAGGTCCAGGAGAACCTCCAATCCGGACTGCCCCGGGATGCCCAGCCGCTGGAGGACGTTCTGGACGAGGTCCGGGAAGACATCCTCCCCTACACGCTGGGCAACACCCATCCCCGCTTCTTCGGCTGGGTCCACGGGAGCGGGACCCCCACCGGCGCCCTGGCCGAGTTCCTGGCGGGGGCGATGAATGCCAACACCGGGGGCCGACACCATGCCCCCATCCTGGTGGAGGAGCAGGTGGTGGGCTGGGTCCGGGAACTCTTCGGGTTCCCGGACGAGGCCACCGGAATGGTGGTGAGCGGCACCTCCATGGCCACCATCGTCGGGCTGGCCACGGCACGCCGCCGGACGACCCGGGGCCGGGACCGGACCCTGGGGCTGGCCCACCCGGAGGGCGGGGGACAGGGGCTGGTGGGGTACGCCACTGCCGACGGCCACCAGTCCATCAAGGACGCCTTCAGCCTCCTGGGGCTGGGCGCCGACGCCCTCCGGCCGGTGGCCATGCTGGAGGACGGCTCCATGGACCCGGAAGCCCTGGACGCCGCCATCCGCCGGGACCTGGACGCAGGACTCACCCCCTTCGCTGTAGTGGCCACCGCCGGCTCGGTGACCTGCGGGGCCGTGGATGATCTGACCCGGATTCGGGAAGTGACCCGCCAGCACGGGCTCTGGATGCACGTGGACGGGGCCTTCGGTGCGGCCCTGAAGCTGGCCCCAACCCTGGCCCATCGCCTGGAGGGGATCCAGGAGGCCGACTCCCTGGCCTTCGACTTCCACAAGTGGTTCCATGTCCCCTATGAAGCCGGATTCATCCTGATCCGGGATGGAGCCCTTCACCGGGCCACCTTCGGAGGCCGGGCCGACTACCTGACCTCCTTGGACGAGGGACCGGCGGCCGGCGACACCTGGCCCTGCGACCTGGGACCGGAGCTGAGCCGGGGGTTCCGGGCCTTCAAGGTCTGGTTCACCCTCCAGCACCTGGGGGCCAACGCCATCGGTCAGGCGGTCGAGACCAACTGTCGGCAAGCCCGATCCCTGGCCCGCCTGGTGCGAGACGAGGCGGAGTTGGAGCTCCTGGCTCCCGCCGACCTGAACATCGTTTGCTTCCGTTTCCATCCTCGCGTGGACAGCGACGATCCCCTGGCCACCCCCCTCTCCCAGGACGAGTTGAACGAACTCAACCGGGAGGTCCTCCTGGAGCTCCACCGGCGGGGCATCGCCGTGCCCTCGCCCATCCGGCGGGGCGACGCCTTCGGACTCCGGGTCTGCCTCTGCAACCACCGAACCACCGGGAAAGACCTGGAGCTGATGGTGGACGCGGTCCTGGAGCTGGGCCGGAGCCTGATGCCGGTGGGCTGACGGACACCCGGATTCGACGGAACCGGCCGGGGTCCTGACCGCCGGGAGGGGCGGACGGTCCGATAGCGGAGGGCTCGTGCCGGTGGACCCAACCGGCTTCAACCTGATCCGGCCAGCATGGGACCCAGGACGGCCTGCACGCCGTCGATGACGAACTGGACGGCCACCACCGCCAGGAGGAGGCCCATGATCCGGGTCAGGACATTCACCCCGGTCTGTCCCAGGAGCTCGGTGATCCAGGGAGCGGCCCGGAGGACCAGGTAGATGCTCCCCAGAACCAGGGCCATGGCCCCGAAGAGGGATACCACGTGGAAGAACCCGGGGGCATCGCCGGCCAGGACCATGACGGTGGTGATGGCCCCTGGCCCCACGATCATGGGGACGCCCAGGGGGGTGATTCCCACCTGGGATTTCATGAGGGCCTCGGCCTCCTCCTCGGAGGTGGACTTCAGCCGAGAGGGCTTGGCCTGGAGCATCTCGGCGGCCATCCCGAAGATGATGATCCCCCCTGCGATCCGGAACGCGTGGATCGTGACCCCCAGGAACTGGAAGATGGCCCCGCCCAGGAGGGCGAAGGTCACCAGGACCACCGCCCCCGTAGTCACGGCCAGCCGGAGGGTCCGAAGCTTTTCCTGAGGGGTGTGCCCCTCGGTGATGGCCATGAATAGAGGTGCCGCCACCAGGGGGTTGGTGATGGCAAAGAGCGAGGTGAAGCTCAGGAGAGCAAAGGCCCAGATTCCTTCAGGAAGCATGCTCACCAGATCAGGCCTCGACTCACGACTCGGCCGGAATGACCGGCGGCCGCCCGATGGAGTGGTAGCGGAACCCCACCTCCACCATCTTCTGGACGGGGAAGATATTCCGGCCATCCACCACCAGATCGCCCCGCATGAGCTGCCGCATGCGCTGGAAATCAGGACGCCGGTAGGGATGCCACTCGGTGTGGAGCACCAAGGCGTCGGCACCCTCCAGGGCCTGGTAGTTATTCTCGGCGTACTCGATCCGGTCGCCGAAGTGGAGGCGCCGGGCCTCCTCCATGGCCACCGGGTCGTGGGCCACCACCTCGCCCCCTCGCTCCAGCACCCCTTCCACCGTCACCAGACTGGGCGCTTCCCGCATGTCGTCGGTGTTGGGCTTGAAGGAGAGTCCCCAGATGGCGATTCGCCGGCCTGAGAGGTCCGTCCCCAGGGCCTGGTCCAGGATCCGGAGGGGGAACCGCTTCTGGCTCTCGTTCATCGCCTCCACGGCCTCCAGAATCCCGGCGTCGATCCCCGTGTCACGGAGGGTCCGGACCATGGCCTTCACGTCCTTGGGGAAGCAGGAGCCCCCGTAGCCGATGCCGGGGAAAAGGAAGGAAGGGCCGATCCGATCATCGGAACCCACCCCCAGTCGAACCTGGTCGGCGTCGGCGCCGGCAGCCTGGCAGAGCCCCGCAATCATGTTCATGAAGGAGATCCGGGTGGCCAGCATGGCGTTGGCCGCGTACTTGGTGATCTCAGCAGACGCGATGTCCATGAGGAGGATCTGGTTCCCGGTCCGGACGAAGGGCTCGTAGAGACTCTGGAGTTCTCGGCCCACCGCCTCGTTGTCCACCCCCAGGACCACCCGGTCGGGCTTCATGAAGTCGTCCACCGCCGCTCCCTCCTTCAGGAACTCGGGGTTTGAGCAGACGTGGACCCGGTGATCCGTCTCGGCCTGGATGGCCTCCCGGACCTTCCGGGCCGTCCCCACAGGTACCGTGCTCTTGGTGATGACGATCCGCTCTCCGTCCATGGCCCGACCGATCTCCCGGGCCACGGCCAGGACGTGCTGGAGGTCGGCGGAGCCGTCCTCGCCAGGAGGCGTCCCCACGGCGATGAAGAGGATACGGGAACGGCGAACCGCCGCCGGCACATCGGTGGTGAAGGTGAGGCGTCCGGCCCCCAGGTTCTCGTGGACCAGCTCCTCCAGCCCGGGCTCGTAGATGGGGATCTTCCCCTCCTTCAGCCCCTGGATCTTCTCATCGTCGATGTCGGCGCACACCACATCGTTGCCTGTGTGGGCCAGTCCGGCGCCTACCACCAGCCCCACGTATCCCGTTCCGATCACTCCGATCTTCATCGTCTGGTCGCTGTTCCTGTTCGATAAGGAAGAAGTCAGGGAGCCGCAGCTCTGCCGTCACTCCTAAGGGGATCGCAGCTCTGCCGTCGCCCTCTCAGGGGGTCGCAGGCGGGCCGCCACCCCCGAAGGTCCATTGAAGTCCCAGAGACACCGTTCCCTGGAGCCCTGGCTCCTGCCCCGGTTCACCGTTCTCCGTCAGCCAATCCCCCTGGGCGTGGACAACGAGATGGACCGGTAGCTCCCGACCAGGAACTGCAGGAACAGTGCCGTGGATCTGCCCACCCCAGCTCCGACCGGCCTGGGCCGGGGCGAAGGAGTGCTCGGCCAGCCGCTCCCGGGTCCGGAGTCCCACCTGGAGGCTGGAGCCGGCCCCATCACCCAACTCGTCGCCGCCGTGAATCACCCCATGAAGAAGCCACTCGGTTCCGGCACCAGCAAGGGGGTGGCCCAGGACCTGCCCCCGGTCCGACCATCCGCTCCGGTAGAAGGAGTGACGGTACCAGTGGCCATGCCCATTGCGGCGGGAAAAGTAGCTCCGCTCCAGCCCCAGTCGGAAAGAGCGATCCGGATGGGCCGCCTCCACCCCCAGGATGATCGCCGGGCTCCGCTTCCAGGCCCCGGAGGAATCCTCGAATCCCAGCTCGCCATACACGAGGGTGGGCACACCGGCCACCTGGTGCCGGAAGGAGAAGTCGAAGCTGGCGGTCTGGTTCGTCATCTGCACCACCCGGCCGTCCTCCCGGTGATGGGCTCCGAAGAGGAGGGAGACCAGTCGGCGGGCCGTCATCCCCGGTGCTCCGTCGCCCCCGAAGAAGGCGCCCCGGTTGAACCCAGCCTCCAGGGACGGGATCGGGGCCCACACCCACCGGCCGGCCAGAAAGCCAGGACGGCCGATCTCGCCATTGTCGGCCATCCGGCCCACCAGCATCTGGAAGCTCCACTCCCCCAGACCGGCGGCCCGACCCGGGAGGCGACCCGGTGCCCGAGAGCCCACCCCGACCCCGTCCAGGGAAACCTGGCCCGAGAGGATGATGCCCCCACTGTTCCCCACC
>PWWP01000237.1 GCA_003562075.1 Gemmatimonadota bacterium
AGGCCCAACTGGCCGATGCAGTGGAGCGAGGCGCCCGCGTCCTCTGTGGCGGCGGCCGCATCGATCCGGCATCCAACGTCTTCCTCCCCACCGTACTGGCCGACGCCACCGATCGGATGCAGGTCATGCGAGAGGAGACGTTGGGCCCCCTGCTTCCCGTGGCCTCGGTGGCCGACGAGGAGGAGGCAGTGCGACGGGTGAACGCTCACCCCATGGGCCTCTTCGCTTCTGTCTGGAGCCAGGACCTGTCCCGGGCCAGATCCCTGGGCGCCCGGTTGAAAGGTGGGGGGTTCTCCATCAACGACACTCTTTCTCACTGGGCCGTCCCGGCTCTGCCCATGGGGGGGCGGGGGGAGAGTGGCTTTTCGCGGGTGAAGGGGGATGAAGGTCTCCTCTCCTACAGCCGGTCCAGGGCTGTTCTGGAGAACCGATTCGAATTTCGGGGAGAGCCGTGGTGGTTCCCCTATCGACCATCTGGACGTCGCCTGGTCCGGGCGGTCCTGGCCTGGGAAGGGGAGGCGGGGATCCGCCGCATCACCCGGAGCCTGGGGGCTCTCATGGGGAGAGGAGAGACATGACGAGGGAGAGGGAGAACCGACCAGGAGGGATGCTGGGCGCCGCGCTTGCCGAGCAAGCGGACCGGTTGTCCCACTGCGTCCATTGTGGGTTCTGTCTCCCGGCCTGTCCCACCTACACCCGATTGGGAGACGAAGCCGACTCCCCCCGGGGTCGACTCCACCTCATGAGCGCGGTGGCGGAAGGGCGCCTTTCTTCTGAATCGCCGGCGTTTCAGCGTCACCTGGACCGTTGTCTGGGGTGCCGGGCCTGTGAGTCCGTGTGCCCCTCAGGGGTAGAGTACGGATATCTTCTGGAGCGGGCCCGAGAAGTGGCGGTGGAAGCCCGGTCTCCCTCGCTGCTGCAGCGGAGCCTGCTCCAGGCCATCGGGCATGCGGCGCTCTTCTATCCGTGGATGTGGGCGAGTCGTCTACTGCGGGCCTCCAGACTTCCGGCTGTGCTGGGGCGGAGGTGGGGCCGGAGGGAGGAGGAGGGGGGAGTGGCAGGCAGGGTGCGACTGGGTGCGGCCATGTTGGCTGCATCGGCACCGGCCCGACTCCTCTCACGCCGCGCGGGGCCGGACTCGAAGGAAGGGTTGAGGGGTGGAGGGCTGCAGGAAGAGGAGGACGCGAGAGAGGAACGGGGGGTGGTAGCCCTCTTGACGGGCTGCGTCCAGGACCAACTCTTCCGCCGCGTCAATGACGCTTCACGCAGGGTTCTGGAGATCAATGGTTGGAGGGTGGTGGAGGTTCCGACCCAGGGTTGCTGCGGTGCCCTCCACGCCCATGGAGGCGAGTTGGGGACCGCCCGGGCCATGGCCCAGAGGAATGTGGCGGCATTTCAGAAGCATGAATTGGACTACGTCGTGGTGAACGCTGCCGGCTGTGGGGCCATCATGCGGGAGTACGGAGAGCTTCTGGACGAAGCTGGGGCCTCGTTCTCCAAGCGGGTGGTGGACATTACGTTTCTCCTGGCCGGAGAGGGGCGGACCCCGGCGAAGGGCGGGCCCATCCCGTTGGTCGTTACGTACGATGCGCCGTGCCACCTGCTCCACGGCCAGCGGGTATCCGGGGTCGGGGAGCGTCTGCTGTCCACGATTCCCGAGCTGGAGCTCAGGCCTCTGGAGGGGGATGGGGAGTGCTGCGGGGGTGCGGGGATCTATGGGATCACCCATCCAGAGCTGGGAGGACGGATCGGGAGGGACAAAGCCCTGGCCGTGGCCCGGACCGGGTGCCAGGTGGTGGCCACGGGAAACCCGGGTTGCATGATGCAGATCGGAGCACACCTGAGGCTGTTGGACTCGCCGGTGGAGGTGGCTCATCCCGTGGAGATCCTGGACGCCAGCTACGCAGTGGGTGGCCGCTACGGATAAGGGCTGAACAAGAGCATATATTCTAGTATCTATATTCTGTTTTATACTGAGGAGTCGCCATGAACGAGCCCTCCCAGGCCGGAGAGGACGGCCTGATCCGACTGGACCTCCGATTTCCCATCTGGGATCGGGTCTTCACCCCGGCGCCCCTGGTGGTGGTGGGTACCCGGGAGGGGGATGGATACGACCTGGCGCCCAAACACATGGTGACGCCCCTGGGCTGGGAAGGGCATTTCGGTTTCGTCTGCACTCCCAGCCACGGTACCTACCAGAATGTCCAGGAGCATGGCAGCTTCACGGTGAGCTTTCCCAGACCGGATCAGGTTGTGGTGACGAGCCTGACTGCTGCTCCCCGATGTGGCGACGAAGAGGAGCCGACGCCAGGCCTTTCATCCCTCCCTACTCTTCCGGCGGAAGTGGTGGAGGGCAGGGTGCTTCGGGACGCCCACCTGGTCCTGGAATGTGAGCTGGACCGGATCGTTGACGATTTTGGCCGGGCAAGCCTCATTGCCGGCCGGGTCGTGGCCGCCCGGGTCCCAGCCGAGGCCGTCCGGGCCACGGGGGTGGAGGACGAGGAGGTGGTCCGGCGAAGCCCCCTTCTGGTCTACGTGAATCCGGGTCGGTATGCCGAGATCACCAAGACCCATCCCTTTCCCTTCCCTGCGGGATTCCAGCGTTGACCATGGAACCTCATCCGGATACACCCCGACTTCTGGAGTGGTTGACGCCCCGGACGGACCAGATGCTCGAGCTTCTGGAGGAGCTCACCCGCCTGGAGAGCCCCACCACCGTCCCCCAGACCCAGGAGCCCGTCTTTCGGGTCATGACCCGGGAGCTGGAGGGGCTGGGCTTCACGGTGAGGCGGCTCACCGGTGAGTCCACGG
>PWWP01000119.1 GCA_003562075.1 Gemmatimonadota bacterium
CGGCCTGCAACACGCTAATTCCTTCCTGACACAATAATTGACAGGTCAAGCCCTGTCACGTTCTTCCACTATAACAAGACATGTGGCCGGTCAAGCCTGGCCTATACAGGTGGCGGTAGCTACCTACTACCTACTACCTATCTTTTTACTTCTTACTTCTTACTTCTTACTTTTTCCCCCTCTCTCTTTCACTCTTTCACCCCCTCTCTCAAGTCCCTTAAGTCCCTTAAGTCCCTTAAGTCACCCATCACTCAGCTCCCAGCTCCCAGCTCCCAGCTCCCAGCTCCCAGCTCCCAACTCCCAGCTCCCATTACCCTTTCAAAAAGATCAATGAAAAAAACGTATCTTTGCCTTTTGTTTTTTTATAAGAACAGTTACAAAGCATATCTACAGGATGGTAACTGATTCAGGGCAATCAGATAAAAACTTCATCACAACCACACCATTATACATCTAAAACCCGTAAATATGAGAAAGTTATTTTTGTTTTTTATTCCATTGACAATGATGTTTGCAGCTTGCACCGAGCAAAGTGAAAACCCGTTTTTCGCAGATTACAACACCCCGTTTGACGTTCCTCCTTTCGACAGGATCGACGATGAGCATTTCCTGCCGGCCATTGAAGAGGGAATCAGGCAGCACCAGGCGGAGATTGACGCCATCGTCAATAACCCTGATGCTCCGGATTTTGAGAATACCATCGTGGCCTATGATCAGGCCGGAGGTCTGTTACGCAGAGTAACGCCTGTTTTTGGCGGTTTACGTGGCGCCGAGACAAATCCCAGGTTACAGGAAATTGCCCGCGAGGCAACACCTATGCTATCGGCGCACAGCAATGCCATCCGGATGAACCAGGATCTGTTTGCCCGCATACAGGCTGTTTATGAGCAGCGGCACGATATGGACCTCGACCCGGAGCAGTTGCGTGTGGTTGAGATGTACTATCGTGACTTTGAGCGCGGTGGTGCGGCTTTGCCTGAGGAGGAGCGCGAGAAACTGGCTGAACTCAACGCAAGGATGTCCATGGTTTCGTTGCAGCTTGGAGAAAACCAGCTGGCAGAGACCAACGCATTTCAGTTAAAGCTGGAAACTGAAGAAGATCTTGCAGGACTGCCTGCCAGCGTCAGAGCGGCAGCGGCTGAAGCGGCTGAAAAAGCCGGAGTGGATGCATTGGGAATCGTTACTTTGCACAACCCAAGCTGGATACCGTTTTTGCGTTTCTCTGAAAGAAGAGACCTGCGTGAAAAAGTTTTTACCGGCTATTTTATGCGTGGCGATAACGACAATGAAAACGACAACAAAGACCTTTTTGCTGAGCTGATGCAGTTGCGTCAGGAAATGTCGCGTATGCTCGGATACAACAATTATGCAGAGTTTTTCCAAGCTATCCAAATGGCGGAAAATCCGCAAAATGTGTATGATTTCCTGTATCAGATATGGGAACCATCACTTGAACTTGCCAAACAGGAAAGAGATCATATGCAGGCCATTATTGACAGGGAGGGTGGTGACTATGAACTGGCACCCTGGGACTGGTGGTATTATGCGGAAATACTTCGTAAAGAGCAGTATGATCTGGATGATAACGAATTGAAGCCTTATTTTGCCATAGATAATGTCCGGGATGGAAATTTCCTGTTGGCCAACAAATTGTTTGGGCTTACTTTCGAAGCCCGCCCTGAGGTTCCGGTTTACCATGAAGAGGTAGAGGCTTTTGAGGTGTTTGACCGTGACGGAAGCCATCTTGGTATCCTGTTTATTGACCCCCATCCCCGTCCTGGAAAAAGGGGAGGAGCGTGGTGCGGCACTTATCGCACCGGAGCTTACGAAAATGGTGAAAAGATTCATCCCATCGTAACCATTGTCATGAATTTCAGCCGTCCATCCGGTGGGCAGCCGGCATTGCTGACATGGGACGAGACAACCACCTACTTCCATGAGTTCGGACATGCACTTCACAACTTTTTTGCCGACGGCCGCTACAGGAGAACAAGCCGCAGTGTTCCGCGTGACTTTGTTGAGCTGCCTTCGCAAATCCTGGAAAACTTTGCCGCCGAACCGGAACTGCTTAATAAGTATGCACTCCATTACGAAACCGGCGAACCCATGCCCGAAGAGTTGCGACAGAAAATGCGCAACGCTGAATTTTTCAACCAGGGCTTCATCAACACGGAATATATTGCCGCTGCCATTCTTGATATGGACTGGCATACGGCTGAACACGGCGATGTGATAGATGTCAGGGCTTTTGAAGAGCAATCGCTCAGGAATATGGGCCTCATCGAAGAGATCAAGCCCAGGTACCGCACCACCTATTTCGGACATATTTTTGGCACAGGCTATGCCGCCGGCTATTACGTTTACCGCTGGGCAGGTGTGCTGGATGCGGATGCCTTTATGGCATTCAAAGATTCGGGTGACCTGTTTAACCAGGAGCTGGCGGAACGTTTCCGCAAGTATATTTTGGCCGAAAACGCCTTGCGCGACGGCATGGATGCTTATATTGAATTCCGTGGCCAGGAGCCGGATATCGAGCATTTCCTGGTGCGAAGCGGACTGAGGTAGTGAGTGGGGAAGGAGTGATGGGAGCTGAGGGAGATGGGTGACTTAAGAGACTTAAGAGACTTGAGGGACTTTAGAGAAGGAGCGAAGGGGTGAGAGTAAGAAGTTAGAAGTTAGAAGTTAGAAGTAAGAAGTAGGTAGTAGGTAGCTTTCCGCCACCTGTATAGGCCGGGCTTGACCGGCCACATGTCTTGTTATAGTGGAAGAACGTGACAGGGCTTGACCTGTCAATTATTGTGTCAG